>CAVFNN010000012.1:0-54722 GCA_963623925.1 bacterium | reverse complement strand
TAATTCTGTTTTACCGTTTCGTATGGTACGTTATCGGAAATCAGTTTCATGGTTGAGCTCGCATAGTCAGCAGCGTAAAAATCTGTTCGGATAAGTTCTTCTGCTACAGCTATCAGGTCTACGTCCGCTCTTGACGATGGAGTTATTTTGATATCCATGCTTGTCCTATGTTTTCTAACATCTGCAAAAAGACTTTTGAAGCTATCGTCTATCGCGATATAATTTTTCAGCTTAAAGATGTCATACAAATGCCTTGAATTTCTCGTAGCCTTCCCTACCATATAATAATCACATACGGCAAAAATCTTATCTATGATCGTTCGGGATATCGCCTGTGTCTTCATTGTAAACGGCTCTAGCCCATACTCTCGTATGATCTCCGGCTCTTCCTCCGAGAGACAGTCAAATATAATGCTGGTAATCGTCTTTTCTTCTGTTGGATACGAATATGACATTAGTGCCGTCTCTAACTTCACATATGGCCGAAGTCCTATTTTGTCTTCTGCGCAAACTGAGTTGTATACAAAATCATAATGATTATAATCCTTGTCGCTTTCGATGAGGTCCCAATTCTCGATTGCTAAATCTAATTCTTCGCTGATCGGCTGCAATAGTTGATATTTAACTTTCTTTCTTCTGGCTTCGCCTAAGTGTTCCTCAAAAGTAATATCGATATCCTCCGAAAAACGGTTTATAGCATGATAAGCCTTAGAAAGGGATGTTCCGCCTTTAAAGACCACATTAGGGTTTCTCTGCACCAATTCTTTTAATATCATTGACACATAGTAATCCTTTTCCACGATGTTTTCGGCTATCCCGGTTCGTTCGGATACCGTTACAATGATGTCCCTTAACAGCTCCCTATCGTCCTTATGCAAATACATCGTCAAGCCTCAATTCATAGTAATATTTAAATATTGTAACCGAAAAATTTCTTATATATCTATCTACATCTTTCTTTGTAATACCATGCATCTGCACAAATCGAGATATTTTTTCGCGGGCCACATCATAGCTTTCATCCAGATATGCATCAAGGTTCTTTAGCAGGTCAAGTAGCTGCAATACATAAACATTTTCCTCATTTATCGGAACCACTGACTTCCTTACGATGAACGTTCTCTTTCCGATTGGGATTTCTCTTACTTTTGCAGCTACATTGTTGCTGACAATCTCAACCTTATTTGGAACCTGCGTTGAAATCCCAAGCTGATTCGCAAATGTATTACCGGAATAAAAGCCATCTACTTTTCCGTCCTTGGAAATGTATTTGTATCTGGCAACCGAATCTGCATTTACACCTACATTGGTCTTTAATCGTGATTTCTTAGGTAAATAGTAGATACCGCTCTCATATTTCTGTAATTTTCCCTCGTCACACAGTTTTTTTAGCTGCTGAGTTACAGCAGATTTTGTAATTTCTCCAACTGCGATATCAGAAAAGAATATAGGCTCTCCTTCTTTATAGTTATTTTTCAAAAAATCGTATAGCATAGCACTGCTCTCTTTTCTAAACATTTGTAACCGTTTGAGTTATCTTTGTTAATCAAATTCTATTCTGAGTTGTAAATGTTGTCAACAAAAAAGAATGTGCCTTGGCACATTCTCCTCCAATCTCTATGCTCCGCAACAGCTGTTCCGCACGCTTCCACCGCAGCATCCATTAGATACTCCAGAACTACCAGAACCGCAACATCCACTATTAGAAATCACGGCATCGCTTTGTTTCTCAATCGTTTCCGCGCTTTCGCTTCCGTCTGTCACAAAAATGTCTCCACGGATCATGCCCATCCAGCAAGTGTATGGAATGTCGCCCGTCTTTGTCGGTGTAAACTCAATGACGTTTTCGCCTTCTGTAAAAGTATGCTCGATTCCGTATGCAGAAAGAAGCATCTTATAGTTACATCCATTAAGCGTGTTCTTCGGCACATCGATTACCCACTTGACGGGAGTGCCCGCTGTTACCGTGATATCCGGGTATCCATAGCTTGTTAATGTACTGTGGATTTCCTGCACCGCGCTGTTGCTATCTCCCTCTACCGCCGTACCAACCTCTACTCCGGTATTTCCACCGGAAAGCATGTAAGGACTCACGAGGCTGCTGCCCTGGGAAAGCATCGCAAGGCCAAGCACAACGACAAGAACCGAACCTGCCGTCATTACCTTCCTGGTGAATTTCCTGCCAATCATCGTCACAATAGAACCAAGTCCAAGCATGAGTGGCACTGTACCAAGGCTAAACATCAGCATCGAAAGTGCGCCCTTTACCGGGCTTCCTGATGCGAGAGCCACGATCTGCATGGACTGGAGCGGTCCGCACGGCATGAAGCCATTGAGAAGTCCTACGACAAACGCGCTGCTGCCTGCTTTCTTCTTGTTTACCGCTACCGAAAATCGCTTAGGCACGCGCGGTGTAAACTTGCGAAACCCCGGAAAAAGGTTCAGCATGTTAATGCCCATAAGCACCATAAGGATTCCGGCGATAAGCTTAAGGATGCCCTGCACAAAGACGGGGACGCCTATACTTGCATCGCCTCCCGCAAGGCTTCCAATAAGGCCAAGCACGAACCCTATTCCTGTATAGGAAAGCACCCGTCCAAGGTTATAGGAAAATGCCGATGCAAATGACTTCCCGCCATTTCCGATGCACTGGGAAAGGTTGATACCACCGCACATCGCGATACAATGTACAGAGGTAAGCAAGCCGATGAGGAATAGCATTCCGTAGCTCATCGTACTATCCGCAAGCTGCCCCGGAGCCAGTGTATTAAGAATACCAGACCGCTGAAGGAGAAGGAACAACGCAAAAATAAGAATCAGAATGGATGCCGTTCTTACGATGCTTTCATCTTTTCCGATATCGTATCCTGCATCTCTTACAATTTGCTCGATTTCCTTCAGCGAAATTTTTTCGTCATCAAACGAAATTTCTGCCGTCTCCGTTTCGTAACTGATACTCGCGTTCTCGATTCCCTTTGCTTTCTTAAGCGCTTTCTCAATCTTATTCTGGCAGCTTATGCAGCTCATCCCACTTATCTTTAAGGTCTTTTTCTTTCTCACTTACTTACTCCTTGTTCTGTTTTCTTTTTAGTATATGAAAAAAATTTGTATTTCCTATGAAATCAGTGGGTTGTTTTCCTAAAAAAAGAGGACTTTGCCATTCGCAAAGCCCTCTTTACGCTCGCCGCTAAATATCACAGGAACCCTGTCTCCTATCGGAGACAGCCCATGATATTTAGTTATCTGTCGCATCAGAATCTGACAGGGTAAAGGTAAATCTCTTCTTGATGTCCGCATCGGATGCCAGGTACTCATCATAGGTGCTGACCTTATCGATGAGCTTGCCGTCGATGATTTCGAAAATACGGTTGGCTGTGGTCTCCACCACCTGATGGTCACGGGAAGCGAAGATGATCACGCCCGGGAAGCTGGTAAGTCCATCGTTCAATGCAGAGATGGCCTCCATATCCAGGTGGTCCGTCGGCTCATCCAGGATAATGACATTGGCACCGCTAATCATCAGCTTGCTCAGCATGCAGCGCACCTTCTCACCACCGGAAAGCACATTCACCTTCTTCATGCCGTCGTCGCCCTTGAAGAGCATACGGCCCAGGTAACCACGGACATACTGGGTATCCTTATCCGGACTGTACTGGGTAAGCCACTCCACGATGGTATCCTCTGAAGAGAATTCCTTGGAATTGTCCTTCGGGAAGTAAGCCTGCGTGGTGGTCAGTCCCCACTTGTAATCGCCGGAATCCGGCTCCATTTCTCCGGAAATGATCTGCATCAGAACGGTCTTGGCCAGCTCGTTCGGTCCCACCAGTGCCACCTTGTCGGTACGATTCAGGTTGAAGCTGATGTTGTCCAGCACCTTCACACCGTTGATGGTCTTCGTCAGGTTCTTCACCTCCAGCACATCGTTGCCGATTTCGCGGTTGGGTTTGAACTGAATGTAGGGATACTGACGAGAGGACGGTTTAATGTTGTCCAGCTCAATCTTCTCCAGCGCCCGCTTACGAGAAGTTGCCTGCTTGGACTTGGAAGCATTGGCAGAGAAACGCTGAATGAATTCCTGCAGCTCCTTGATCTTCTCCTCCTTCTTCCGGTTGGCTTCCTTCTGCTGCCGCACAATGAGCTGTGAGGACTCAAACCAGAAGTCGTAGTTTCCGGCGAAAAGGGTAATCTTGCCGTAGTCAATGTCGGCGATGCTGGTGCAGACCTTGTTCAAGAAGTAACGGTCATGGGACACCACGATCACTGTATTCTCAAAATTGATGAGGAAGTCCTCCAGCCACTCGATGGAACTCATGTCCAAGTGGTTGGTCGGCTCGTCCAGCAGCAGAATGTCCGGATTGCCGAACAGTGCTTTCGCCAGCAATACCTTCACCTTCTCATGTCCAAGTGGTTGGTCGGCTCGTCCAGCAGCAGGATGTCCGGATTGCCGAACAGCGCCTTCGCCAGCAATACCTTCACCTTCTCAGCGCCCTTCAGCTCATTCATCTGCTTATAATGCAGGCTGCTGTCAATGCCCAGACCATTCAGCATCGTCTCCGCATCCGCCTCGGCATTCCAACCGTCCATCTGGGCAAATTCTGCTTCCAGATCTGCGGCCCGGATGCCGTCCTCATCGGAGAAATCCGGCTTCGCATACAGCGCATCCTTCTCCTTCATGATCTCATAGAGACGCTGGTTGCCCATGATCACCGTATCCAGTACCGTATAGGCATCGTATTTGAACTGATCCTGCTCCAGGACGGACAGTCTCTGTCCCGGAGTAATGACGATCTCGCCGGAGCTGGGCTCCAGCACACCGGACAGGATCTTCAGGAAAGTAGACTTTCCCGCACCATTGGCACCAATCACGCCGTAGCAGTTTCCCTCCGTGAACTTGATATTCACATCCTCAAAAAGAGCCTTCTTACCGACTCTGTAGGTAATGTTGCTTGCTGCAATCATCTATGCTTTCCTCCTGTATCTTCGCTTAGAAAAGGAGGCAGTGACTGCTGCCTCCTTACAATTGCGGTGATTATACCGAATATCCCGAGGAAATGCAAGCCCCCGGCATTCGGCACCGCAGAGATTCATTTTTACTTGGACCGCACGAAGGGCTTTCCGTTGGCTGCCGGTGTATGACCTGCACCCACGAAGAAGATCAGGGTCAGCAGTGTCACCACATAGGGGATCATGGACAGCAGGTTCGGAGACACCAGGTTGGCGCCGCCCAACAGAGACTTGACGCCGTTGCACAGACCGAAGATCAGACAACCGATCAGGGTGCCCTGCGGCGTGAACTTACCGAAAATCACCGCTGCGATGGCAATGAAGCCCTGTCCCACGATAACGGCCGGACGGAACTGAGACACCGTCGCCAGTGTGACAAAGGCACCACCCAGACCAGACATGAAGCCGGAGAAAATCACACAGGCATAACGCACATGATAAACATTGATGCCCAGTGTCTCACAGGCCTCCGGATGCTCACCGGCAGCCCGCAGCCGCATGCCAAAGCGGGTCTTGAAAAAAACAAACCACAGCAGCGCCACGATCACAAAACTGAGATACGCCATCGGATAGGTGGAAATCACGTTGTACCCGAAGGAACCTGCCGGGAACGCACCCACAAACATCTTCGGCAACTTGGCGGAAATTTCCAGCGCAGGAGAATCCGAAGAGTCGAAAATCGCCTTGCACATGAAGAGCGCGAGTCCCGGTCCGATGAAGTTGATGGCGGTACCCGCAATGGTCTGATCCGCCTGCATGCTGATGCAAACTACGGCATGCAGAAGGCCCAGCACTGCACCGGCCAGTCCGCCGCAGAAGAAGCCCAGCCAACCGTTTCCGGTAAAGTAGGCCACACAGGTTCCCACAAAGGCACCGATGGTCATCATGCCCTCGATACCGATGTTGACCACGCCGCTCCGCTCTGTGAAACAGGAGCCCAGGCCCGCCAGAAGAAGCGGCGGTGTCGAGATGAGGATTGCATTGATTACGAGTCCCAAATATGTCACAAACATCAGTCCTTACCTCCGTTCTTCTCCATCGCCTTGATCACCAAGCTCTTCAGCTTCGGGGTGATGGCAATGAAAATGATGATGGTGCCCATGATAATGTTGATTACCTCATTGGGCACATTCACAACCGTCAGCTTGTTTCCGCCATACTTCATGGCACCATAGAAGAAGCCGGAGAAAATGCAGCCGATGGGATTCGTGGCACCAATGAGGGCCACTGTGATGCCCTGGAAGCCGTACTGCTCCTGAGAAGCGAACTGTGCCACACGGCCGGACATACCCAGCACCTGCACGGCACCGCCGAGACCGGCCAGCATGCCTGAAAGGGACATGGAGGTCAGGAAGATCCGCTTGGCGTCAATGCCCGCATACTCGGCTGCGGTCTGGGAGAAGCCCACCGCACGAAGCTGATAACCAAAGGTGGTCTTCGCCATAATGAACCACACCAGGACAGCTGCTGCCAGCGCCAGGAAGATACCCCAGTGAACATCTGTACAGCCCGTTGCCTTGGCCACGGCATCCGGCATCTTGATCATGGCAGAATCCAGAATGTTCCGGCTGGCATCGGCGCCCTGATCGGTATGGATGCTCTTCAGGTTCACCACGAAGTTGGAAAGATAAAAAGCGATCCAGTTGAACATGATATAAGAAAGCACCTCGTGTATGCCTCGCTTCACTTTCAGAATACCCACGATGGCACTCCAAAGCGCACCCGCTGCTGCCGCTGCCAGGATGCAGGCAATGGCATGGATGGGTGCCGGCATGGGGCAAAGGATACCAATGACCAGCGCAGCCAGGGATCCCACCACATACTGTCCCTCGGCGCCGATGTTGAAAACACCGGTACGGAAGGAGAAGGCCACGGAAAGTCCCGTGAAAATCAGCGGTGCCGCATAAACCACACTGTATACGGTAAACTTGGTCTTACCGAAGACACCGTTCCAGAGCTTGCCGTAGGCCACCGCCGGGCTGACGCCGATGATCAGCAGCAGTACCGCTCCCACCAGAAAGCCCAGCAGGATGGCAATTAAGGTATAAAGCATAGTGCTTTTTAAAATTTTCTGTTTCATGACGCCTTTCCTCCTGCCATCAAAAGTCCCAGCTGATACTCATCTGCCTCTGCACCCGGCATGGAGCCGTTGATCTGTCCGTCGAAGATGACCTCAATACGATCCGAAAGGCTCATGATCTCGTCCAGCTCGAAGGAAACCAGCAGGATCGCCCGGCCCTTGTTCCGCTGCTCCACCAGATACTTGTGTACGAATTCGATGGCACCGACATCCAGACCACGGGTCGGGTTGAACGCGATCAGCAAATCCTTATCATTGGTGACCTCCCGGGCGATGATCACCTTCTGCTGGTTGCCGCCGGAAAGCTGTCCCGCCAGTCGGGTCTCACAGCCCTGGGGCCGGATGTCGAACTTGTCGATCATCTCCGTGGCATGCTCCTGAATCACCTTCTTCTGGAGAATGCCATTCTTCGCATAGGGTGCCTCCGCATAGTTCTGGAGGATCAGGTTTTCCGCAACGGTGAAGTCCAGCACCAGACCATGTTTCTGCCGGTCCTCCGGGATACTGGAAATGCCCTTCTCGAACAACGTCCGGGCATTCTTGTTCACCACATTCTCCCCATTCATGATGACCTCACCGGACAATGCCTTGCCGAGACCCGTAAGAATCTCCACCAGCTGTGACTGTCCGTTTCCGTCGATACCGGCGAGACCTACGATTTCGCCCGCATGCACCGAAAGATTCAGCCCCTTCAGGATCTCGACACCGCGGTAATCCTTCGCATGCAGATTCTTCACCTCCAGAACGGCCTTTCCCGGTGCCTGGGGCTTCTTGTCTACCTTCGAGTTCACCTGTCTGCCCACCATCATGGCCGCGAGATCATCCTCGGAGCAATCCGCCACCTTCACGGTGTCGATGTACTTGCCGCGGCGGATGATGGTACAGTTGTCTGCACAGGCCTTGATCTCCTTCAGTTTATGGGTAATCAGCACCACAGACTTTCCGGCTGCCGTCAGGTTCCGAATGATTTCCATGAGCTCATCGATTTCCTGGGGCGTCAGGGATGCCGTCGGCTCATCCAGAATCAGATGATCCGCGCCCCGGTACAGCACCTTGAGAATCTCCACTCTCTGCTGCATGCCCACGCTGATGTCCTCTACCTTTGCATCCGGGTCCACCTTCAGGTTGTACTGCTTGGAAAGCGCCAGAATCTTCTCCTTAGCGCTCTTCAGATCCACCCGCAGTCCCTTCACCGGCTCCGATCCCAGGATAATGTTTTCGGTTACCGTAAAGGGCTGCACCAGCATGAAGTGCTGATGCACCATGCCGATGCCCAGGGCGATGGCCTTATCCGGGTTGCTGATCACCACCTCCTGTCCATTGATGCGGATCGTGCCGGAGGTGGGCCGGAACATACCATAAAGCATGTTCATCAGTGTACTCTTTCCTGCACCATTTTCTCCGAGAATCGCATGCACCTCGCCCTTGTGAACAGTCAGATTCACGTGATCGTTGGCAGTGAAATTGCCGAACTTCTTCACGATATCCTTCATTTCAATGACGACGGTATTCACGTCCATATTGCTTTTCATATATCTTCCTCCATTATCCTATGGGGTGCCCACGTGATAATTTTTATATCAGCACAATGTTTTCCATCCCCTCGGCCTCGGCCAGCGCCTTCAGCGCCTCCATCTCTGCCTGCGAAGGGCTGCGGAACTGTCGATACGCCTCCCGGACGCCCATGGGCCGATAGGCGATGATCTTGTATCGAATCTGCTTCTTTGCCAGATAGGGCTTTAAGGCCCGGGCAGTTTCCCGCACGGTCCCGGCGCAGTCATACAGTTCCGGCACCACAACGGTCCGCACCTCCTCCAGTTTTCCCTTTTCTGCGAGAAAACAAAGATTTTTCCGGATCAAAGCATTATCCGCGTCGGTCACCTTCCGATGCTCCGCCGAATCCCAAGCCTTGATGTCCAGCATGCCCCCGTCAATCACATCCAGAAGTCCAGCCGGATCCGCCTCGAAATCATAAGTACCGTTGGCATCCAGAAGATAGCCGAGTCCATGGGCCCGGCACCGCGTCCCCAGCTCCCGGAGAAAATCCGGATGCAGAGTGCATTCCCCGCCGGAAACCGTGACGCCCCGGATAAAAGGCACGTTTTTGAGAATTTCTCCCAGGCAGTCCTCTGCGGTCATCCAGCGAATCCGCGGACTGGCATCGTGGGGACAGGTATGAATGCAGGTATCACAGCCGCAGCACTTCTCCCAGTCAAAGCTGACCTTGCCCACCTGTAGTGAAAGAGCACCCGTCGGACAGGCATTCACACACTTTCCGCAGTTCTGACAGAGCCTGCGCGTCTCCGGATTGTGGCAGTATTTACAGTTGATGTTACAGCCCTGCAGAAATACCGCCGTCCGATTCCCCGGACCATCCACCGCACTGAAGGGGATGATGCGGTTGACGGGTGCCTGCATTAGCGTACCTTACGTTCCAGAATGTGGCCGTTGTGCTTGGCACCCATACCCAGGGCTGTGGTATCGTGCTTCACATTCTCGCCCTTTTCCAGCTTCTCAATCTCCGAGCGCTTCACCAGATAGCCGGTGATACGGATCACATCGGAATCACTGGCATAGAAGGAAAGGTATCGAAGGTTCATCCGGAAAGAGCCCTTGATGATGTCCAGAACATAGTCCGGATTTCTGTGCACCGTCATGTCGATGGGGAAAATGTCTCCGGTGCCGGACGGGAAGTAGTGGTGGAAATGGCTGAGTACCTGCAGCTGATCCACCAGATTCTCCGGCTCCTCGCCGATGGGAATCCGGGTACCCGGTGTCACACCGACGTCGCTGGCAATGCCCACCTGGGCATGCAGCAGGAAATGACCGCCTGTGGCTTCGCAGTACGGATTCACGTGCTGGTCGTTGAAGGCCTTGATGCAATCCATGATCCGCACACCCAATGCCGTGGCCTCCTCGCTCTTACCAAAGCGAAGTCCCTGCTTTCCTTCCTTCTCCAGAAGGATGTCCACAGCCTCGGCGAGACCCACCAGACCGAACATGGCGGTGAACTTGTCTCTCTGAATGAAACCCTCCTTCGCCAGGAAGTTGTTCTCAAAGAATCCGCTCTCCTCCACAATGAAGCGGATGCGTTCATCCATATACCGGGCCTGAATATCCATGACATAGGGCAGCTCCTTATTCAGGAAATCCTCTGTGTTCTTTGCCCGCTTCGCGATGTTGCCGAGGATCAGACGGCAGAGCGTATAGGAACCACCACCGTACTTCAAGCCGTTGTAGCAGGAGGCAATGACATAGTCATCCTTCAATTCGCTGCGGAACATGCTGTGGTTGGCAAAGCTGGGCTTTGCACTGGCCAGCGCCGCCTTCACCGCCAGCAGCGCGAAATCATCCGGTGTGATGCTCTCATCGTACTTCATGGTAACATTGGGCACCGCATCCTTGGTCTCCGCAATGGCCTGCAGCAGAAGTCGGCCCGCCTTGCTGTCTTCCGGTCCCAGGTTCGCATGGGAGAAGGAATCCAGGATCGTCCTGTCCATGTTGATGAGGAAAAGCTTGATAAGCTTCAGCGCCTGGCTCTCCTCCATATCCTGTACGAAGGGATCCAGCAGCTTGTCCAACGCACCCACATAAACCGGATAATTGGTCACCGACGGCACATGCTTATAGAAAATCTCCAGGTCATTGATGGCCTCATACAGATCCGTCGGCGGTGTCAGATTCAAAAACTGAGAACCCTCCCGGAAAAAGCGATCATAATCCGGAATGATGTACCGGGGCCGGAGCGGCGCATGCCCCTCTGACAGATCACAGATGCACTGCTCGGAAATCGGTCGATTCAACAGTTCGTCCAGTCCCTCCGGCAGATCCAGCACCTCCAGCATGGAATCCGCCAGATTGGCCATGGTGGCCACCTTCTGTTCATGGGTCAATGTCTTCGACTTCACCGTATTCAGCATTTCCTGACGCGTCTCATTGACCCGCGTCATACTGATGTCTCTCATTGCATTAACTCCTTCAATAAAAAGATTCGACAGGACAGCCTGTGTCCTGTGATATGAATATTTCTATTATAACATTTATTTTCCATATCTCTATGCTTTGTGAAAAATATTCCACCGGTTTTCTTCAGCATGCAAAAAGACCATCCGATCCATGCACAGCTACGCTGCTGCACACGGACCAAATGGTCTTCTCTTACTTACTTTCTATCGATCTGAAGATCAAAAATGCCACGGATCTTTAGTCATCCAGCTGGTAAACATCACCGTACTTTGCCTCGAAATCAGCCTTGTTCTCCGGAACAGTGATCTCGCCGCTGATGATCTTCTGCTTCACTTCCTCGATCTCTGTCAGCATCTCATCGCTGAGGTTGTCGGTTGTGGGAGCGATATCCACACCCTCGTCAGCCAGGGAATAGGTCTTCACACCGGCCTCTACAGTACCGTCTACGGTTGCCTTTGCAATGTCGTAAACCGCATTGTCCACTCTCTTCATAGCAGAAGTCAGGATGGTCTCCGGTGCCACAGAGCTCTGATCGGAGTCTACACCGATGGCCCAGATACCGGCCTCCTTGCAGGCATCGATCACACCCAGACCAGTACCGCCTGCTGCGTGGAAAATCACGTCTGCACCATCAGCGATCATGGTGTTGGCAGCGGTCTTGCCGGCAGCGGTATCTGCGAAGGAGTTTGCATTGTTCTGAAGAACGGTTACATCCGGGTTGGCATCGATGGCACCTGCCACATAGCCATAGCCGAACTGGTGCATAACATCGGTGGACATACCAAGAACGATGCCGACCTTGTTGCTCTTTGTGGTCTTTCCGGCAACGTAGCCTACCAGGTAGGAAGCCTGTGCCTGCTCGAACATAAGGCTTGTGACATTGTCATAATCTGCCAGCGTTGCGTCATCAACGATGGCGAACTTCTGATCCGGATTGGCCTCAGCCTCCTCCTTCAGTGCATCTGCCAGCGCATAGCCGATGCAGATGATCATGTCATAATCCTCATCCAGGAAGGTCTCGATGTTCGGCTTGTAATCTGCGTCAGTGTGAGACTCCAGATAGTTGGCCTCGATACCCAGCTCCTGCTGTGCTCTCTGCAGACCCTGCCATGCAGAAGTATTGAAGGAACCATCATTAACGCCGCCCAGGTCAGTGATGATACCAACCTTCACGTCGGACGCGTCCTTAGCCTCAGCTGCAGCGGCAGTCTCGCCCTCTGCTGCCTCAGCAGCCTTTGTGGTTTCACTGCTGCTTGTGGATGATGAAGAGCCGCAAGCTGCCAGAGATGCAACCATAGAGGCCGCCATCGTAAGCGCAACAAGTCTTTTTTTCATAGTTTTTTCCTCCTAAAAATGCAGAGTCCGAAGACACCGCATAAAACATGTTCATTTATTATAGGAAACTTTCGAAAGCTGCGCAAGAATAAGTTTTTCTATAAATACTGGAGCAGGAAATTGAGCACCGCTTTCACGTCCAGCCCACCGTCCAAAAGCTGTCCCAGTGCGCTGTTGAGAAGTGCCGCCCCGAAGCCCATAAACAAGAGTAGCAGAAGGAAAAGCATCACCGCTGCTGCGCTCAACACCGTGCTGCGGATGGCCTCCCGGCTCTCCATCTCCGACAGTCCCAGCGCTGCCATATACCGGAATACCATCTGCAGGGGTAATGCTGTCAGTTCCAGCAAAAGGGCCAGGAACCAGAGCCCCAGCAGGACCAGCAGCATGCTCAGAAGATGCACGAGGCAAACGCCCAGATCCGCTGTCCAGAAGCAGGGGAACACCGTTTTTAACTGAAGACTCCGCCGACTCCGGCTCAGCAGGAAAAACACAAAGGGATAGAGTAATGACAGCAGGGCGTAAAGAAGCCCCAGCTGCAGGCCGCCGACGAGTCCGCCCAGCAGAAGTCCCATGACCAAAAAAGGCAGTATTCCCAAAAGATACACAAGCCATGCTGCTGTATGTCCGGATTTTTCAAGCTCCCGAGAAATGCATTCCTGCGGATCCCGCAAAAATGCCTTCAGCAGCTGCCGCAGTTCGTCCAAAAGTCCCCGGGCCTCCGGCAGCGCTTCCGATGTGAATCCCTGCAGCCGCTCACCCAAAGGCTCCCGTAACGACGCCTCCCGCTGCACAGCTTCCACTTTCTTTTCCTGCACTTTCTGCTCAGAAGCCGATGCCGTCTTCGCTTCCCGCAGCGCGGCAAGCTCCTTTTCCATCCGCTTCAGCCGCTTTTTCGCTTTTTTCAGCTTTTCCTGATATTTCTTTTTTTTGCTGTGTTTTCCCATCTCATTATCCCAAAATGTGGATAACTTTTTGCTTTTTTGCGGTTTTCCCCGCTTTTCCACTGACTTATCCACAGTTTTTTGCACTTTTACACATAGTTATCAACATCAGTGTAGCATAGACGTGGACAAGCTTCAAGGAAGAAGCTGGTGTGAAAACTTGCACGATTGTGATAAATCACAGCATCCCCTGGTACCGTCCCAGGAAGCTGCGCATTCTTTCATTGTCCGAATTGAAGACCTCCTCCGGTTTTCCGCTGCAGACGATCACACCGTCTGCCATGAAAATGACTTCGTCGGAGATATCTCGGGCGAATGTCATTTCGTGGGTAACGATGACCATGGCGATGTGCAACTCCTTCAGGGAACGGATCACCTGCAGCACCTCGCCCGTGAGCTCCGGATCCAGCGCCGAAGTAGGCTCGTCAAAGAACAGCACCTTCGGGTTCAGCGCCAGTGCCCGGGCAATGGCCACTCTCTGCTGCTGTCCGCCGGAAAGCTGATAGGGATAGTACTTTTCCTTATCCGCCAGTCCCATCTTTTGCAGCAGCTCCCGACCCATCTTCTCTGCCTCCGCCCGGGGCTTTTTCTGCACATGAATCACCGCATCCGTCACGTTCTGCAGCACCGACCAGTGGGGGAAAAGATTAAAGTTCTGGAAAACCAGTCCGTAAATGCTCTTCACTTCCCGGAGGGTCTTACGATCCACATAGACTGCCTTGCCATTGCTGTCATTCTGCGCCACAATGGTGCCGTCATAGCAGAGCGTGCCGGAATCCATGGTCTCCAGCAAAGTCGCACAACGCAGCAGGGTGGATTTTCCGGAGCCGGAGGGACCGATGATGGAAACAATTTCGCCGTCCCGCACATTCATGCTGATATCCTTCAGCACCTGCAGATCGCCAAAACTTTTTTTCAGATTTTTGATTTCAAGAAGATTCATAGCCGCCTCACTTGTAATAGTCGAGCTTCTTTTCCATGCGCTCCATCAGCCAGGCCACAAGGAAATTAAAGATATAGTAGAAAATACCGGCTGCGATCAGTGGCGTCATGGAAGTCTGGCTGGAAGCCAGTGCCTTCGCCGTCGTAAACATTTCCATAACAGAAATGGAAAACGCCAGGGACGTATCCTTCACCAGAGTGATAACCTCGTTGGTCACAGACGGCAGGATGCGCTTGATCACCTGGGGCAGGGTAATGCGGAAGAAACTCTGCAGCCGGGTGTAGCCCAGGATTTCGGCAGCCTCCGCCTGTCCCACCGGCATGGACTGGATGCCCGAGCGGTAGATCTCGGCAAAGTAAGCGGCGTAGTTGATGATGAAGCCGATGTATACGGCGCTGTTCCGATAGGTGGGACTCAGCTTGATCTTAAAGAGGTAATAGGGGCCGTAGTAGACCACAAAAAGCTGCAGCATCAGCGGCGTTCCCCGCATGATGGAGATGTAGATCTTTGTGAACGCACTGAGTAGGGGATTCTTGCTCATTCTGCCAAAGGCCACCAGGAGTCCCAGGGGCAACGCAAAAATCAGGGTAATCAGAAAAATCTGTACGCTGACGCCCAATCCGCCCAAAAGCTGCAGCAAAATCTGTGATAATGACACCTTTCCACCTCTTCTCTTCTCTCTAACGCATGCAAAGACATTTCGCAGAAAGCGGCGCAGCTTCTGCTGCGCCGTTGCCTCTCCGCTATCCTCTCTTTTCTGCCGATTACTTCAGTGTAAATACGGAAGCATCGCCGAACCACTGCTCTGTGATCTCACCTACAGTGCCGTCCTCTGCCAGCTCCTTCAGTACAATGTCTACAGCCTCTGCCAGCTCGGTCTCACCCTTCTTGAAGCCGATGCCGTACTCCTCCTTGGAAAGCACGTCATCCAGGATCACGAAGTCCTTTCCAGAGGATGTGATCTGATAGCCGGCTACGATGGAATCCATACATACGGCATCGCAGGCACCGGACTCAAGATCCATCAGTGCGGTATTGTAATCCGCTACCTCGGTCACGGAACCGAAGCTTGCCTTCAGCTCTGCATTTTCATCCTCGTTTAATGCTGCCAGGCCGGAGGAATCCTTCTGTACCTCCACAGCCTTTCCGGCCAGATCTGCGGTGCCGGTGATGCCTGCATCCGCATTCACCACGAATACCTGCTCATTGGCCATGTAAGGGCCAACCCAGGTGTAGCTGTCCTCACGTCCCTGCATGGTAAAGCCATTCCAGATGCAGTCAATGTTGCCGCTCTCCAGCTCCATGTCCTTGGAATCCCAGTTGATGGGCTGTGCCACGAACTCGAGTCCCAGCTTATCTGCGACAGCCTTGGCGAGATCCAGGTCATAGCCGGTGTACTCACCATCATCTCCCACAAAGCCCATGGGCGGGAATTCCTGATCGAAACCAACGGTGAACTTGCCTGTGGGCGTCTTCACAGCTGTGGCAGAGCTCTCTGCATCCGCCTCAGCAGCTGTGGTCTCCCCCGCTGCCGCTGTCGTCTCTGCGGCAGCCTCTGTGGCTGCTGCCGTTGTCGCTGTTGTGCTGCTGCCGCAGCCGCTCATCATTCCCATCGCAAGACACGCTGCCGCGCCAAGTACCACTGTCTTCTTCATAATATTCTCCTCCTGCCGGTCTTTCCCGTCTGTCATTGCATTTCTATAGTTCAACACTCTAACATGCTAAAGCGATGCTGTCAAGACGCAATCCATCTGCCATCCGGTAAAAAGGACTGGATTTTCCCCTCTATTTCCGTTTCACCAGTCAACATCACTCCGTTGGTATCCAGATAATACCAGTCTGTTCCGAGGTGTATCCATCCCGTGGCCATTCTGCCGTCCGGCTGCAGATAATACCACTTTCCCTGTAGCTGCAGCCAGCCCGTGCACATGCGTCCATCCTCTCCGAAATAGTACCAGCTGCTCCTTCCATCTCTGTTCACCAATTTCCATCCCTTGCCATAGAGTCCTGTTCTGAAGCTTCGGACAACGGCACCTCCGCCGCCTTTTCTTCCGGTGGAAACGGGCGGCGTCCATTCCGGTGTTCTATCCGGTGTCAGATCCGGCACAGGTTCCGGCTTCGTATCCGGTGTCGCATCCGGCACAGGTTCCGGCTTCGTATCCGGTGTCACATCCGGCACAGGTTCCGGCTTCGTATCCGGTGTCTGCTCTTCTTTTCGGTAAAGAATGCTGAAGCTGCCGTTTCTGTTCGCGGTGATCCACAGCCCCTCTGCCCGTTTTTCCAGCTGAACAGGCACATTGGCATTACCATCTTTCACTTCATATGTATCATTGCTGTCCAGTCCGTCCGGATAAGGGATCATATAAGAAATGCTTCCGCTGATCACAGGCAGGGTCGTAAGTTTTCCTCCCGTATTCCGCTTCACCTCATGCTGCACGCGAATACTGCCCTTTTCCGTGTTCTCCGTCTCGGTCTGCACCGATAAGCAAAGTACAGCCTCCGCTGCCGCTGTTTTATCCCCAAATTCTGCCTCGACGACAAAGTCGTCTCCCTGCACATGGCCCACCTCGATGGTGAAGGCCTCATAATGGCGTCCCTTGTAAAAAATATACAGCGTATGGCTCCCCAAGACATTCAGGAAAGCGTTGTCCCACGGCTGATATGCTTCCTCATCGGCATCATAAATATACAGACAGTTTTCATAGATGCTCATGAATTTTTCCAGGGTTCTCGTCGTCCTCTTATACCGCGAAGTATAATAGCTGATCTTTCCTCCCGTCAGTTCCAGTTCTCCCTGCGCTGTCCGCTCATAAAAGATTTTATCCGGTGCGGTAATGCTGTACACGGCTCCTTCTGCATCCTCTACCTTGTAGCTGTAGAGCACAGACGCACACCGGCAGCTCTGTTCTATGTTATCGTTATTGGGCCGATACATACGGATTTTAATACGCGGAAGATTGCCAAGCACACGATATCTCGTGTACTTGCCTGTGCTCTTTACCTTTTCCAATCCGCTTACACTTTTCGCGGCACTGATACTGTATCCATTGGGCACATAGACATCAATCTCATCTCCCACACAGAGCGTCTCCTCTGCCGCCAGCGGTGTACTGCTGTCGGCCCTGCATACCTTCAGCGCATCCTCCGGAACGCCGATATCCTGATGCAATACATAAATCACCGCCTGCTTCGGATTCTCCGGATCTGTCCCGGAGGTATAGGGTATGGCACCGTCGGCATTTTCCTCTGTTCGATACGGACTGTTGTCGTACAAGCTATGCCCGCCAACACGGAAATTTGTCCCCTCCGCAAAAACGGCATTCCAATTCTCATCAATGCGCATGGTGATGCGTGTCACATAGCTGCCGCCCTGTTCAAAATGCGCATCCTCCGGCATAGCCGTCAGTTTTCCATCCGCATCGACCTGATACCAACCGGAACCGCCATTTTCATCGGCAATGCTGTACTGCATATTTTTTGTTTCCGTACCGCTTTCTCCGTCATACCGATAGCTGTTTTGCTTCAAAAGCTGCAGAAAATTCTCGCTGGCCTTCTTCACTGTGCTATCCTCGCCGGCATTATCCCATCCCTCTCCGAGACGAATACCGCCACTGTAGCTCTGGGGAAAATAAGACATTTCGATATAATGCTCAGCGATCACGTAAGCTGTTGCATCAGCCTCCTCCTGCGTAACAGACTGCAGGAATGTCGTCTTCGTCGCCTCGGTGCCATCATCGTAATGACATAGGATCTGCAGGGCATAGTAATGCCCCTTTGTCAGCCCCGCCACATCCCACATATAACTGTAATAGGCGGCCTGCTGTTCCGTCGTTGTATATCTTTCTTCTCGGACATACTGCGGACGCAGGTCCTCATAGAGCATGATCCACTGACACTTCGTCGTATCCGATTCCTGTCCCTGGCTGTCCAGAATTCGTCCCTGTTCATCGGTTGTATACGCCTGAGATTCACCAAGATCCAGCGCCCGGGCGGTCAGTGTGCAGGCGGCATAACCCGTTTTTTTCGTGGGTTCCCGGTCGAAACGCACCACCACCGGCAGAATGGAAGACACCTTCACCGCATTTTCCGCTGCGTTAACATTTCCCGGCTTCTGTATCTGAAAAGCCGCTTTGTCGATCTCCTCATTCTCCGTTTCATCGTTGGCAATATAAAAATCCGTCACTGCAAAGTGGTCTGCCGCGGTTTCTTCAGTGCCCCATAAGCGGATCAGAAACCTTCCGCCTTTTTCCAGACGATGACGGGCATCTTCAAAATGCAACGTGAATTCCTCTGCTTCATGGGCCGGTACATTGTACTGATTGACCTCCTCTTGATAAAACAAATTGCCGGCATCCGTTCTACTCAGACAGTCCTCATAGCTGCCCGGCATGAGAATGTTCACTTCTTTTACCCGGGCCGCAAAGGCATCAAAAGAAATGTCCTCTTCACTGTGATTGGTAACCAGCACCGACACATCCACACTGCCGTCCTCATTGAGACGGATATTGCCGCTGTCCGTCCGCTTAACTGAGAACGCTGCCGGTATTCCCGTCTCTTCCCTGTAACGGAACAGCACCTCATCACTGTCCTCCGGATAAATACTTGGCGTGGAATACAGGCCGGCATTTCGAATGTACTGTCCCAGTTCTCCTGCTGTGATACATCCGTCCCCATCGGTATCCGCAGCAAAAACATGATACGTGCCCCGATGACGATCGTATCCCAGCGCATAACCGAAGCTGCGGAACAGCTGCCCACCGGCTATTCCCTGGATGGTGGTTTCATAGGCAGAGCCGGCCGCATAGATATAATACTGAAGCGCTGCCTGATTCTCACTTTCTGTTTCTTCACTCTTCAAGTCATCCACAAAAGTCGCGATACCATCTTCCGCCTGCTGTTGCGCCGCTTCTGCTGCCTCCGTCGCAGCGTCCTCTGTTTCCTCCCCCTCCAGGGCTGTCGGCAGGATCATACCGCCGGAAAAACAGCTGTCAAACATCATGACCAGCTTTCCCTTTAATTGACTGACATGTTGTTTCAGTTCGTAGGCAGAAATGGCATTATCCCCCATACTGAGTTCCGCACTGCCGTCATCCAGAAAATTTCCATGCCCGCTGTAGGCAATCAATCGCAGCCCTTCCTCCTCTGCTGCTGCATCTATCCAGTCCCAGATCTTTGACTTGTAATCCTCTTTGCTGCCACTCGGAACATTTAATATGGTAATGTCTTCGGCCGAAAACTGCTCGGTCCGGATCAGAGTGCTCCGTAAAGCATCGCCATCTGCATCCGGTGTGTCCTGCAGGGTCGCATCTCCGCTCAGGGTAATGATCAATGCCTTTCCCTTTTCTTCCTTCTCCTCTCTTGGTTCCACCTTCGCTAAAAACCAGCCTCGGGGCTGCCAAAGCTTGATATTATATCTCTGTCCGGAAAGGGACGCATCCTCATAGTTTTCCCATTCTGCGTCCTCCGGGTCCGCGTCTTCCGTATAGTAAAGCTCTCCGGTAAATGCCTCATCCCCTGTCAGTTCCATGAGCATGTTGGCGCAATATTCGCCTTCTCCAATGCTGTTGGCGTAGTATGCCTGCATATCCTGCTCCGTGTCGAACGCCTCTTCATCATCCTCATCATATCCCGTCGGGAGCTCGATGCGCATGCCCAGGACCTTAAATCCCTTGTAGGTATCACCATCCCGTTCAAACCGGCAGGTCTGGGTCAGTACCACGATGCCGTGGGTGCTGCCCTGTTCCACGGTCATCTCCCTTTCCTGATGTTTGACCGTGGTATAGGTAAAAGTAAATTCCTCATCTGTGAATTCACCGCCACTATGATAGACGTCGAGTCCGATATCTTCTGTTTCTGCCATTGTCAAGGCAGCCGGAACCATTGATCTCTCGTCGCTTCGACTCCGGCTTACATTGCTGGCACTGGCTCTCTCCTCCCGGAAAAGATCCGATGCACTGGCCATTTTCCGACTGCGGGCATAGGCTGTCCATTCGCCCGCTGAGCATAATGGCATCACCATGCCAAGACTCAGAATAAGCGCCAGTATCTGTCTACCATATTTTCCTGTTTTCATGCTTCACTGTCCCCTAAAAACACTTCTGTCACCTTGCTGTTGATAGCAAAAGAATAGCCCCGATAGGGGACAATCGTCAAGCTGTCCTTCCCTACCGGGGCTGTTTCTGTCTATTATGATGGTTTTATTCCGCCTGGCTCTCGGATTCGGAAGTCGCCTCTGTAGCAGCCTCTGTGTCCTCTGCTACAGTGCTCTCTTCTGCGGCATCCGCCGTCTCGCTGCTTTCTTCAGCTTCCTCAGTCTCCTCGGTCACCTGCACCTGGGACTCAAGATAGGAAAGCACAGCCTCATTCACGGCCTCGCCCTCCACAGTCTCCTGACCATAGCTTTCAATGAGGGATTCCTTGGTATATTCCTCGCCGCTCAGCTCACTGAGATTCTTGGCCAGTGCATCCATCACCTCGTCGGTGGCCGTGATGCCCTGGTCTGCCGCCAGCTTCTTCACCACAAAATACTGCTCGGCATAGCTCTCGCCCTCGCTGGCCATTTCCTCCTTGAACTCGGAAACCGTCATGCTGTACATGTTGAGAAGATCTGCCAGGCTCATGCCGTAGTTCTTCACCTGCTGCACGTTGGAGTAAAGCACAAAATCCTCACCGTACTGCTTCATGGCATCGGAAAGGCTAATGTCGGAGGCGTCGATCAAAGCTTCCAGCGCCTTCTGCTGCACATCGCTGTGATAGTAGTTGTCATAGGTGGCCTGCAGCAGCGCTCTCTGCTCCTCACGGAATGCATCCACTGTGGTGGCCTTGGTGTTCTCATAGCTCTGTACCCAGGCGTCTGTGAGCTCCGGTGCACGCTTCACAGAATTTACTGTCACAGCAAATTCAGCGGCCTTGCCCTGGAGTCTCTCCTGTGAATAATCATCCGGGAAGGTAACCTTGACCGTCACCTTGTCACCGGCACCATAGCCCACCAGCTGGTCCTCGAAGTTATCGATAAAACTGCCGGAACCGAGCTCCAAGTCATAGCCCTCTGCAGAACCGCCGTCAAACGCCTCGCCGTCGATGGTGCCCACGTAGTCGATGTTCACCGTATCGCCCAGCGCTGCCTTCTCGGAGACCTCCTCCATATTCTGAGACAGCAAATAATTGATCTGGCTCTCCAGCTCCTCATCGGTCACGGTCTCTGCCGGTGAGACGCTGACGGTAATGCTGCTGAGCTCCGGGAATGTGGCAGAACCCATGTCCTCCACGGCCGGGGCTGTGGGCTTTTCTGTGCTCTCCAGTGCCTGCACCTCCGGATCATCCGCGGAAACTGTCTCTGCGGTGCTTTCTGCTGCCGTGGTGGTTTCCTCTGCTGTGTTCTTCTTGCCGCAGCCTGCTGCCGCCACTGTCATGGCCAGCAGCGCCGCTGCCATGCAAAGTCTCTTCTTCATAATTTCTTCTCCTCATGGCCCCGCAGAGCGGAGCGGATTTTATGATCGCGGGAAGCCTGCCGAAGTAGGCCTTCCCACAATATCTCTTTTACGGATTAAATGCCTTGAAGGCTTTGTAGGTATAGTAAACATCCAGCTTGGACGTCACCTCAAAGGGCGCATGCATACAGAGCACCGGAACGCCCAGGTCCACGGTATCCACATCCATATCGCCCATGAACTGCGCGATGGTTCCGCCGCCGCCCTCGTCGACCTTGCCCAGCTCGCCGATCTGCCACATGATTTCGGCCTCATCCATATACTGGATGATCTTCTGCATGGTCTCAGCAGAGGCGTCATTGGAGCCGGACTTGCCGCGGCTTCCGGTATACTTCGTGAACACCGGTCCGTGGTTCAGGTAAGAGGCGTTCTGCTTCTCATAGACATCCGCAAAGGTGGGATCAAAGGCTGCATTGACATCGGCAGAAAGACACAGAGAAGCCCGAAGCACATCCCGCACTCTCTCGCCCTCGCATTCCACCAGATCCTCCATGTAATGAAGCAGTGCATCGGAAGACATACCGGTGTTTCCCTCGGAGCCGATCTCTTCCTTATCGGTCAGCAGCGTCACTGTGGTATGCATTGGCTTTACTGTCTCCAGCTCCGCCATCACCGCTGTATAGGCACAGACCTTGTCATCCTGTCCGTAGGCACCGATCATGCTGCGGTCCAGGCCCACATCCATGGCCTTCTGGGCCGGCACCATGGTAAGCTCTGCCCGCAGGAAATCCTTCTCCGTCATGCCATACTTCTCATGGAGAAGCGACAGCACCTTCAGCTTGAAAGCCGCCTTCACCTCCGGATCCGCTACCGGTGTGGAGCCCAGCAGAATGTTCAGCTCTTCACCGCGAAGCCCCTCCCGCAGGGGACGCTCATTCTGCTTGCCGGAAAGATGGGGCAGAAGATCCGTCACCAGAAATACCGGGTCGCCGGGTTCCTCACCCACGGCCAGGTCCACGTGTGTACCGTCCGCCAACATTACCCTACCGTGCAGTGCCAGCGGTGTTACGCCCCACTGGTACTTCCGGATGCCGCCGTAATAATGGGTCTTCAGGTAGCTGAGCTCGTCCTGCTCGTACAGGGGATTCGGCTTGATGTCGAGACGCGGGGAGTCGATATGGGCAATGTTGAAATGCACGCCCTCGGTCAACGGCTTCTGTCCGAAGGTGGTCAGGATGATGTTTTTGCCCCGGTTGATGTAATACACCTTGTCGCCGGCGCTGTACTTTTTGCCCCGTTCAAAGACCTGGTATCCCGCCTCCTTCGCCAGTGCTTCCGTATACCGCACACATTCCCGCTCAATCTTCGAGTGATCCAGAAATGTCTTATAGCCCTCGGCAAAGGCCTGGGCCTTTTCTACTTCCTCCGGCCGCTCCATACCGATATTTTTGAATTGAAAACAAAGCTGTTCCTCCAGCTTCTGTCCCTCTGTTTTTGCCATAATGCTCCTTTCCTCCGCTGTCCGCGTCAGACGGACACACGAAAATGCGTTATCATTTTATGCCTTATCTATGTTTTTTCTGTGAAGGCGACTCACTTCACCAGGCCCATCTCACTGAAGGGCCAGTACTTCACATAGACCTTCGCCACCATGCGATCTCGCTTCACGAAGTTGTTCTCACCCCAGTAGCGGGCATCGGCGGAATTGTTCCGGTTGTCGCCCAGCATGTAGTAGCAGTTTTCCGGCACCGTCACATCCACCTCCGGGAAACTGTCCCCGTCACAAAGCATGGGCTCCGGCAGATAAACTTCCTCCTTGGCCTCGCCGTTCACATACAAGGTTCCCACCGGCACCTTGCCGCTCTCGGAACGCACATTCAGCTTCGTGATCTCAGAAACGTCCACCTCTCCGGTCTTCTTGATTTCAATGTGGTCGCCCGGCATGCCGATGACCCGCTTCACATAGTAGATCACCTTGTTTTTTGCATCTTCCCGGCCACAGTTGGGACATACCCCCGCCTCCGTTTCCCGGTACTGGGCACCGCAGTCCCGGCAGGTGTAACCGTAAACGAAAATCGCCACATCATCCCGATGCACCTCACCGAAGGTATAATGCAGGCGGGAACCGAATACCCGGCTGTGGGCCATGATGGTGTTCTCCATGGAGCCTGTGGGGATGGTGGAATTGGCAATGATAAAGTTGTTGAGCAGGAAAGCCGCCACACCGGCCACCACCAGAATCTTCACCCATTCCAAAAGCTCTGCGAGAAAACCGGTCTTTTCCTTCTTTTCACGTTTCTTCTTTTCTTCTCCGGAATGATGCTGCTCCGGTCGCTTCACATCGTCCGCCGGACTGTCTACGATTTCAATCATCGGATTGTTTTTCTCATCCATCTATTTTCCTCCGTTTGGTTTTTTCCGCAATGACACCGGTATCATATCATACTTTTCCTCTTCCGTCTGTGAATTATCCCTTGGTCTGCTGTGCCTTCTCCTTCTTTTCCTTCTCCGCCTGCAGCTTGGCCGCCTTGCTTTCATAGGCTGCCGCCCGGTCGATCTGGCCCAACTGCTGCATCAACAGAGATTTCTTTTCCAGCTCTGTTTTCTCGTATTCCCGACCGTATTCCTCGCTTAATGTCTTCGTCCCGGAAAACAGGTTGGTGCCCAGGCCCAGCCGATCCCCCGGGATCGTGACACCCATGGCCGCCAGGGTCGTGGGAAAATTGTCAAAGGTGGTATAGTCCCGGTAGCCGGTGCTATGGTTCTCTGTTGCCGCATTGATGTATGCCGTATACACTTTCCGGGTATAACTGTCCGGTACGTCCCGGCAGAAATTGTGATCCATGGTGGGATGATCTCCGGATATAACAATCGTGGTGTTCTCATACCAGTCCTGCTGCCGGGCCCAGCGCAAAAATTCTGTCAACTGCCGGGAAGCACATTCATAGACATCGGCATATTGATTGTCCTCATGATCCGTGGGACAGATGGCACAGCGATAGCCGTTGGGGAAATGGGTATCTACCGTCAACAACGTCAGATTAAATGGCTCCCCCTCCTCTGACAGACGGCTCAGCTCTTCCTTGGCATAGCTGTAGAGCTTCCGATCCTCAAAGCCCCAGTTCACCCAGTAATCTGAACGGAACTTTCCCTTTTTCTTCCAATAACTATAGTCCTCTATGCTGTAATTGCCATGGGTCTGAAAATACAGCTTACGTCCGCCGAAGTAGCCCACAGACCCCAGCATCAGCACCTGATTGTAGCCTTCCTGATCCAGAATGTCTCCCAGCGTTTCCACCGAAGGGAAAAAGGACTTCTGGGTGTCCATGGCATTGGTGTCGATGGAAATCTTCAGCGGGAGGCCGGAAGTTTGGGCGAACATGGCGCCCATGGTCCAGGTAGTTCCCGGCATACTGTATCCGCCGTTCAGGCGGGCCTCGGTGCCGGAGAAGTCTTCATTATCCTCCGCCAGCTGTCGGAGGCCCGGAATCAGATCCTCGGAAAAGGCCCCACCGTGCTCCGTATCCGTGAAGGTGATCTCCGTGGACTCCAGAAAGATATAAATGAGGTTCCGCTTCTTTTCCGGAAACTGCAGCGTCACGGTCTTCGGATCCACGTAATGACTGTCGATAAAATCGGAAACGGAGAGCTGGGACTGGATATAGGCCCCGAGATCGATCTCGTCCCAGGCATTGGCAAAGGTTGCCCCCATGGTGAAGAGGGAGGCCAGCATGCTGAGCCCCAGCACCCGGCCATAAATGCCCCGCTTCCGATAGACCAGAAACACGGAAATCAGCAGCAGCGACACCAGAAGTGCCGGGAGGATACAGCGCAACAGGAATTCCTTCACCATACTGCCGCTGGTGCCGGTAAGCGGTGCCGTGAGATGGTAGACGATTTCATCCACCGTCAGCTCCGACCAGGTATCCAAAAGCCACTTCAGGGCAAAAGCGAGAAAGGAGGACAGAAAGCAAAGCAGCACCGCCAGCATTGTCCCCATATCCCGAAAAAAGATTTTTTTACGATTTTTCATAACAGCTCCTCGTCGACCCCGCCTGTATATGAGGTCAGCATTTCTATTCTAATCTCCTTTTTTCTGAGGTCAAGTTATTTTCCCCTACCGCTTTCCGTTGCAGGGCTAGTAAAAATACAGTATGATATGACCAATGGGCTCAGCGCAAACTTCGCTTGCAGGGCGCCCATCAGACGTTAAACCTTATGAATGAACAACACTGAAGAAAGGTTATCCATGGTTTTATCCAATAAATCTCTTCGTTTTGCCGAGCGGTACAAGGAAATCACCCGGAATCCCCGGTATCTCCTGCTGAAGCAGGTTCCCCGCCACGGCAGCACCAATACCTATGATCACAGCATCCGGGTGGCAATGATGGCCCATGCCCTGGCCCCCTACTTTCATGTGGATGCGGAAAGCGCCGCCCGGGTGGGACTGCTCCATGATTTCTGCTTCGTGGATTATCATAAGAAGGATCCGGAGGTGGAAAAGGCCTACAACGGCCGCTGGTACTGCTTCTACCACCCGGAGGATGCGGTGAAGAACGCCGAGGCGGAAGGCTATTTCCTCTCATTGAAGGAGAAAAAGGCCATCTGGAGTCATATGTTTCCCCTCTCCACCTCCATCCCCAGCTCCCGGCTGGGCTGCATCCTGACCCTTTCCGATAAATACGTGGCACTGGAGGAATCCCTGGCCAATGCAGAGCCCGGCTATCTCCGGATGCGGGGACTGCTTTCCCTGGGTTATCGAAAGGCCCGCCGCTTTGTCGGTATCTCTTAAAAGAAGGTAAATGATGAGCAAACTGATACATCCCCAGGAGACCATTCGCGTGATCCAGGACAATGCCTTCCGCTTTCAGAAGCGTTTCGGGCAGAACTTCCTCATCGACGAGAATGTACTCCGCAATATTATTGAAAGCTCCCAGATCACAAAGGACTGCTGCGTGCTGGAAATCGGACCGGGCATCGGCACCATGACCCAGGCGCTCTGTGAAGCCGCCGGCGCGGTAATCGCGGTAGAAATTGATGCCAATCTGATTCCGATCCTGAAGGAAACCCTGAAGGACTATGACAATGTTACCCTGATCCACAATGACGTGCTGAAGCTGGACCTGAGGGAGGTTCTCCGGGAACACAGCGGCGGGCGTCCCGTGAAGGTGGTGGCCAATCTGCCCTACTACATCACCACACCCATCATCATGGGACTTTTCGAGAGCCACGCGCCCATCGACTCCATCACCGTCATGGTGCAGAAGGAGGTGGCAGACCGCATGAAGTCCGGCCCCGGCAGCAAGGACTACGGTGCCCTGTCTCTGGCCGTGCAATACTATGCGCAGCCGGAAATCGTCCAGCTGGTGCCGCCCAACTGCTTCATCCCCCGGCCCAATGTGGGTTCTGCCGTGATCCGGCTCCTGCGCTTCCCGGCGCCGCCTGTAACGGTCAGCGATGAAGCCTATCTCTTCAGCGTGATCCGGGCGGCCTTCGGCCAGCGCCGGAAGACCCTACTGAATGCTCTGGCCGGCGGCTTGTCCATTCCGAAGGAAAAAACCGCTACGGCCCTGCAGGCCCTGGGACTTTCCGAAAACATCCGCGGCGAGGCCCTCACCCTGGAGCAGTTCGCTGCATTGAGCGAAGAATTGAAGAAATAACGTATAAAAGGCAGGATACACACAACGAAGAAGGCAGGAACCCGACGGTTCCTGCCTTCTTCGTATGTAGGATGGATGGACAATAGGTTCTGCGCCGTTCTGCTTATACACGGATCAGACCGATGGCCTGAAGTCCGAAAAGCATAATCGGATACAGAATGAGAATGGCAATTTTTACGATGGTACCGGTCTTCAGCATCTGCTGATTCTCCACCAGGCCGGAACCGGCTGCCAGCGCGTTGGGCGGTGTGCCCTGGGGCAGCATATAAGCAAAACCACAAGAGAAAATGATGTTCATCATCGCGAGCATGGAGTTGTGACCACCTGCCTGGGCGATGGAATACGCAATGGGAATGAATACCGCAGCCACCACGATATTGGAACCCAGCTCTGTCAGGAAAGAGGCGATCACTGCCATGATGGTGATGGCCAGGAACTCCGGCATCGCACTGATGCCACCCATGAGTTCCGCGATCCAGTCAGTCAGACCGGAGCTGGCAAAGGCACCGCCCAGTACCAGGGAACCGCCGATCAGGAATACACAATCCCAGGAGGTATGACTCAAGGCATACTTGAAATCCAGTGTCGGCTCGTTGGTTTCCCAATTCACCGGCCACAGGAACAGAAGTGCCGCTGCGAAGCCGCCGATCATATAATCAGAAATAAAGGGAAGATAAGATGTCCAAAGTGTCTTGGTCAGCCAGCTGAGGATGGCAAGGGTCAGAACCACCAGCACCTGCTTCTCACCCTTCTCCATCTTGCCAAGCTTATGCAGCTCCTCTGTGATGATGCTTCTGTCAATGCTGAAGGAAGCCTTATGCAGTCCCATGGTATAATAAATCAACAGGGTAGATACAATCACCATCATGGCACAGATAGGAACCGCAAACATCATCCAGGTGGGGAAGTCAATCGCAACACCGGTCATTTCCTGAATGATACCGAAGCCGGTAATGTTGGCATTGTTGCCGATGGGTGTGGCCGTACCGCCATTGGTGGCCGCAAAAGCAACCGTCAGCATCAGCGCTGCGCCCAGACGCTTGGCATAGGCCTCATCATACTCCGCCACAGAAATGGCCAGCGCGGAAACAATGGGAATCATCATAGCTGTGGAAGCCGTATTGGACATCCACATGGAGATGACGCTGGTTACTGCAGCAAAGGCCATCATGATGGACAAGGGCTTGGTGCCTACCGTTGACAGAATGGTATAAGCAATTCTCTTATGCAGATTCCACTTCTCGATAGCAGAGCCGATCCAGAAAACGGATGTTGTCAGCAGTACGGCAACATTCACATAACCGTTGGTGGCACTGATTCCCACTTCCTTATTGGTGAGTCCCAGAATCGGGAAAAGCAGCAGCGGCAGAAGTGCCGTCTGTCCCAAGGTGATGGGCTGGGTGGACCACCAGACGATCATCCAGGCCATTGCCGCCAGCACCTTTTTTCCTACGTCGGTCAATCCGCCGCTGACCGGCACGAACATCAGAATCACTGCAAATAATACAGGTCCGAGAATCAGACCGATTTTCTGTTTCTTCGTCATAACCTAATCTCCCTAATCACGTCTTATCTGTCGATAATCACGATGTTCAATTTCTTCGCAAGCGCCTCTACCTCTTCTCTCGGTGCAGATGCCTCACGCAGTACCAGGCGGGCACCGGCACGATTCAGGGTATCCACATAGGAATTCTGCTCACTTGCCTCAATAATCACCTTCTGCAGCTGCGGCACATCATGGCGCTCGATCACTTCCACTTCAATGCCTCTCTCCTGTACCTCCGCCAGAATGGTTTCATAGCCCTTGGCGTCATCGGTACCGCAGCCGTTCACTGCTGCCATCAGAACACCGGGGATATTAATGGTACGTCTTGCAAACATCTCCGAGCAGAACTCGACTCTCACCTTCTTGATCTCGCCCTTGGCCAGGAAGTGTGCCAGACGTGCACAGTTGGTGGGAGAGCCTACACCCTCACTGGTGCCTCCTACCACAGCATCGGCAAAGGGTGCTGTGATCAGGTTTGCACGGGAAGCCAGGTCACTGGCCTCGATCAGGGCATCATGGGTTACCTCTACCTTACGCTCTGCCTCAGCCGCCAGAACCTCCGGCTTCACATACTTTTCTACTCTGGCATCCCGCTTGAAGAAGGCCTCCATATACTTAATGGTTACCGGAACCACATGCTCTGCAGATGCCAGGTGACACTGTGCTGCCATAGCAATCATCACGTCTACCGGAATACCGCAGGGAATGGTGGTATACATAGCCAACTGACTGGCCAGACGTGCCGTCAGAACACCGCCGCCGATATGGGTGGCGCAGAGACCCGGCGCCAGTACACGCGGTGTGCAGGGCACGCTGATGGTCGGAGAGATGGCCAATGTCATGGCCTTTTCCATCTGATCCGGTGTGCCGCCGGCAAGCTCCACGAAAGCCGCGGCAGTGGCACAGGCACCGGCGCCCAACCCCTCCATGTTGCAGCCTGTTGTGCACTTACCGATTCTGTACATGCCGCCGATCTTCAGCATCACCGCCATGATGCGATCCAGCAGCTCCTGATCGTCCGGATAGAACTCCATAACCGCCTTCACAAAGCCGGTATAGGGACAGGAATCACCGGTACCTGCACAGGGTCTCAGGCCGATGGTGTGATTGCCCACCTGGGAAGCCAGCGTGCAGACCACGACACGATTGACAAATTCATCTTCTACGATTTTAACACCGGAATCCGGATGATTTAACTCCTTTCCGACATCTCCCAGCAGACTGCTGTGTCCCACCGTCAGGCCCAACTCACAAGCCTTCAGGTTGTGGGCGAAAGCAGCATGCATGGCCTCCACCACCTTTTCCCGGGTAATGCCTTCGAATTCAGCATCCTCTTCGATGATCACATCACCGACCCGCATATTGAGGGTGTTGGCAGCCTCGATGCACTGGCCAATGGTCATGTGACCAAAATCATAATTTTTCTGCTCGGCAAACTCACGAATGTTCATAGACTCTCTCCTTTATTTTTACTTCTGCAGCATCTTGTTATAGGCAAACTTCTCATCCACGCTCAGGATATCGGCACCGTGACGAATCTGTGCAACCATATCCTCTTCCTTCTGCCAAAGCTCCTCTGCCTTTACCAGAACCTCATCCATTCTCTCTGCCGGAACCACCACAACACCGCTGCTGTCTCCCAGGATGATGTCTCCCGGCTTCACCTGCACACCGGCAAAATTGATGGTGCCGTTGGTCTCTGCTTCTACCACACGTCCCCGGGCCGTGCAGACCACTGTTCCCTTGGCATATACCGGATAATCCGCATCGATGCAATCATCCAGATCCCGGACACACCCATCGATCAGTGTAGCAGTCACGCCCTTCGCCTTGGCAGAATTGGCAAGAATACCGCCCCAGCAGGAGCTGTCCATGCGACCGCCGTTGTCAATCACGATCACGTCACCGGCCTTAGCAGAAGCAATGGCATTCATGCCCAGGTGTGTCTTCTGTGCAGTCTGTCCCGCGGAAACCATCCGCATGGTCACAGCCTCACCCACAACCTTTCTCCACTTTTCCTGCATCGGACGAATGCCGAAGGTAAAGCCCCGGAATCCGAGAGCATCCATCGCATCCGAAAGATTGGTGGAAGACAGCTTTTCAAATCTGGCACGGTAACCCATTTCATCAAATCTGCTCATGTTTTTCTCCTTTGTTCTTCACTTGTTTCTACATCGCCGGGCACTTCCCTTTCCTGTCTTTTGAACGTCCTTCTGCCCGCGTGTATCCCCGTTGTATTCTCATTGTCGTTTGATTGTCGACAATTTGTATTTGCAGAATAGACGATAAAGCCGACTCTGTCAACTCCATTTTCACGAATTCGTCAATAGTAGCTATATTAATACTGTTTTTTTGTCGATATTTACCCAACCATGTATTTCTCTGCATTCTTGACTTCTGTGTTTTACCATGCTAACCTTCTTAAGAGCTACATATTGTCGACAATGTGTTTAAAAATCGTCTTAAAAAATGAGGTATACACATGGCAAGAAAAGATGAAGCCTATGCCTATCTGAAAGAAGCCATTATCAATAATGAATTTACGCAGGGAGCTCCCCTCCGGGAGATGGAAATTGCGGAAAAGCTGAAGATGAGCCGTTCCCCTGTACGGGAGGCGCTCCGGGATCTGGAGTCCGAAGGCATTGTCATCAGCCATCCGGGACGAGGCACCTTCGTGGCCACCATCACACCCTATGATGTGGAGGAAATCTACGAGCTCCGCACCATGTTTGAGGAATATGCCCTGCGGAAGGCCTTCAACCGCATCACAAAGGAAGAACTGGATCAGGTTGAGGCCAATTTCAAGGCCCCAAATGAACCTTTCAGCTGGGAACAGTACCACAAGGCAGACCGGGCCTTTCATCAGCTCTATATCGATAAATGCGGCAGCCGGCGCCTTCTCCAATTCCTGGAAACTCTGTATTTCCAGATCGAACGGATTCGCCGCTACAGCGACCGCAGCACCTCCCGTTCCAGCGACGACCGTCTGCAGGAACATCTGGAGATCATCCGCTGCATTCGTCTCGGCGATCTGGACGCCAGCCTGAAGGCGCTGCGGACGCACCTGAGAAATGTGGCCAACTCCGCCATTGAAACCAGCCGGGAAATGATGACACAAACTTATTAACCCCTATCGATAAGTTCTGCATCATTTTTCTATAACCCCAAAAGGGCGAGGAGAGCGAAAGCACCTGCTTTCGCTCTCCTCGCCCTTTTCGCCTATTTTGCAGAAACTTCCTGTTCTTCGTCACTATGTCCGACTGATTGCCGACACAAAATGATTGCTGTACTGTGTGAACAGTGCCGCCGCATCTTCCCGACCCATCACCGTTTCCTCACCCGTCTCCGGATTCAGCAGTGATATGTTATAGGGATCATAGCCATAGATCAACTGCAGCTGGTCTGTATAGGCCAGCACCGGCATGCCGTGGCTCACATAGTAGAGTGTCGCATTCAGATCCATACCGCTTAAATTCAAAAGGATCATATCCTCCGTCTCCAGCAGATTCTGCATCGTCTCCAGTCCGGCTGTCTGCATGTTTGTCAGCTTGTCCTGCGCGCCTCGTATAGAACATATGTTTTTTCTATTACTGCGATTCCACAGCACATTCTGCTTGCTGTCCATAACATAACCGAAGTCATCGTTTATCAACGCCACGGCTTCCGCCATGATACGGACCTTGCCCTTGAGATGTCCATTACTGTAACAGAGTAGCATCTCATCCTTTTCATCCTTCAAAAGCGAGCCGCTGATATCGATAGAGGTACTCTTCTCAACAGAGAAGGACTTAGGACTGTGCTCCTGCACCGTATTGTTGCCAAGCTCCGGAATATTCAGGTACACCAGCTTCTCCAACTTTCCGTTCTGCACGGTAGTGAAAAGCTGATTTTCCTCTGTCTCCCGGTTGCTGATGATACTGTCACTGCCGACCTTCCGGAGGCTACCGCTATTATCTAGGTTCAGTTCAACGAAGCTGACCCGACTCGTCGTCACCTTCATGTCAGAAAAGTAAAGTCCATCCTTCTGATAGTCTGTCTTTATGCTGCCGTCCGCAGCGCGGATCTTAATCTCAGAAACCGGAATCTCATTGTTCTCTGTATACACATCTCCGAGGGAAGCATCCATGACGCCATAAATGAGGTCTGTGCCAATATAGCCCAGGACACGAACGGATCTGCCCTCCTCCCGAAGCTCCGTGCTACTCTCATTTTCCAGATCCATCAACGTCAGCTTTCCGGAATGATAGGTATCCGCTGCAGGATCCTGGCAAGCAAGATATCTGCCGTCTGCAGAGGCAGAAAATTCCAGATCCGAAAGGCCGCTCACCAGATTCATGACCTCGTTACTGTTGCTGTCAATGCTCAGAACATTACCGTCATAATAGAAGTAGAGTATGCCATCCTGGTTCAGGTACAGAAGCTTTTCGAAATCACAGCGCAGGCACTCGTAGCTATCCGACAACGGGATGAAGACATTTTCCTGCAAGGTATCCTCGGAATTGTCATAGCTCTCAAACAGCAGTCCGGTATAGCCCTCGTGTCTGCCCCGGTTCATATAACCGTAAACCACAAAGTCCACATCGCCGTTGTTCAGTACCCGCAGCACCCTTACGCCATGCTCACGACAATCTGAGCGTATGCTGCTGTCATTTTCTGAAGTGAAGCTGAACAGTCTGCTCAGCTTCCGGGCCTTGCTGTCGTAACGGAAAAGCCCTTCTCCTGTGGTGAAGCAGGTGAACTGACCAGAGTCCGAACACAGGGTCTCCAGGCTGTCCGGATCAACCACCCCCAGCTGCAGACGCTTTCCCTCCGCCTGTACCGGTGTGGAAAGCCGCTGCTCAGTCCTTCTGTCAAAATTCATGATATAGATCCGCGTGGGATCATAGCGCAGCACGAAATTGTCCTCGTTGTCAAAATGCAGGGTATTCCCCTCCGCATCGACACAGCTGCTCTTGTAATTCAGCTGTACCTCTGCCATGACCCCGTCGTATTCCCGAATTGTGGTGGTGATCTCACCATCCAGCTGCATATCGCTGTCTCCCCAGGTGATCTGGCTGAAGCTGGACTGCAACGTCACATGATTCAGACTGCTGTTGTCCGCATTCTCCGCGGTCTCCAGGTAGCCGGTCAGGGACCTGGCCTCGGTCTTCGAGAAGCTTTGCTTCGTAAATTGCTTCGCCAATGCCAGCATTTCCGCAGAATAGTCCTTCTGGGGCCAAATGATCCGCGTATAGTAATACAGGATCTGCTCTCCCGTATCCACCGTGAGCTTCAGCAGATACTCGGTATCCTGCGTCAGAAGATTCTGCAATGGCAGGGTAATTTCCGCCTCGCCGTCCTGATGCTGCAGATTGGAAATGCTTCCCTTTTCCAACAGTCTTTCCAAGTCCATGGAACGAACCTCATACTGTACGGAAATGGCACTCTTGTTGTATTCCTCAATGCAGAGGGTCAGCTGCCTGTCCTCCGGCAGTACGGTAATGCTGTCCTGCCCGGCAGCATTGCCCATCTCCAACAGATAAGCACGCATAGGATTCAGTTTCTGGCCATTCTGCGTGACATAGATCAGCGGCAGCTTTGCCTCCTCAATGGAGGTATAAATGGTCTGGGACTTTTCCATGCGCCGATATGACAGAAAAAAGTAGAAGACAAAGGCACAAAAAAATACCAGCACCATAGCAAAGCCATATTTTATTTTTCGTTTTGTCTGTCTTTTCACTGCTGTGCTTTCTCTCTATAGCCTAGGGCCTGCTCCAGCGCAAGCCGTTCCTCTGCGCCCAACTCCACCTCTGTGGTTCCCGCTTCCACATCCTTGATGTAGAGGAAGCAGCCTTCCCGGGAGTATACAGAATTCAATACAAAGCCGGAATTGGTATAATCCAGCAGCGCTATGGCGAAGGACTGATTGCCGCCCATGCCGCCAAAGGCGTTGTAGCGGATCAATCCGAAGCGTTGGAAGGAGCTGCGGATATTTCGATTCAGTATCCGGAACATGTCCTTGTTGTTCTGTTCCTCGTCCTCCAGACGCTCCACATGCTTCTGGAGGTCCACAAAGTAATCCTCCAGATTTTCGGCGTCCTTGCCCCGCATAAAGTAATCGTACTGCCGATACAAGCGCCGATATCTGGCATTGGCCGAAAGGGCCAGTACCAGGGAAATGCAAGCCATGAGCAATGTAATGATCAATATGACCAGCATCAGTCTTTCCAGATTCGTCATATTTCCTCCTTATGCTCCGGCAAGGGAATTGAGCAGTGTGAAGATTCTGTCCAGCTCATCCTGGGAATAGTACTCAATCTCCAGCTTTCCCTTGTTTTCATCCTTCGGCACGATAGAAACCTTTGTTCCTAGCTTTGCCTTCATCTTCTTTTCCAGATCCCGGTAGATCGCCTTCAGGCGCTTCTCCTCGTCGCTCTCTCCCTGATCCTTCTTCTTTTTCTCCGCCTTCTTCAGCTTATCCAGCTTTACCAACTGCTCAATCTCTCGAACACTCAGATTTTCCTCTGCACAGCGTCGGGCGATGGCGCAGCGCAGTTCACTGTCATCGATGCCCAGCAGCGCTCTGGCATGTCCCTGACTGATCTTACCACTTCCCAGAAGCTCCAGAATCTCCGGTTCCAGCTTCAGAAGCCGCAGGCTGTTGGTAATGGTTACACGCTTCTTAGAAACCCGCTTGGCCACCTCTTCCTGGGTCAGCCCGTACTCGTCAATAAGACTCTGGTAGGCTCTGGCCTCCTCTACCGCATTGAGATCCGCTCTCTGAATGTTTTCGATGATGGCAATTTCCCGGGATGTCTTCTCATCCAGCTCGCGAATAATGGCAGGCACCTCTGTGAGACCTGCTCGCTTAGCGGCACGCCATCTTCTTTCACCGGCGATGATCTCGTACAACGGTCCCTGCTTTTTCAAAAGCAGCGGCTGCAAAATTCCATATTCCTTGATGGAAGCCGCCAGCTCATCCAGCTCTTCCTCATCAAAGTGTCGCCGGGGCTGATTCAGGTTGGGCTGGATCAGCTGGATATCGATCAGCAACGCGCCCGTCTCCTCTACCTCTGTATCCTCTTTCCTGCTCCGCTCAGTCTTTGTTTCCTGCTTTGCCTTTACCGCCTCAGTCTCCGGTTTCTTTGTTTGTACCGGCGTTGTCTCCGGTTCTGCCTCTGCATCCTCTGCAACGGCAATCACATCTTCCTCATCGTCGTCCGGAATGCGGTATCTGCTTTCTACGGTTCTGCTGACACTGCTCCCGAATATGCTGTCCAGTCCCTTTCCCAGGCCTCTCTTTGTCATAACGCCTCACTTCCTCCATTCATTACCTCACAGGCCAGACGGCGGTAGCTGTCTGCACCCGTGGAACTTGATTCATATACTGTGATCGGCACACCATGACTGGGTGCCTCCGCCAAACGAACATTTCGCGGGATCAGCGTTTCAAAGATATGATCCCGGAAATTCTGCTTCACCGTATCCACCACCTGCTGTGACAGACGATTCCGGCTGTCATACATGGTGAAGACAATGCCTTCCAGATGCAGCTTCGGATTCAATCCGCTCTGCACCGCCTCAATGCTCTGGAGCACCTGACTGAGACCCTCCAGGGCGTAATACTCGCATTGCACCGGAATGATCACCGAATCCGCTGCCGTCAGGGCATTTACAGTGATGACGCCAAGGCTGGGCGGGCAATCGATCAATATGTAGTGATAGTGCTCCTTCACCCGATTCAGCAGCTTTTTGAGCACCAGATTCTTCCCCTCCAGATCCGCAAATTCCACCTCTGCGGCAGCCAGATTCATGTCTGACGGAATCAGATCCAGATCCTCCATCACATTCATCAATATGGCATCGTCCAAACGACATTCGCCCACCAGGGCATCGTAGATGGTATGAACTTTCTGGTCCTCTTCTATCCCGAAGCCACTGCTGGCATTCCCCTGGGGATCAAAATCGAGCAGCAAAACCCTCTGTCTGGCTTCAGCCAGTGTCGCAGCCAGATTGATGGCAGTGGTGGTTTTCCCGACACCGCCCTTCTGATTTGTGATTGCAATAACCTTTCCCATGTTTGTTTCCTCTAAAATATAGATTACCGCTATGGCATCACAGGGACCCCTGTCTCTTCGAGACTTCCCTCTGATATGACATAGTGAACTTTGCTCGTCGCAAAGTTTTTGATGCGCTCGCCGCTACGGCATCACAGGGAACCCCGCCTCTTCGAGGCACCCCTCTGATATGGCATAGTGAACTTTGCTCGTCGCAAAGTTTTTGATGCGCTCGCCGCTACGGCATCACAGGGAACCCCGCCTCTTCGAGGCACCCCTCTGATAATGGTTTCACGTGAAACATTTCTATTTCTTTTTCTCTGGTAGCTGTGCCAGAATCACCGCTGCAAACATGATACAGCATCCCAGAAGTTCCCGTCCGGACAAAACCTGATGCAGAAGCAGCCAGCCTGCCAATGCCGAGAATACCGACTCCATGCTCATCAACAGAGACGCCACCGTAGGATCCGTCATTCTCTGTCCCACCACCTGCAAGGTATAGCCGATGGCGCTGGAGCAAATACCGGCATAAAGGATGGGAATCGCCGCATCGATAAGGCTGGCCCACGTGGGTGTTTCAAAGAAAAGCATGCCCACAAATCCCACCAGTGCCGCGAAAAAGAACTGCTGATTGGCCAGCACCACCGGATTCATCCGCACAGAGAAATGGTCCACGCTCATGATCTGGAAGGAAAACAGCAGCGCACAGAGGATCACCATCAGATCTCCTCTCTCAATCCGGAAAGCGTTTCCCGGTTGCATAGACAGAAGATAGAGTCCAACGATACTGCATGCCGCACTGATCCAGATTTTGCCGCTGGTTTTCTTTCCCAGAAAGATGCCAAGAATCGGCACCATGATAATGTACAAGGCCGTGATGAATCCGGCTTTTCCCACGCTGGTGGTCATCATGCCCAGCTGCTGGGCAATGCTGGCCAATCCCAGAAGGATACCACAACACATACCGCCAAGAACCCTCGGTTTTTTCTTTTCTTTTTCATTTCCGGGATCAGAATCGCGATAGATTTTCTGACTGAACCGGGTCACCGGAATCAGGACAATTCCACCAATGATAAATCTCGAAAACACAAAGGTCCAGGGTCCTACCGAGTCCATGGCCACACTCTGGGCCACAAAAGCAAATCCCCATACCACCGCTGTGATGAGCAAAAGAAGGTTGCCGAGCATCTTATTTGCGTTTTTCATTCTTCTCTGTTCCTCTTATACTATACATGTTCCATGTTGACTTTACACACCGCAAAATGCTTAATTCACTTGCCATTTAGGATAACGGTGCCTTCGCCGGTGTTCCTGCCTTCCGCGGATATTTCCCCGGGGTTTCCAGACACTTCCGCACCACCACAATGCTGCGCTCAATATCCGTTTCCGGCAAATGGAAGTGGGCAATACCCTCTGTTTTGCCACCCAGAATGCCGATGGCCTTTTCGGCTCCCTTCAGCTCCTCTTCCACATTTCCTGCCTTCATCGCCAGGAAATAGCCGCCCTTCTTCACAAAAGGAAGGTCGTATTCCGAAAGCACCGCCATATTGGCCACGGCGCGGGATACCGCAAAATCGAACTGGCCACGCCATTTCTTGTCCCTTCCCAGATCCTCTGCGCGGCCATGAAGCGTAGTGATGTTCTTCAGACCAAGCTCAACAATCACCTCATCCAGGAAATGCAGCCGCTTCATCAGGGAATCACTTAAGGTCACCCTCAAATCAGGAAACGCTATCTTCAATACCAGTCCCGGAAAGCCGGCACCGGTTCCGATGTCGATCAGTTTTTTTCCCTCCGTCTCAGCAAAGATTGACTGCTTTTCTGCTGTACAAGCCTTGATGATGCTCAGACTATCTGTAAAATGCTTGGTGACAACCTCCGACTCCTCTGTGATGGCCGTCAGATTCATTACCTTATTCTTTTCCACCAGCAGCTCATAGTAACGAAAAAGCTGCTCTGTCTGCTCTCTGTTGAGTGCAAACGGGAGAGCTGCTGTCTCTCTCAGCAACTGCTTTTCAAAGCTTTCTGTCATAATTCTCCTCATTTTCTGTTTGTAATTAAAGAAAGAGTATCAGATGTTTCACGTGAAACATCTGATACCCTATTCTACACAGTATTCCCGAAAATGAAAAGTGCTTTATGCTCTATGCTGCTCCAGATAGACCAGAAGCACACTGATATCTGCCGGACTCACGCCGCTGATACGACTGGCCATACCGATATTGTCCGGGCGAATGCGGCTCAGCTTCTGCCGTGCCTCCAACCGCAGATTCTTCACCTCTTCATAATCCAAATCTGCCGGCAGTCGCTTTCCTTCCATCTTTTTGAATGACGATACCTGCTGCAGCTGACGCTGAATGTAACCCTCATACTTGATCTCGATGCCCACCTCCTCACGAACTGCGTAGGGAAGCTTCGGCCGCTTGGGATCCAGCGGTGCCAGACTTTCATAGTCCAGCTCCGGTCTGCGACAAAGCTCTGCCAGAGAAGCACCGGACTGCAGAGGGGAAGAGCCGTGCTCCGCCAGAAAGGCATTGCTCTCCTCTGTGGCTCCCACAAAGCAGTTCCGAAGTCTCTCGGTCTCTTCCTGAATCATCCTCTGCTTTTCCTCTGTGGCCTGCCATTCCGCATCGGAAACCAGGCCCACCTTGTGACCGATTTCCCGCAACCGAAGGTCCGCATTGTCCTGCCGTAACAGAAGCCGGTATTCCGCCCGACTGGTCATCATACGATAGGGCTCGAAGCTCTCCTTGGTCACCAGATCATCGATCAGTACGCCGATATAGGCCTGAGACCGATCCAGTACCACGGGCTCCCTTCCCTGACAATGCATGGCCGCATTGATGCCAGCCATCAGTCCCTGTACAGCAGCTTCTTCATAACCGCTGGAGCCGTTGAACTGGCCGCCGGAAAACAATCCTTCAATATTCTTGAACTCCAGACTGCTGCGCAGCTGCGTGGAATCGATGCAGTCATATTCAATGGCATAGGCATTTCTGACGATGCGTACATTTTCAAAACCCTTCATGCTGCGGTACATCTCATACTGCACATCCTCCGGCAGGGAGGAAGACATACCGGAAAGATACATCTCGTTGGTATACGTTCCCTCCGGCTCCACAAAGATCTGATGCCGATTCTTATCCGGAAACTTCATCACCTTATCCTCGATGGAGGGGCAATAACGAGGGCCAGTGCCCTTGATACTGCCATTGTACATGGGCGAACGATCGATGTTCTCCCGAATGATCTCATGCGTCTTCTCGTTGGTATATACCAGGTAGCAGTCCACCTGCTCCTTCTGCACTTCCTCAAACTTCGTAGAGAACGAAAAAGGAATCACCGGAACATCGCCCTTCTGTACTTCCATCTGTGAAAAATCCAGAGAGCGGCGGTCCACCCGGGCCGGTGTTCCCGTCTTAAAACGCAGCATCCGCACGCCCTGGGCAATCAGAGAATCCGTCAGCTGTGTGGCCCGTCGCAGCCCGTTGGGACCAGTGTACTCCGAAACATCGCCAAAGATACAGCGAGAATTCAGATATACACCGGTGCAGAGTACCACCGCCCGGGCATGATAAACAGCGCCCGATGCAGTCCGCACACCCGTGATTCTCTTTCTTCCCTCCGTCAATTCTTCCGTCAGAAGCTCTGCCACCTCCGCCTGGCGGATGTGCAGATTTTCCTGATTTTCCAGCGTGATACGCATTTCTCTGGTATAGGCCTGCTTGTCTGCCTGGGCCCGAAGCGAATGCACGGCCGGTCCCTTGGACTTATTCAGCATCCTAGACTGAATAAAGGTCTTATCGATGTTCTTGCCCATCTCTCCGCCCAGGGCATCCAATTCCCGCACCAAATGTCCCTTGGAGGTACCGCCGATATTCGGATTGCAGGGCATCAAAGCGATGCTGTCTACACTGACGGTAAAGACCATGGTATTCAGTCCCAGGCGGGCGCAGGCCAGGGCTGCCTCACAGCCCGCATGACCGGCTCCTACCACCACCACATCGTAGCTTTCCTCTACAAACTTTGCCATTCTATCTCCCCTTACTTTCCCATGCAGAATTTACTGAAAATTTCGTTCACCAGATCCTCAGAGACCTCCTCCCCGAGGATATAACCAAGCTCCGTATAGGCCCGCATCAGATCTATGGTGAAAAAATCCTCCGGCAGTCCCATATCAATGGAATGCAGCACTTCTGTCAACGCCTGTTCCGCATTCCGAAGCAGCGCCACATGCCGGGCACTGGTGATGATGACCTCGGAATTCATGCGGATCTCCTGTCGCTCAAAGAGCTTCTGCACCAGATCCGACAAGGCCTCCAGCCCCTCTTTCTTCTTCATAGAAACCGGCAGCACCGGCTGCCCTGTCCTTTCCGCCAACTGCTGCTGGGTGACCATGGCCGAAAGATCCGTCTTGTTGAGCAATACGATGGCCTTTTTCCCCCGAATAAATTTCATGATTTTGACATCATCTTCATTCAAGTTTTCCGAGGCGTCCACCACATAAAGGATGAGATCGGCAGCTTCTGCCGCCTGCATTGCCCTCTCCACACCGATTTTCTCTACGATGTCCTCTGTGTCCCGGATCCCGGCCGTGTCCACCAGAAGAAGACTCACGCCCCGGAGCTGAATCTGTTCCTCCAGGGTATCTCTTGTGGTCCCCGCCACATTGGTCACAATGGCCCGGTCCTCACCGATCAACGCATTCAGAAGGGAGGACTTTCCTGCATTGGGTTTTCCCAGAATCACGGTCCGGACGCCCTCTCGCAGAATACGCCCATCCTCTGCTGTATCCAACAATTCATGTACACCAGTTTGTATTTTCTTCACATCCTCATGCAGACGCTCTGCAAAACCATCCAAACTGATGTGCTCCGGATCATCCAGTGCCGCCTCAATATACGCATCATCCTCCAGCAGCACACTACGAAACTGTCTGATTTTTTCGGAAACCGCGCCCTGCAGCTGGGCCATGGATGCCTTCATGCCATCCTCGCTTTTGGCGGAAATCAGCGCAGACACCGCCTCCGCCTCCGCCAGATCGATTCTGCCGTTCAGAAAGGCCCGCTTGGTGAATTCCCCGGGTTCTGCCGGTCTCGCGCCGTTTTTCACACAGATCTCCAGGATTTTCCGCAGCATCAGAATACCGCCATGACAGTCAATTTCCACGGTATCCTCACCGGTATAGGACCGAGGCCCCCGCATGGTCAGCACCAGTACCTCATCCACCACCTGCTCACCGTCGCAGACAAAACCATACTTCACCCGATGACTTTCCTGAATATTCAGCGGTTTTCCCCCCTTTGTCCGCACAAAGGAGGACACCAGCTCCACAACATTGTCACCACTCAGTCTGATGATGCCAATGCCGGCTTCCACCGCAGCAGTGGCCAATGCGCATATCGTATCTGCCATAATTCGGTCTTTCCTCTCTTTCCGAAAAAGCCCGAATGGGAGGAAATCCCATTCGAGCTCTCTTTTACTTTTCTGATCTGTTTTCTCTGTCTCTCTTCAGATAGATGATGATGTGACGGAAGGGTTCTTCTCCCTCGGACTTTGTGGTCACATAGCGGTCTCCCTGCAGTGCAGCATGAATGATGCGGCGCTCATAGGGATTCATCGGCTCCAGAGATACCGGCTTCCGGTTTCTCTTTACCTTATACGCGATGTTTCTGGCCAGATTCCGAAGCGTCTGCTCTCTTCTCTTCCGATAGTCCTCTGTATCCAGCTTAATGCGGATGTATTCCTCCTTGTGCTCACGATTGACCACCAGAGAGGTGAGGTACTGGAGAGAATCCAGGGTCTGTCCCCGCTTGCCGATCAGAAGTCCCATATCCGGACCCGTCAGATTGATCTGCAGCTCGTTGCTGGTATGATCGAAAGCGGATTCCGTGTTCACTTCCATGCCCATGCCGGTCAGCACGGAGGTAATGAAGGACATGGCCTTCTCTGTGGCAGCTTCTGCCTCCTCCGGTGATACCGGCTTAATTTCATGCTTCTTCTCCGGCTGCGGTGCCTCCGCGTAACCGCCCCGACTGTGCTTTTTCTCCCGATCAAAGCGCTCATTTCTCTTTCGCGGCGCTCTGTTCTCATCCCGTCTTCCCCGGAAGCTCTTCTTCTCCTGGGATACCGGCTGCTCCGGCACAGCTTTTGCTGTAGACTCTGTCACCACTTCTGCGAGTTTTTCAGCCTCTTCAGTCTTTTCTTCTGCCACTGCCGTAATTTCCGAAGCGCTCTCCGGCTTTTCGGCAGCTGTCGGCTGTGCTTTCACTGTCTCCTCTGCCACCTGCTCCTTCTCTGCAGTTTCTTCCTTTACGAAGGCCTCCAGAATCCAGGGCTTAGCACCGATGCCGAAAAGACCATTCGAGCCCTGCACCAGGACATCATATCCCAATCTGTCTGAGGTGGTGCTCAGCTGAATCGCTGCTTTGGTGATCGCCTCTTCCTTTGTTTTTGCGGAAACTCTGATTTTATCCATATTTTTGCCTCCAAAGCTCAAATACAGCGCTTATTTATTCTTCTTTTCGTTCTTCTCGTTGTAGAGCTGAACCATATTTGCCTTACTTGCCAGAGAACCCGGCTTTGCATTCTTATTGTAGTACTCTGTGGATTCCTTTGTCTTCGCCGTCTGCCGCGCAATAACCTCCATCCGGTTCTGCTCGGAACGATCTGCCTGAGACTTTATGTTCTGAATGTGCTTTTCCACGGACTTCTCATCAATGGGCGGAAGTCCCTTCTTCGCTCTCTTGGCGTTGGCCTTTTCCATGGCCTCCTTCAGGATCTCCTCATTGGTCTTCCGGCTGAAGATGGCATTCATGATCAACTGCTGCAGGAGCATGAAAACAGAGGAAGCAATCCAGTACAGACCGATACCGGCTGCAAACTGGTAGCAGAACCATACCGACATCAGCGGCATCATGATGTTCATGCTCTTCATCATCTGTGCAGACTGGTCGTTACCGTCTGCCATAGGTGCCTGCTGCTTCTGCATGATTACGGTAGAAGCATACTGTGCAATACCGGCCAGGATCGGAATCAGCCAGTAACGATTCGGTACCAGACCATAGGCAGAAGGCGCTGTGGAAAGGTTCAGTCCCAGGAAGCTGTTGATCTCCGCCGACTTTGCTGCTGCAGCAGAAATCACATCAGAAGCACCTGAAAAGCTGCTTCCCAGATCTGCCCACTGGGTAGGGTTCAGCTTGTACAGGAAGTCGATAATGAAGTTGGAAACCTCACTAACACCATACTTCGCTGTATCATCCAGTCCCAAATTGTGAAGCTGCTTCAGAGTTGAGGTCATGGCATTGTTGGTACCAAAGTCCACCAACTTCTGTGCCGCATCTGCACCGCCGATGGCAGTGAGCACATTTTCATAAATGGCCTTTACAGAAGGAACATAGGCCGGGATATTCATGATGATACGGTAGAGTGCGAAAATGATGGGCATCTGCAGGAGCAGAGGCAGACAGCCGGAGGTCATGGAAGTGCCGTACTTCTCATACAGAGCCTTCATCTCCGCCTGCTGCGCCATCATAGACGCGTTGTCCGTCTTGTTTTCATACTTTTTCTGAATTGCCTTGATCTCCGGCTGCATCATCTGCATCATCCGTGAAGACTTCTGCTGCTTCAGAGAAGTAGGGAAGATGATGATTCTTGTAACCAGGGTGAAAAGGATGATGGCCAGACCGATATTCGGAATGCCTACCTTATCCAGCAATACATAGATTGCATTCATCACCCAGCCCAGGATGTTCACGATCAGATTCCAGATCGGTCCGAAGATGGGGATGTTCGACGTGTTCTTCGTCAGAATAACAAATGATAAGTAATTCAAGGTTAACCCTCCATATTAGGAAACAGGATCATATCCGCCTTTGGAGAATGGATTACACCGCAGTATCCTCCATCCTGCCAACAATGTACCTTTTATACAGCCGTACTTTTTGATTGCCTCAAGGGCGTATTGAGAGCATGTCGGTGTATACTTACAGCAGGAATGTCCCTTCAGAGGTGAAAGATACTTCTGATAAAACCGGATCAGCAAAATTTCAAGTCTTGCCATGCTTCTTCCTCACTCTGAATTTCACAATTTTGAAATGACTTTCTTCCTATTTATATAGTGTTTATCTGAGATGCTTTGAAAATCAGCTTTCCGTAGATTTCGGAACCTTCCGCTTCAATTCACTTTTCATATGATGCCTGCCGCACAGCTCGAGATAAGCCTTCTCAAGCTCTTGATAGGTTGCATAGGCCGCGCGTTTGCGGACTACAAGAATGATGTCTGACCCATTTCCTGAAGCTTGCTTGTTTAATCTGAAGATTTCACGCAGCTTTCTCGCCATGGTATGGCGGACAACGGAGTTTCCGATCTTCTTCGAGCAGGAAACCCCCAGACGATTGTATTCCAGTCCGTTCTCTGCCACATACATCACGAGAAAGGCATTGGCCAGTGATTTTCCGTGCTTGTAAACCTGCTGGAATTCACTGTTTTTTCTGACAGATGGAAATCGTTTCATGAAATATCTCCAAAGTTAAAGAAAGACCGCTTTTGCAAGCGGTCTTGAACTTTCGTAGTGTAAATTGTTCTACAGGCCCAGATTAAGCAGATAATGAAGCTCTGCCCTTTGCTCTTCTGGCAGCCAGTACCTTTCTTCCGCCTGCAGTAGCCATTCTGGCTCTGAAGCCATGAACCTTAGCTCTCTGTCTTGTCTTCGGCTGAAAAGTCATCTTTCCCTTATGCATAACTGACACCTCCCTTTCCTGATTTATGTTAACACGACATATTTTTGGGTAAACATCGCTAGTTATTATATAGAAAAGCCTACCTCCCGTCAACCAAAATCTTATCCACTTTTTTATCCACTTATCCACAGTACAGATAGTTTTCCACAAATTGTTGATAAAATGTGGATAAGTGACTTTGTGTATAGCTCAAAACCTCCAATCCATGCGGATTCATCCCCGTTTTTCTACATTTTATCCACACTTATCCACAGATCATCTTGAAAATCTATCCACAATAGAGTAAACTGAAGTCACTATAATGAACAAAAATGGGATAAGTTTGTCTCATGACGGAGCAATCGATGACTAATTTCGAAACCATAAAAGAAAAATGGCTTGATATTCTGAATCTCATGAAGGAAGAGCATGACATCATGAAAGTCTCCTTCAGTACCTGGCTCAAGCCCCTGCAGCCTTACGCCCTCCTGGGAGACGAGCTGATCGTTCTGGTACCCGAGGACGGCTATATCAAAATTCTTCAAAAAAAATATCTTTTATTTTTGAAGGTATCCATTGAAGAAGTAACCGGCATTCCCGTGGAGATTCGTTTCATGGTGGAGGAGGAAGCCGAGGCCATGGTCAACCAGCGAAACGGCAATGCCGCAAGCCGGGTTGACTTTACAAAAGCGCTGCTCAATGCCAACCTGAATCCCCGCTACACCTTCGATACCTTCGTGGTGGGTTCCTCCAACAATCTGGCCCATGCCGCATCTCTGGCTGTGGCCGAGTCACCGGGCGAACTCTACAATCCGCTCTATATCTATGGCGGCGCCGGACTGGGCAAGACACACCTGATGCATTCCATCGCCCACTTTATATTAAGAAATAACCCGGAAGCGAAGATTCGATACGTAACCTCAGAGACCTTCATCAATGAGTTCGTGGATTCCATCCGCAACAAAAACAACCTTTCTCCCGCGGAATTCCGTCAGAAATACCGGGAATTGGACGTGTTGCTCATCGATGATATCCAGTTCATCGTAGGAAAGGAAGGAACGCAGGAAGAATTTTTCCATACCTTCAATACCCTCTATGAAAACAAACGTCAGATCGTGATTGCATCGGATAAACCACCGAAGGATATCGATAACCTGGCGGATCGTCTGCGTTCTCGCTTCGAAGTCGGCCTCATCGTGGACATTCAGATGCCGGATTACGAGACCCGTATGGCCATTCTCCGGAAAAAGGAGGAGTTGGAGGGCTTCAACATTGACAACGAAGTCATTAAGTACATCGCCACCAACATTAAATCCAATGTCCGAGAGCTCGAGGGCGCACTGACCAAGATCGTGGCCATGTCCCGTCTGGAAAAAAAGACCATCACACTGGAGCTGGCAGAGGATCTCCTGCGGGATCACATCACCTCAGAAGGCCCCAAGGAAGTGACACCGCAGCTGATCATCACCACTGTGGCGGAGCACTACGGTCTCACCACCATCGAACTGGCCTCCCAGCGAAAGAACAAGGAGATCAGTTTCCCCCGTCAGATTGCCATGTACCTCTGCCGGGAGATGACGGATGCGCCGCTGAAGACCGTCGGTGACCTGCTGGGCGGCCGTGACCATACCACAATCATGCATGGGCACGACAAGATATCCACAGAATTACGCACAAACGAACAATTGAAATCCACAATTGATACGCTGAAGAAAAAAATCTCACCATAGTGACATAAGTTATCAACCCTCTGTCAAGAGCGACTGAACATACTTATCCGCGGCGATTTTTTCAGCATTTATGCGGCCTTGCGGCACATTTTCACATTTCCACAAGGCCTATTACCACTACTAAGAAAACAATAATAGAAATCAAAAAGAAAAAAGGAGACGGGCTCATCCCATGAAACTGCTATTCAACAAAAATGATCTCACCCAGAGCATCAATATTGCAGCCAAGGCCGTTCCGGCCAAATCAACAACACCCATTATGGAATGCATTTTATTGGATGCTTCCAACGGCACCATCAAGCTGGTGGCCAATGACAATGAGTTTGGTATCGAAACTGAATGCCCCGGCACGATTCTCGAAGCCGGTAAGATTGCTTTGGATGCCAAACTATTCTCTGAAATCATCCGTCGTCTTCCCCAGGACAACAAAATTCAGGTCACAATCGAAACAAATGAATTCGATACCACGATTATTACCTGCGAAAATTCAGTTTTCAAAATTCAGGGAAAGGAAGCGGATGAATTTACAGCTCTTCCGAAGATTGATAGAAGTCATTCCATTTCCCTTTCTCAGCTGACACTGAAGACTCTCATCAGTCAGACCATTTTTTCCATTGCCTCTAATGATGGAAACATCAAGATGACGGGAGAACTTTTTGAAGTAAATGACGACATTTTCACCATTACTTCCCTGGATGGCCACCGGGTTTCCATTCGAAAAAGCAAGTTGAATGATAGCTATGAGGCCCAGAAGGCCATCGTTCCGGGAAAAGCGCTGAATGAAATTTCCAAGATTCTTACCGGCGGCATTTACGACGAAGTTGTGATTTATTTCTCAAAAAATCATATTTTGTTTGAATTCAATAATACTATAGTGGTAACCAGATTGATAGATGGCGAATATTTTCATGTTGCACAGATGGTTTCCGAAGATTATGAGACCAAGCTCGTTGTCAATCGGAAGCAGCTGATGGAAAACATTGAGCGTGCCACTATTTTTGTACGGGATAATGACAAGCAGCCGCTGGTGCTGAAAATTGAGGATAATGTTCTCGGCCTCAAGATCAATACCGATCTGGGTCGGATGGATGCGGAAGTGAAAATTGAGAAAACCGGAAATGATCTGATGATCGGTTTCAATCCGAAATTCCTGGTGGACGCGCTGCGAAACATTGAGGATGAAGAGGTCAGCATCTATCTGTCCATCCCCCGTTCCCCCATGTTTATCCGGGATGACGAGCGGAACTACACCTACATGATTTTGCCGGTCAACTTCAATCCGGATTCGATATAACCGGATGTTATAACCATTTATGATCGTTGAATCCATAGAACTTCGGGATTATCGAAACTATGAGACGCTGCGTCTTAAATTAAGTCCCGGGACAAACATTTTTTTTGGTGACAATGCCCAAGGAAAAAGTAACCTTCTGGAGGCTATATTTATGGCGAGCACTTCTAAGTCCTACCGCATGAGTCAGGACCGGGATCTGATTCGCTTCGGTACTGAGGAGGCTCACATTAAGATGAGTGTGCGGCGGCGGGGGGTGCCCGCCCGCATTGACATGCATCTTAAGAAGAACCGCTCCAAGGGCATCGCGATTGATGAGTTGCCCATCCGCAGGGCTTCGGAGCTTTTTGGTCTGGTGAATGTGGTATGCTTTTCGCCGGAGGATCTGGGGCTGATTAAGGAGGGACCGGCACTGCGGCGGCGTTTCTTGGACATGGAACTTTGTCAGCTGGACAAGGTGTATCTTTACAACCTGAGTCGTTACAACCGTACCTTGAATCAGCGGAACAAGCTGCTGAAGGATATTGCGGTGCGGCCGCAGCTGCAGGATACCTTGTCCGTCTGGGATGAGGAGCTGGTGACCTATGGCACGAAGCTCATGGAGATCCGGGCTGCTTTTATTGAACAGTTGGGAGAAATCATTTCTCCCATTCATGACCGACTGACGGGAGGAAGAGAGCGCCTGCGGATTTCCTATGAAATGCATACGGCACCGGAAAATTACCGGGATACATTGCTTAGGCTACGGGAGTCGGAGCTGAAGCAGCGCATTACCCTGGCGGGACCCCATAAGGATGATATCCGTTTTTCTGTGGACGAACGGGACATCCGAAAATTCGGATCCCAGGGACAGCAGCGGACGGCAGCCCTTGCCCTGAAGCTGTCGGAAATTGAAATTGTGAAAAAACTGATCCATGACCAGCCGATTCTGCTGTTGGATGACGTGCTCTCTGAGCTGGATTCGAAGCGGCAGACCTATCTTTTGGAAATGCTGGATCAGACGCAGAATATCATTACCTGCACCGGGCTGGATGATTTTGTATCCAACCGTTTTCATATCGATGAGCTGTTCCGGGTGGTACAGGGAACCGTGCATCGGGTGGAAGAGACAAGTATTAGATGACAGGAGGAAAGCAGAGTGGCAATTGAACATAACGAAAATGAAGATCTGCAGCGGGAGAGAGAACTGATGAAGGGCTCCGAGGATTACGGCGCGGATCAGATTCAGATTCTTGAGGGACTTGAGGCGGTTCGTAAGAGACCTGGTATGTATATCGGTTCCACTTCTATCCGGGGACTGCATCATCTTGTCTATGAGATCGTGGACAATTCTGTCGATGAGGCCCTGGCCGGTTTCTGTGATGCCATCACTGTCACCATCAATTCGGACAATTCCATTACCGTGGAGGATGACGGACGAGGCATCCCTGTGGACATCCAGAAAAAGGCGGGAAAGCCGGCACTGGAGGTTGTCTTTACGGTATTGCATGCCGGCGGTAAGTTCGGCGGTGCCGGCTACAAGGTGTCCGGCGGTTTGCATGGCGTGGGTGCCTCTGTGGTGAATGCCCTGTCGGAGTGGCTGAAGGTATCGGTTTTCAAGGACGGTAAGGAATACAGCATGGCCTTTGCCCGGGGCAAGGTGGTGCAACCCATGACCGTTGTGGGTGAGTGCCCGCTGGAAAAGCACGGCACCACTGTATCCTTCCTGCCGGATCCGGAGATCTTCGAGGAGACCGTTTACGATTATGACACCCTGAAGGTGCGCCTGCGGGAGACGGCTTTCCTGACAAAAGCATTGAAGATCGTCCTGAAGGACACCCGGGAGGAAATTGCCCAGGAGAAGACCTTCCACTACGAGGGTGGTATCAAGGAATTTGTCACCTACCTGAACAAGGGCAAGGAGGCATTGTATCCGGAGGTGATCTACTGCGAGGGCGAGCGGGAGAAGATCTTCGTTGAGGTTGCCATGCAGCACAACGATTCCTATACGGAGAATATTTATACCTTTGTCAACAACATCAATACCCCGGAGGGCGGTACCCATCTGACGGGCTTTAAAAATGCATTGACCAAAACCTTCAACGACTACGCTCGGCAGCATAAGCTGCTGAAGGATTCGGAGCCCAATCTCTCCGGCGAGGACATTCGTGAGGGTCTCACCTGCATTATCTCGGTGAAGATTGAGGATCCCCAGTTCGAGGGACAGACGAAGCAGAAGCTGGGCACCTCAGAGGCCCAGACGGCGGTACAGGGCATCGTTTCCGAGCAGCTCACCTATTTCCTGGAGCAGAATCCCTCGGTGGCGAAGGTCATGTGTGAGAAATCCGTTCTGGCACAGCGGGCCCGGGCCGCGGCAAGAAGGGCCAGAGACCTGACCCGGAGAAAGTCTGCACTGGAGGGCGTTGGCCTTCCGGGAAAGCTGGTGGACTGCAACAGCCGGGATCCCCAGGAGTGTGAGATCTTCATCGTAGAGGGAGATTCTGCCCTGGGACCTGCCAAGGATGGCCGGAATGTGAATACCCAGGCGGTGCTTCCGCTGCGCGGCAAGGTGCTGAATGTACAGAAAGCCCGACTGGACCGGATCTATGCCAACGAAGAGATCAAGGGTATGATCACTGCCTTTGGTACGGGCATCAACGAGGACTTTGATATTTCAAAGCTTCGTTACAACAAGATCATCATCATGACGGATGCGGATGTGGACGGCGCCCACATTGCCACCCTGATGCTGACCTTTATCTATAACTTCATGCCGGAGCTGATCAAGCAGGGACATGTGTATCTGGCACAGCCGCCCCTCTTCAACATCACAAAGGGCAAAAAGCATTACTATGCCTATTCCGACGAGGAGTATCAGGATATCCTTCGGAACATCGGCGCAGAGGGTGCAGACGTTTCCCGCTTCAAGGGTCTTGGAGAGATGGACACGGAGGAGCTGGCGGAAACCACGATGGACCCGGAAACCAGAGTGCTTCTGCGGGTCAACATGGCAGAGGACGATAAGGCGGAGCTGGATCTGACCTTTACCACACTGATGGGAGATCAGGTGGAGCCGAGACGTGAGTTCATCGAGCTCAATGCGAAGTATGTGACGAATCTGGATGTATAAGGAATTTTGAAGGAGGTTCAGCTTGGAGCCGAATATTTTTGATAAGGTACAGGATGTGGATCTGAAGAAGACCATGGAGAAGTCCTATATTGACTATGCCATGAGCGTCATCGTATCCAGAGCCATTCCGGATGTCCGCGACGGACTGAAGCCTGTACAGCGAAGGGTTCTCTTTGCCCTCCAGTCGCTCGGCGTAACGCCGGATAAAAAGACGAAGAAGTGTGCCACCATCGTGGGAGAGACCATGGGTAAGTACCATCCCCACGGCGACTCTTCAATTTATGGCGCTCTGGTATACATGGGACAGCCCTGGTCCATGCGCCATGTGCTCATTGACAAGCAGGGAAATTTCGGATCGGAGGATGGCGATTCTCCGGCAGCGATGCGATATACCGAGGCGAAGATGTCCCGTCTGGCGGCGGAGATGCTGAACGGCATCAACAAAGATACCGTGGATTTCCAGCCCAACTTCTCCAATGAGTACGATGAGCCGACTGTATTGCCTGCCCGTTTCCCGAATCTTCTGGTGAACGGCGCCACCGGCATTGCCGTCGGTATGGCCACCAATATTCCGCCCCACAATCTTCGTGAGGTGGTGAAGGCAGTGGATCGCATCATCGAGAACCGTATAGCGGATAAGGAAACCACCATGGAGGAGCTTCTCAGCATTATCCAGGGACCGGACTTCCCCACGGGGGCGCAGATCCTCGGCAGAAAAGGCATCGAGGAAGCCTACCGCACCGGCCGCGGTAAGGTGAAGATGCGGGCCGTGTGTGAAATCGAGCCCATGCAGAATGGCAAACACCGCATCGTGGTGAAGGAACTACCCTATCTCGTATATCGTTCACGCGTCATCGAGAAGGTTGCGGATCTCGTGAAAGAGAAGAAGATCGACGGCATTACCTATATCAACGATGCCGCCGGTAAGGGCTCGACTGCGAAGATCAACATTGAGCTTCGGAAGGATGTGAATCCCAATGTGATCCTGAACCAGCTCTATAAGCACACCCAGCTGCAGGACACCTTTGGCGTTAACATGCTCTGCATCGTGAACGGCGAGCCCAAGGTGTTGAACCTGCAGCAGATGCTGGAGGAGTTCCTGAAGCATCAGGTTAATGTTGTCACCCGTAGAACCCGGTACGATCTCAATAAGTGTCAGGAGCGCGCCCATATCTTGGAAGGACTCCTGAAGGCCCTGGATCATATCGATGAAATCGTGCAGATCATCCGGGCAGCCGCCAATGTGGAAGAGGCGAAAACCAACTTGATCGCCCGCTTCCAGTTCAGTGAGGCCCAGGCCCAGGCCATCGTGGACATGCGTCTTCGTGCCCTGACCGGTCTGGAAAGAGGAAGACTTCAGGCAGAGTACGAGGATTTGCAGAAGAAGATTGCATATTATCAGGAGATCCTCGGGGATCCGAAGAAGCTGCTGGCGGTGATCCGCGAGGAGCTGGATGTCATTGCCGATAAGTACGGAGATGATCGGAGAACTGTGCTCTCCCATGATGATGATATGGATGATGAGGATCTCATCGCCGATGATGATGTGGTGATCACCGCCACAAGACTCGGCTATATCAAGCGTATGTCGCCGGAGAACTTTAAGCAGCAGAACCGGGGCGGCAAGGGCATCAAGGGCATGCAGACCATCGATAATGACAACATCGAAGATCTCTTCATGACCACGAACCATCACTACATCATGTTCTTCACCAACCAGGGACGCTGCTTCCGCATCAAGGGTTACGAGATTCCGGAGGCATCCAGAACGAGCCGCGGCACCGCAATGGTGAATCTGCTGCAGCTGCAGCCGGGAGAGCATGTCAGCGCTTCCTTCTGCCTCCGTGACTTCAATACGGAGCAGTATCTGGTGCTGGCCACCAAGTCCGGCATGGTGAAGAAGACGCCGATCTCCCAGTACGCCAATGTGCGGAAGAACGGTCTCATCGCCATGACGCTGAAGGACGGCGACCAGCTCATCGAAGCAAAGCTGGTGGATCCCGATGAAGAGATTATGCTGGGCACCCGGAAGGGTATGGCCATCCGCTTCAACGAAAAGGATATCCGTATCACCGGCCGTTCTGCCATGGGCGTACGCGGCATGCGCGTGAATGAGGACGATGAAGTCATCGGTATGCAGAAGCTTTCCCAGGGAGAGTATCTCCTTGTGGTATCCGAAAAGGGCTATGGCAAGCTGACGGCGGTATCTGAGTTTACGGTACAGAACCGCGGCGGCAAGGGTCTGCGCTGCTATCGCTTCGCGGAGAAGACCGGGCAGCAGCTGGTGGGCTTCAAGCTGTGTACGAGGGACCGGGAGCTTATGCTCATCACCACGGCAGGCATTGTCATTCGGATGAGCCTTTCTGACGTCAGTGTCACCGGCCGCAGCACCTCCGGTGTGAAGTTTATGAGTGTGGATCAGGACACCAGCATTGCTTCTATCGCCAAGGTACGGGAGTCTGCCCAGGAAGCAGAGGATAATGAAGGCGGCGCCGCAGAAACAGAAAATACAGAATTGTAAAGAAACGCTTGACAATCTGTGAAAACATTGATACTATGTATAGGCATCCTTGAAGGGTGCCTATTTTAATGATTCCCTCTTGGCAGGGACTTAAGAAGTAAGTGGAGAAATACTCAAGAGGCCGAAGAGGCGCCCCTGCTAAGGGTGTAGGTCGGGTTAAACCGGCGCGAGGGTTCAAATCCCTCTTTCTCCGTTTCAACTTTGAAAAAAGTTGATTGACAACAGAAAAGCTATGTGATATAGTTCTTTCTCGTCGCCGTTGTAACTTAGCGGCGATAAAAATTTGAAAAAGTGCTTGACAAGAACTTAAATACTTGATAAAGTAAATGAGTTGTCGCTAAAAACGGCGAGCACAAAGAACCTTGAAAATCAAAGATCGAATAATACACAGACCCTGAAGATTCTTTAA
>CAVFNN010000011.1:0-56317 GCA_963623925.1 bacterium | reverse complement strand
GATACTGCTCTCCGCTGATATGAAACAAGCGGCAGATATTCGCCTCGGAAAAGGCCTCTTCCGGCGACAGCAGCGGACTGACGCCCTCCTGTCCCACGCAGATCACCTCGTCCGCGAGATGCCGGGCCAGATTCAGCTCGTGAAGCGTGAGCACAACGGCCATGTTCTTCTCCCGCGCCAACCGCCTGAGGATTTCCATGAGTTCCACCTTCCCCTGGATATCGAGAAAGGACATGGGCTCGTCCAGAAGCAGCAGGGCCGGTTCCTGGCAGATGGCCCGGGCCAGAAGCACCCGTTGCCGCTGTCCGTCACTGATCTTCGTGAAATCCCTTTCAGCCAAGGCTTCAGCGCCCACCAGCTGCAGTGCCCCATGCACAATCTCCCGATCCGCGGCCGACAAAATACCGAGGCGTCCTGTATAGGGAAAGCGGCCCATGGCGGCCGCGTCGAAGCAGCTCATATACTCACTGTGTCCGCCCATGGGCAGAAAGAGCGCGAGCTTTCTGGCACGTTCCTCCGCCCCATAAGTGTCAAGTCCCTTGCCGTCCAGCAGTATCTGTCCGCCCTTCGGTGACAATTGCCCTGCTAATGTCTTCAGCAGGGTGGATTTTCCGGCGCCGTTGGGACCGATGATGCCGAGTATCCTTCCCCGCCGGGCTTCCAGGCTAATGCCTTTCTGCACCACATCCCGGTATCCCACCGACAGGTCTTTACCTTCACAAAAGCACATAGGTTTCCTCAAATCCTTTTCTTAATTCGACATATCTTCAGTATAATTCGAAAATATTTTCCTATTTCGGAAGCTTTTTCCAATTTCACTGCACCCGCGACAAGGAAGACTTTGCTATCGCTTCGCCCGATCGATTATGATGCCAATCACCACCGGCGCGCCGAAGATGGCGGTGACAGAGCTGATGGAGAGTTCCGTGGGGCTGAAGAGGCTCCGGGCAATGAGATCACAGAAGAGGCAGAAGGCAGCACCGCCCAGGGCACAACCCGGCAGGACATGCAGGGGCTTACCGCTCTTCAGGAAATGCTTCACGAGATGAGGCACCGCAATGCCCACAAAGGAAATGGGCCCGGCAAAGGCGGTGACGCAGGCCGCCAGAAGACTGGACAGAAACACCAGCAGCATGGCGAAGCGCCGCACCGGCACACCCACGCTCCGGGCATAGCTCTCTCCCATCTGATAAGCACCCATGGGCTTAGAGAGCAGGAAGGACCAGAGAAGGCAAGGAAAGACCACCACAGCGGCAGCGCCGACATTGGCCCAGCTGCTGCCGGAAAAACTGCCCATGGACCAGTTATGGAGATTCACAATATTGGAATCTTGGGCAAAGGCCACCACGAGATCGGTGATGGCCGAACAGATATATCCGATCATGACGCCGCAGATCACGAGGATCCCCATGCTTTTTACCCGCCGGGCCACCGCCAGCACAAAGAGCATCGCCAGCATTGCCCCAATAAAGGCCGCCAGAATCAGGGCGGCAGAGTTCACCAGCAGTCCCTGGTTCAGAAACAGCACCATGGTCAGGGCCACCGCCAGCTTGGAGCCGCTGGAAATGCCCATCACGAAGGGACCCGCGATGGGATTCGCGAAAAAGGTTTGAAGCAGATAGCCTGCGGTACTGAGGGCAGCCCCCAGGAGCACCGCCATCAAGGCCCGAGGCAGCCGGAGCTGAAGAAGGATGCCGCTGGCCAGTCCCTTTTCCCGCCCGCTCAATACGCCGAGAATCTCCCCCGGCGACAGAGACACGCTGCCCCAGAACAGGTTCAGGCCAAAAAGCAGCAGCAAGGCCAGGCCCATCAGGAGATATGTAATTTTAATGCGTCTGCTGCCCATCATTACTTCCTCTCAAACAAAAAGAATAGAGAGGACACGTTCTCACGCATCCTCTCCGGCATTATAAATGCTTCAAATTGCTTTCGCAACATCTACTCTGTAAATAGCTCTGTCTCAGCCCTCAAATACCATGGCTTTTTCTTCACCGCGCAGGTCTCTCAAAGCCCCCAGTGCCAGGGCCTCCATCTCCGCCTCGCCGGGATAGATGTGTACCGGTGCGATCCAGGATACACTGGACAATATACGGGAAGTAACGAACTGGGAATACGCAATTCCGCCGGTCAGCGCAATGGCATCCACCTTTCCCTTCAACACAGCCGCATTGGAGCCGATCTCCTTGGCAATGCAGTACGCCATGGCCGTCAGCACAAGATTGGCCTTCTCATCTCCCTGATCTGCCATCTCCTCGATCTTCTGTGCATTGACGGTGCCGAAGTAGGAATAAAGACCGCCCTGGGAAATAAAAATCTTTGTAACCTCTTCCTTCGTATATCCCATGTCAAAGCAGTAGCGGATCAGTTCCCGGATGGGCACCTGCCCCGGACGATTGGCCGAAAAAGGTCCGTCACCGTCCAGTCCGTTGTTGACATCTACCACACGTCCCTTTTCATGGGCCGCTACAGTGATGCCGCCGCCGAGATGCGCCGTGATGATGTTGAGATCCTGGTACTTCTTTCCCAACTCCCGGGCCAGTCTTCTGGCTGTGGCCTTGTGGGACAGGGGCTGCCACTTGGGCAGTCGTTCAATGCCGTCAAAGCCGGAAACCCTGGCCACATCCGACATTTCATCCACACATACCGGATCCGTCACATAGGCCGGCTTTCCCACCATATCACCAAACTCCTTGGCCAGGATGCCGCCGATATTGGCAATGTGCTCGGAGGTCGGCGTCTTCAGGCATTCCACCATCTTGTCATTCACAAGATATGTGCCGCTCTTCGCGTGCGCCGTAAAGAAACCGCCCCGTCCGGCAAAAGCATCAAAGCTGTGGAGATCAATGTGTCGCTCCTCCAATCCCTCCTTGATGCACTGCAGACGATAGGCATACTGATCATAGACTGCAGAGGAAAATGTCTTGATGATCTCAGAAGAATGGGCAATGGAGAAATTCTCTACCTTCTCCTCATTCTCAAAAATGGCGATCTTTGTGGAATTTGATCCCGGATTGATCACCAGGAGCTTGAAAACTTTGTCATTATACATGCTTATGAATCCTCATTTATTTTATTGGCAATCACATCTCCCATTTCCGCTGTGCTTATACACTTCTGAAAGGGAGACACGTAGATATCCTTTGTGGCATAGCCCTCGAGAATCGCATTTCGAATGGCCCGTTCTGCGGCCTCTGCCTCCCGCTGCAGGCCGAAGCTCATCTTCAGCAGCAGGGGAATGCAGGCAATGGAACCGATGGGATTGACCAGATTCTGACCGGCTATGCTTTCATCGGTAAAATGCAGCTGATTGGGTGTATAGATCACCTTTCCGGCCCGGGAGAGTTCCACAGAGGGATACAGGAAGGGGGTACCTGTCAGAGCCGTTCCCTCGTCTGAAATGATGTCACCAAAGAGGTTGGAAGTGACGATCACATCAAAGGACGCGGGATCCTCGATCAGCCGCATGGCCGCGTTGTCGATATAGTAATGCTGTACAGAAACCTGCGGAAAGAAGACATTTTCCTCTTCCACAATGCATTTCCAGAGCTGGGAGGTTCCCAGAACATTGGACTTATCCAAGAAATTCAGAATGCCGCGGCGTTCGCTGGCAAGTACAAACGCCTCATGCACTGTATTCCGGATGATCGTCTCGTTATAATACTCCCGTTCTGAAACCTCTGCGCCCTCTTTGCCCCGGGACCTTTCTTCCTCCGAGCAGAGAATGCCGCCGGCAATGTCCCGGACAAAGATCATATCCATGCCCTATTCACCAAGGAAGCCGTTGCTGCCGGATAGGGGGTTCCGTATTGTCGAATGGCAGCAGCCGCAATCTCACCGTATTCCACCTGCAGATCATGTCGAAAGACCGTGCAGATCTTTTCCAGCACCTTGACCGCCTCGGCTGTGATCTCCGGCCCGATGCCGTCTCCCGGAAGCACCGCCACATGCAGCTTCATAAATTACCTGTCTCCGGCGATCAGGACCGAGAGGGCAATGCTGTTCAGCTTGGTCTCCGGCGAGTCGGCCCTGGAGGTAATGACACAGGGTGCTGTCGCGCCCATCAGCACACCGGCAATCTCACAGCGCGCCATATAGGCTAGTGTTTTCCACATGATATTGCCGCATTCGATGCTGGGCACCAGAAGCACATCCGCATGACCAGCCACTTCGCCGCCAATCCCTTTGTGTCTGGCAGCGTCCTCACTGAGGGCATTGTCCAGTGCCAGCGGACCATCCACCTTGATGCCCTTGATCTGGCCTCTCTGACTCATGAGTGCCAGGGCTGCTGCATCCAGTGTCGGCTGCATGGCCGGATTCACCACCTCCACCGCGCATACGGCAGCTGCCTTCGGGTCCTCGATTCCCAGTGCATGACACACCGGCACGGTGTTCTTCAGCTCCTCCACCTTGTCCTCCAGGGTGGGATACATCACCATGGCACTGTCGGTCATCAGGATCAGACGATCCATCTTAACCGAGTCAAAGACTGCCACATGACTCAGCTTATTTCCCGTCCGGAGGCCAATCTCCTTGTTCAACACCGCCCGCAGAAAATCTGCAGTACCGATGAGTCCCTTCATCAATACCTGCGCCTCACCGTTATGCACCAGCTCCACCGCCTTCAGTGCCGCCTTCTTATTGTCCGGTTCATCAACAATCTCTACCTTGGTCAGATCCAGCTCGATATCCTTGGCCATTACCCGGATCTTTTCTGCATCCCCCACCAGTGTGGCATTGATGATGTCCATATTAACGGCCTGCTTCACTGCATCCAGCACAGGCTGATCCGCAGCCGCTGCCACAGCTACCCTCTGCTTGGATCTACTCCGCAATGCATCTCTTACTTCCTGTAATGTCTTCATCCATCTCTCCTGTTTCATTTCCGTGTCTCTCCCTCAAAGGAGAGACAGTTTTTCCTGTTATGATCCTTCCTACAGCAGCTGCACCAGAATGCTGGCTGTGATCAGAATCAAAGAACCACCGATTCTGGAAGAAATCTGCGCAAAGGGCAGAAGCTCCATACGATTTGCTGCACCCAGCGTCGCCAGGTCACCGGAACCGCCCATGTTTACGGCACAAAGTCCTGCAGAAATACCGGACTCCACCGGATAGAAGCCCACAAACTTACCGGCAATCATCGCACCGGCCAGTGCAGCCACCACAACCACAGCGGACAGTAGCACATAGATCGGTGTGATGGCGGAGATCACAGCCGGAAGGTCAATGAGGGCAACGCCGATACCCACCAGCAGCAACTTGGAAACATTAGTGATCACCGCATTGTAGAAGTACCAGCAGTCATCCTCGCACTGCTTCGGCACAATACCGGCCACCTTGGCAATGATCAGCAGAACAACCATATACGCATATCTGTGGAATCTGGGCACCACCTGATGAATAGCACCAGCCAGTACATAGAAAACCACCGCTACAAAAAGTCCGCGTCCGATTGCGCCGTAATCCAGTGTGGACTTGGCTCTCTTCTTCTCGATCAGCGCATCCTGTCCCTCCGGCATCAGCTTACCGTGTCCCGTGAGTCCCGGCTTTCTATCTGCCAGCTTACCAAGAAGACCTGCCAGAATAATGGCAATGGCATTTCCTAAGGAAACCGCCGGTGTCATCTTGGAAAGAATGGTAGCTGCTTCCACACCGGTGGCCGCTTCAAACATCTGTGACAGAGGCACCGCACCGGCACCCAGGCCGCCGCCCATAACCGGAATACCGATAAAGAGCACTGCCTCTCTGGTGCCATAACCCACCAGGGTTCCCACGATGGCCACTGCAAGGGCGCCGCAGATCTGAGAGAAAATCAACACCGGCATATACCGCACAGCCGCCTTCTTCAGCATATCCCGGTCCATACCCATGATGGAGCCGCAGATCAGTGCTGCCAGTGCCAGGTTGATGAAATCTGTATCTCCCGTAAAAAATGCCTTCATATCGGCCGCGAAATCTGCCGGAATCAGTCCGTAGGTAACCAATGCTGCCGTACCGAAAATGCAGACAACAGATCCGCCGCCCAGATAGTCCTTCACGATAGGGATATGATCACCGATCAGACTCAGAATAGACCCCAGACAAATCATATAGGCAAGACAGCCCAGGATACCTGTGTTCTGCCAGCCCACATAGGTGGAACCGATGATCACGATGGCTTCTACCAGAAAGATCGGCAGCTCTATTCCCATAATTTTAAAGCTTTTCATTGTGTACTCCTTTGTACCGTATAAATAGACATTTATTCAATTGTTTACAGCTTGGAGGGACTGGTGATCTCACCCTTCAGCACAGAAGCAGCTGCCACTTCCGGACTACTCAAATAGGCCTTGGCCTTCGGTGAACCATATCTTCCCAGGAAATTTCTGTTGTTGGTGCCCAGTACGACCTCGTCATCACTGAGCAGCGCCATGGTTATGCCCTCACAGAAGGAGCAATACGGCGGTGTGACGAAACCGCCGGCTTCTACGAAGGTCTGAATATAGCCCAGCTTCAAGGCCTCCTCGAAGATCGCGTTGGATGCCGGTGTCACCACAAACTTCACAAAGGGTGCGATCTTCTTTCCCTTCAGAACCTTTGCAGCTGCCGCCAGGTCCTCCAGACGTCCGTTGGTGCAGGAACCCAGAAATACCTGATCGAGCTTTGTGCCCTCCACCTCACTAAGCGGATGCACATTGTCCACGTAGGGCGGACAGGACAGCACCGGTTCCAGATCCTCCGCCCGATAGTGCAGAACACGTTCGTACTGCGCATCGGAATCCGGCTTCACCCAAGCCACATCCTCATAATCCAGGCCGCTGTAGTCTGCTGTCTTTTCGTCTGCCGCAAACAGTCCCACCTTGGCACCGCACTCCACCGCCATGTTGGACATGGTGAGCCGCGCATCCACAGTGAGCGCATCGATGGTTGTACCGCCAAACTCCAGTGCCTTATAGGTGGCGCCGGCTGCCCGCAGATCGCCCAGCACTCTCAGGATAATGTCTTTGGAATACACATGCGGCGGAAGCACGCCATCAACCTGCACCCGTATGGTCGCGGGCACTCTCAACCAGAGCTTTCCGGTTCCCCAGATGGCTGCCATCTCGGTATATCCGATTCCGGTGGAAAAGCATCCCACTGCGCCGTAGGTTGTCGTATGAGAATCCGTCACGAAGACAATGTCTCCGGCCTTACCATATCCCATCTGGGGCACCAGTTGATGCGTGATGCCGCCGGTGGCATGAAAATGCTTGATACCATACTCCTCCACCAGCTCATAGCCTGCCTTCAGACTTCTGGGATCTCCCTCCTGACAGGCAGGCGACAGATGATCATGAATGATGGCGATCTTATCCGGATTCCAGACCTTCTTCACGCCCATGGCATGCAGCTTCTTCTGCAGGAAAGCGGTGTAAATGTCATGAACCACCACACAGTCCGGCTCAACCACCACCAGATCACCCGGCTTCAGGTCATCAGAACCGGTATGCCGCATCAGAATTTTTTCTGCCAACGTATGTCCCATTATTCACCTCCTTCAGAAGCCTTGAACTGCTTCTCCACGTTCTTCACCAGTCCGCCGTCTGAGATGATCCGATATAGGTTCTCCGGCACCTGGTTGATGTGATACTGTTTTCCCTTCACGGTGATGGTCTGCTCATTCAGCTCCACGCGAATCACATCGCCCTCCTGCACATCGTCCGGAAGTTCAGGGCATTCCAGCAGAAGCACACCATTGTTGATGGCATTCCGGAAGAAAATTCTGGCGAAAGACTTGGCCACCACACAGTGAATGCCGTTGGCCAGCAGCACCTCTGCTGCCTGCTCTCTGGAGGAACCACAACCGAAATTGTTGCCGGCAACGATCATATCTCCCTCCCGGAAAAGTGCTGCGATTTCCGGCCGCAGAGGCTCGAAGGCATGCGTCCTGATCTCCTCCATGGTCGCATAGTTGAGATGCTGTGTCGGAATAATGATGTCGGTATCGATGTCATCTCCGAACTTCCAGATCCGCCCTTCCAGAACGATTTCCCTGCTTTCACCACTCTCGTCCACCTTGCTCTCTTCTGCTGTACCCACATAACCACTGAGTGCCGCTTCTGCTGCCGCCTCTGTGTCTGTGATGAAAATGCGTGAAGAAGCAAAGCCGGCATAGCCTGTGCTATTTTCCGTATCATTGCTGACCATCACTTCGTTCTCACCGATACGCCCCTGCACAGCCGGATTTCCGCACTGGTTGATCACCAGACCGCCTGCCTCAAAAACCGCTGTGATGATGTCTTCATTGGCTGCTGCCACGTAGTCTTCCCGGGAAGCCGGTGCCACGATCAGTCGTGTCCCGTAAGCCACCTTTCTTCCCTTCAGCCGTTTGCCAAGAATGCGCAGCATCTCGATCGAACCGCCTGCCGCACCACCAACAAACACAGCGTTTACTGACGTTTTGGAAAGCACCGTCAAGGGCAAAAGCTCCCGGTAACTGCCGGGCAGTACCACCAGTTTTTCTTCCTGAAGCGTCACGGTTCTATCCGGTTCCTCCAGATCTGCAGTGAAATAAGCACCTGTGATGCCCAGACGGTACAGCACCAGCAAAATCTGCAGCTTCACCGCCTCTGTCAAATCCTCAGCCGACAGCACAAGAATGGTATCCGTCAGATTTTCCTCGCTGAGCGCCTTTGCCAGTGAAAGTGCTGCATTCTTCGCATTCGCAGGCTTTCCCTGCAGCAGAATCTTCTTCACCTTCTGCGGGGGAAGCACCAGCTTTCCCTCCTGAAAAGCTTTCGCATAGGCTGCTTCGTCGAGCTTTACGCCCAGGGCACCGACCACACCGGCTGCTGCCACATCATAGGTCATACCCACCACCAGCTGGTCCTGCTTCACAAGGCCGCGCATAAGCTGCTGTGCCGTCATGGCATCTCCGTAGCTGAAGGCCGTTCCGGTTTCCCTGGCAAACTGCATTAGCTCCTTGTGTCGTTTGGATACTGCCGGAGAATTCGGCGGCAGTATCTGGTCCACAATCACCTGCAAGGAGCCTGCAGCCGGCATCTGCAGCGCATCCTCACGATCCGCATATGCGGTATCATTTAATATAAACAGATCAACCGGCAGCATCAGTGCCTCATTGTTCTTTATCTCCATATGCCTCTCCTTCTCAGCCGTTTTCAGTCATTCTCTTGTATTCGGCATATTTTGCCTTGGCATCCTGCTCTGCCTCTGTCAAAAGCTTTTCTGCCTCCTCCGGGAAGCTTCTGGTCAGGGAAGCGAAACGCACCTCGCCCATCAGGAACTTACGGAGATCCAGTGTGGGTTCCTTGGAATCCAGAATGAACGGATTCTTTCCTTCCTTCCGAAGATCCGGGTTGTAGTGATACAGGAACCAGTATCCGGACTGTACCGCTTCCTTGATCTCCAGCTGTGCGCAGCCCATGCCCTTCACAATGCCGTGATTGATGCAGGGAGCGTAGGCAATGATCAGAGACGGCCCCTTGAACTGCTCGGCTTCCTTCATAACCTTTACGAGCTGTGCCTGGTTAGCGCCCATGGCCACAGAAGCCACATAGCAGTTGTACTGCATGGCCATCAGCCCCAGATCCTTCTTTTTGGTGCGCTTTCCGGCTGCCGCAAACTTCGCCACCGCACCCAGCTGGGTGGCCTTGGAGGACTGTCCGCCGGTGTTGGAATATACCTCGGTATCCACCACAAGAATATTGACATCCTCACCGGATGCGATCACATGATCCAGTCCGCCGTAACCAATGTCATAGGCCCAGCCATCGCCGCCGTACATCCAGATGGACTTCTTGGCCAGATTCTCTTTGTTGTGCAATAGCTCATCTCTCTTGGCTGCTGCCTCACCGGACAGATTCTCTGCTTCCAGAGCCTGCTCCAGCTTTTCTGTCAACTCTGTGGTCCGACTGCCGTCATCGTAAGCGCTGAACCATGCTTCTGCAGCTGTCTTCAGATCATCCGTCACATCATTCTCGCAAAGGTCTTTGAGAAGCTCCGCAAGACGTGCTCTCTGCTGCTCGCTGGAGAGCGCCATGCCCAGTGCAAACTCGGCATTGTTCTCAAACAGTGAGTTGGAGAACGCCGGTCCATGTCCCTTACGATTGGTGGTATAGGGTACGGTAGGCATAGCTGCACCCCAGGCCTGTGAGCAACCCGTGGCATTGGCAATGATAAGACGGTCGCCGAAAAGCTGTGTCATAAGCTTGGCATAGGGGGTCTCGCCGCAGCCGGCACAGGCACCGGAGAACTCCAGAAGCGGCTGTTCAAACTGACTGCCCTTTACACTGAACTTGTCCATGGGATTCGGCTTCGCTGAAAGCGCTGTGGAATATGTCCAGTTCTCTGCCTGATGTAATTCTCCGGACAGAGGATTCATGGTGAGCGCCTTCTCCTTTGCCGGACAAACCTCGGCGCAGACACCACAGCCAAGACAATCCAACGGCGAGATCTGCATACGGAACTGGTAATCTCCCATTCCCTTTCCGATGGCCTTCTTTGTGACATAGCCCTCTGGTGCCTTCTCTGCCTCTTCTGCTGTCAGCAGGAACGGGCGAATGGCCGCATGCGGGCAGACATAAGCGCACTGATTACATTGAATACACTTGTCGGCATCCCAAACCGGCACATCCACTGCCGTTCCCCGCTTCTCATACTGAGAGGTACCCAGAGGAACCGTACCATCTTCGCGTCCCTGGAAGGCACTGACCGGAAGGTCATCGCCGTGAAGACTATTGATGGGCATGGCGATCTTTCGAATGAATTCCGGAAGATTGGGATCCACCGGCACGGTATCATCCTGGAGTTCTGCCCAGGCTGCCGGTACCTCTACCTTCACCAGTTCCTGATAGCCACGGTCCACCGCTGCGAAGTTCATGTTCAAGACCTTCTCGCCCTTTTTGCTGTAGGACTTAACGATGGCCTTCTTCATATATTCCACCGCATCCTCCATGGGAATCACATTGGCCAGCTGGAAGAATGCCGACTGAAGGATGGTGTTGGTGCGATTGCCCAGACCGATCTCCTTACCGATCTTTACCGCATCCAGGGTATAGAACTGGATATGATTTTCTGCGATGTAGCGCTTCACTTTGTTGGGAAGCTTCGCCTCCAGCTCCTCCTGATTCCACTGGCAGTTCAAGAGGAAGAAACCGTTGGGCTTACATTCCTGTACGATATCGTACTTGGTGATATAGGACTGGTTATGACAAGCAACGAAATCCGCTGCGCTAACCAGATAGCTGCCGATGATCGGCTTCTTGCCGAAACGCAGGTGGGAACGGGTGATGCCGCCGGACTTCTTCGTGTCATACTCAAAGTATGCCTGTGCATACATATCCGTATGATCGCCAATGATCTTGATGGAATTCTTATTGGCGCCTACAGTGCCGTCGGAGCCAAGTCCCCAGAACTTGCAGCTGATGGTGCCTTCTGCCGCCACGTCAAGTGCCGGTCCCAACGGGAGCGAGGTATGGGTCACATCATCGTCGATACCAACGGTGAAATGGTTCTTCGGGGTCTCCTGCAGCAGATTGTCATAAACGGCCACGATCTGATTTGCCGTAACATCCTTAATGGACAGACCGTATCTTCCGCCGTAAACCCGGATGTTCTTACCGGCCTCTTCCAACGCTGCCGCCACGTCCAGATGCAGCGGCTCACCCAACGCGCCCGGCTCCTTGGTTCTGTCTAAAACCGCAATACGCTTTACACTTTCCGGAAGCTGCTTCAGGAAATGATCGATAGAGAAAGGACGATACAGATGTACCTGCAGGAATCCCACCTTCCTTCCCTGCTTCAGGAGATGATCTACGGTCTCCTTGATGACACCGGCAGAGGATCCCATGGCCACGATCACATCCTCGGCGTCCTCCGCACCGTAGTAGTTGAAGAGGTGATAATCCCTTCCGGTCACCTTGTTGATCTCCTGCATGTATTCCTCTACGATTTCAGGAAGGGCCAGGTAATAGGGATTCTGTGACTCACGGATCTGGAAATATACATCCGGATTCTGCACGGTGGATCTCTGTACCGGACGCTCCGGATTCAGGGATCTCTTACGGAAGGCATCCAGTGCATCACGATCCAACAAGCGGTCAAAGACCTCATAATCCATGACCTCTACCTTTTGAATCTCATGGGAGGTACGGAATCCGTCAAAGAAATGCAGGAAGGGCACTCTGCCGCGGATGGCAGCAAGGTGCGCAATACCGCCGAGGTCCATGACCTCCTGTACCGATGCAGAGCAAAGCTCGGCAAATCCCGTCTGACGAACCGCCATAACATCGGAATGCTCTCCAAAGATGGAAAAACCGTGGGTTCCGACGGAACGGGCTGCCACGTGCAAAACACCGGGATGCAGCTGTCCGGAAATGCGATACATCGGCGGTACCATCAGAAGAAGTCCCTGGGATGCGGTGTAGCTGGTGGCCAATGCACCGGCCTCCAATGCACCGTGCATGGCACCGCAGGCACCGGCCTCTGACTGCATCTCGATTAGCTTCACCTTCTGTCCGAACAGATTCTTCTTACCGTTGGCTGACCACTGGTCCACCAGCTCGGCCATCGGTGACGAAGGGGTGATGGGATAAATTGTGGCAACCTCTGTAAATGCATATGAGACATATGCGGCTGCCTCGTTGCCATCCATCGTTTTCATTACCTTGCTCATGTTATCTCCTTGTCTATAAACGCAACATCTTTAAATCCATCAAACGGGACTTTGCTTTATTCCTCCACTTCCTCGAACAGCTCCACTGCCGGGATCACTGCAGAAGCACCATAATAGAAGAACAGCAACCGTAGCGCTTCTCCCAGTTCCTCCATTGTGGCACCCTTCTTGATTGCCAGCTCCCCATGGGTTTTCACGGTGACAGCATTACCCTTGGCTGCCCCCATGATCATCAGCATCAGTTCCATATACTGCGGCGGAATGTGTTCGATTTCCTGCTTGCAGATCCGGAACTGCTGACTGAATGCCTGCAGAAGCTTCGGATCATTGGCCATTTTTTTGTGAATGGACAGTACAGAACCACCTCTCTGCTCCTTCAGTTCTTCAAGCGTCTTCCGGGCTTCCTGAAGCTTCTCCTCATTTTCCTGTTTCATACCATCTCCTTCCTCATCCCTTGTACTTTTCCTGCAGAAATTTCTCCGCCAGACTTGGGAAGAGCACATAAGTCATCACATCTTCTTCGCTCCGTGCCATCGCACCGGCTTCCTGCCTTGCCTTCTCCCAGCCTGCCGGAAGCAGTCCGCCGGGACGTTCTGTGTTCATGGGCTGATCGCCCAGCACCGCCTTCCTCAAAGCCGGATCGATCTCGCCCGCCGGTCTTCCGTACATTCCCTTGATGTATTCGCGGCTTTCCTTGGAGATCATCTTGTAGCGTTCGCCCATCAGGACATTGAATGTGGCCTGAGAACCGACCATCTGGGCAAAGGGGGTTGCCAGTGGCGGATAGCCGAAATCCTTGTGTACACGATGTACTTCTTCGAATACCTCTTCGATCCGGCCCAGCGCATTCATTCCCTTCAGCTGACTTTCCAGATTGGAAAGCATACCGCCGGGAATCTGATGCTTCAGTACGGAAATGTCTACGCCCGTAAAAGCACTGAGATGCTCACTGTATTTTTTCCGCAGAGTCTTGAAATAATTGTTGATCTCACCGATAAGATCCATGTCGAGCTTCGGGTCGTAACCCGTTCCCTTGAGGGCTGTCGCAATGCTTTCCACCGGCGGATGGGACGGCCCCAGGGCCAGTGCTGAAACATCACAATCCACCACCTCTGCACCGGCTTTGATGGCCTCCCAGTAGCAGATGTCCGCCATACCTGCAATGGAATGCGCGTGGAAATGCACCGGCAGATTGACTTCTTTTTTGATGCCCCGGATCACAGCGGAAACCTGCTGGGGATTCATCATACCGGCCATGTCCTCCACATGAATGGCCTTCACGCCAAGGGCCGCATAATCCTTTGCCATCTGTACGTACTTCTCCACCGTATGCACCGGTGAAATGGTATAGCAGATATTGGCTTCTGCGGTTTTCCCGTTTTTGATCACCGCCTTAATGGCTGTTTCTGTATTTCGCACATCATTGAGGCCATCAAATACCAGAAATTTATCAATACCTGCTTTTGCAGCCAGCTCCACAAACTTCTCTACGATATCGTCCGGATATTGGGTATAACCGATGATATTCTGTCCGCGAAGCAGCATGCGCAGCGGGGTCTTCCGGCACAGCTTTTTGAATGCACGAACGCGCTCCCAGGGATCATCCCCCAGATAACGGATACATACGTCGAATGTGGCACCACCCCACATTTCCATGCACTCGTACCCCACCTCATCCATCTTCGGAAGGATCGGCAACATATCCTCCGTTTTGATCCTGGTGGCCAACAGAGACTGCTGTCCATCCCGCCATTCCACACTGGAAATGCGAATCGGCTTTTCCACCGTCGTTTGCGTCTGACTTTCTTTCTTTTTGAAGAAAAACATTCCACTCTCCTTGCGTTAACTAGTTTATATGCGCGTTAACTTTTTTATGTGATGCACTCGTTATAGCACCAAAAGCACTTGTATTCAATATTTTATTATGCATTTTTCACAATTTCATCGTTGTGCAATGCCAGTTATGACGTATTTTATATAAATTTTACAAAATTGCGTAAATTTATTTATGTTGTGTTTATTTAGGGATTTTGTGTTAGAATAGGCTTTGCAATGTTAAGAAGTTTATATTCTATGATGTAGGCCTAAAAAGAAAGGAAAGTGCACTGACTGTATGGCAACACTAAAGGACATCGCAGCACTGGCCGGTGTATCCACTGCCTCCGTATCCCTCTATCTGAATCAAAAGGCAGAAGGCCGGGTATCCACAGAAAATCAGAAGAAAATAGAAAACGCATTGACGGAGCTGCATTACACAGCATCCCGTTCAATGCGCATTTTGAAATCCATTTCGACAGAAACAAAAAATTATACCGTGGCACTGTTCTGGGCCCAGGATGCCCGCGCCAATATGCTGGGAATCGTCATTGATGGCATGAACAATGCCCGAAAAAAGAATCCGGATATGAACATCAGCATCGTCATTCACCCTTATACGGTGAATGAGCTGTACAAGGACACCTCGCTCATTGAAAATACCCCCTATGACTGTGCCATCATCGCCAACGCCAGCTATACGGATCTTCAATACCTGGAGGACATCAACCCCACCGTTCCCATTGTCCTATTGAACCGGAATTCCAACCGCTACAATACGGCTAAATACGAGAATCATAAAGCAGGAAAGGTCGTTGCAGATATCCTTCTCCAAGGCGGTTACCGAAGCGCTTCTGTCATACAGGCTTCCAATTCCTATACCGCCGTCAATGCGAGGGTTTCCGGCTTCATCAGTGCCTGCCGGGACTATCACATTGACATTCCGAACAAAGCCCATATTTTCACAGAGGGCTCCGTGGAAGGCGGCATGGCCGCAGCAGAAAAATTCCTGGCCCTCAACGACCGTCCCAGGGTCATCCTCTTCGGTGATGACCGCCTGGCCTTCGGCGCGCTGCATACCTTTTATAAAAACCATGTGCAGATCCCCGAGGATGTCGCCATCATCAGTATGTGCATGCTGAATCCGGTTTATACCGCATGCTCCTGTCCCTCTATGACCATTCTGGAGCTTCCTATGACAGATTTGTCGGAGGCCTGCATGCAGATTGCCATCGATGTGCTGCAGGGAAAGCCCCAGCCGGTACATCAGCAGGTAAGACAGCCGGAAATGATCTATCGGGACTCCTTTCCGGAACCTCCTCAAAAAGAAAGCTAAGCTTTCACGGCAATCTCGCCAGAAAGCTTAGCGCTTCATTCTCCGGTGTTCCTTCCGTAAACACCTTATTCATATCAAGAATCAGATCCGCCAGGGACATGCTCTCCTGAAAGAGGCTCTGGGAGGTCATCCACACGTCCCCGTTCTGCATCGCCTTGAAATCCGCGAGCATCGGACACTTTTCCACCAGCGCCGCACGACTCTCCACCATTCCCTCGATGGTGCTGTTGTAGATCAGCACATCTGCATCCTTTGCCCCGGCATAAAAGTCCTCCAGGGACAGGTTAATGGTAGCCAGGTTGTTGCCTTCGTCCGTGAGCTCCGAAAAAACATAGCTGCCACCGGCCATTTCAATCATTTTCGCCACATAATCGCTGCCCTTTCGCACCGTGACCAGATTGTTAGAGGTGATGGAGAAAAAGGCGACCGTCTTTCCGGTGGGTTCCTGATCGAGCAATGGTTGGATCTCCTGCTCTGCCGCCGCAAAGATCTGCTCCGCCTTTTCCTCCTTATTGAGAAGAATGCCGTAGAGCTTGATCCATTCCATCCGCCCCAGAGGATCACTTTCATAACTGGATCGCTCCACCAGCACGGGAATGCCGAAGCTTTCCAACGTCTCCTTCACCTCCGGCGTATGGTAGATCATGGTGTTTTCAATGGCCAGACTGCAGTGCTTCGCCAGGATCATTTCATAATCCGGCATGCTGTATTTCCCTGCATATTGTATACTGCCCTCCGCCATGGCCGCCTTCACTACGGGCAGATACCAGGAATTTTCCTTCGTACCGCTGAGACTGACTGCATCCAGTCCGTCCAGGGACAGGATGGGATCCATCGCCGAAGAGGATACCAGGTAAATGTTGTCGAGGGGCTGCTGCAGCACCACCGTCGAGGCATCCAAACCTCCTGGGATCCTGTTCCCCTCCGGCACCACCAGATATTTCTGCTCCCCGATGGTGAGCAAGGTGCTGCCGTCATTGCATTTGTCTGCGCGGAATTGTTCGGCATACTGCAGAGGATAGCTTTCCCGGATTTGCAAAGCATTTTTCGCAACTGTGACCATCCCGGTCGCAGCCGTCTCTTCACCGGAATGAGAAACGCTCCCCGCACAGCCAGTGAAAAGCAAAACCGCCGCCAGCACCAGCGCCGTCAGAAAATATTTTCTCATTCTGCTGCCACAGTGCTTAAGGTATTGCTGTCGAATCTTAATGTATATTCGATCTCATGGGGTGTGCTCATGGCCACCGTATCCCCAATGACATTGATCGCAGTATCCAGCTGCACCGGAATCCGGAAAGCGGAATTTCCCTCGGTATTCACCGGCAGATACTTATCCCCATCCACCAGCATATAATCATAGTTTGCGCTGCTCCAGGTGATTTCTGCGGTAATGCTGCCGTTCTCCACAATGAGCTTCGCGGGACTTTCAATGCTCGCCCGACCGCTGCCGCCTTCCAGGGTCACCGCACAGGTGTAGCTGCCGTCGGAAAGCGCTGCTGCATCCACGGTTTCTCCTGCCACTTCTGCATCGGATTCCGTCGTCTGGCTTTCTTCCGTATCTGTCGCCGGTTCCGCATTCGCCACGCTAACCACATGGTCATACCACTTGCCCTTTTCACCGAGAATGGCCAGTGCAAACTCTGTGTCCAACTGCTCCACCGGAATGTCGAAGCCATAGACTTCATCGCTGAGTCCGTCACTGTAGATCACGGTGTCTGTGATGGGCATTAGCCAGTCTGACTCATGCGACGACGCATCCTCTGCAGTGCCCAAATAAAGATTCACGATCTTCTTCGACACAAGACTCACATGCAGTGTCATTTTGCCGTCCTGCACCGTCAAAGTGCCTTTTCCATCACAGGCTTCATTGGCATGAAACATGCTGCTGTCGGTATTGAAGTCTGCCGTATATGTGCCGTCCGGCAGGGCAGTCGTCTGCACTGCCTGGGCTGCTTCTGTTTCTGCTGCGGTCTCAGCCGCCGCTGTGCTTTCTACTATCGCTGTTTCGCTCGTTACACCGGAAGCGCTGCCACAGCCGGCCAGAAGCACAGCTGACAGCGCCAGTGCCATATAAAAATTCTTTTTCATTTCTCAATCGCTGTTATCCCTTCAGGGCGTCAATGGCATCCTTGCTGTGTGCAATATACAATGCCTGCACATCCTCGATCTCACCGAGTCCGGCGATCTGGGTATCCACACTGTCGAAGCATCCAGCAGCATTGAACATGCTGAGCCAGGAATCTTCTTCGCTGCCGGCCATATCGTTGTTCGCATGGTCACCGGCCACCACCATCAACGGCCGCAGCACAACTTTTTTGTATCCGGCTTCCTTCACCTTCTCGATCACAGCTTCGCAAGCAGTATCCTCCGGCTCACCCTCCACAGTACCGATGAAGACATTGGCATAGCCCAAGGTCTCCATCGCGGTCTGCATCTGACTATAGCTTACCTTTGCAGTATGGCTGGTGCCATGTCCCATGAAGACGAAGGCCACGCCGTCCTCTGCCGCAGCGGCAGCATTGTCATAACCGGCCTCGCTGCAGGCAGCAGCGGTTACGGCCTCGGCCACCTTCTCCTTGTCCGCGTTGATGACGGTGGCATCGCTGCCCACCTCACCCAGCAGCGGCTCGGCAATGGAAACGGATTCAAACTTGTCGCGATAACTTTCAATGGACTCGCACATTTCGTCATACTCGGCGCCATGCATGAGGTGGGTAGGCTGTACCACGAGATTCTTCACGCCATTCGCCACGGCACGATCCAGAGCTTGCTCCATGTTGTCGATCTTCTCGCCGTCCCGGGCCTGCACATGGTTGATGATGATCTGGGCGGTGAAGGCACGGCGCACGCTCCAATCCGGATAAGCGGCCTGCAGCGCGTCCTCGATGCCCTTGATGTCTGCCGCACGACTGTTGTTGAAGGAGGTACCAAAGCTCACCACCAGAAGCTCATTCTCGCCGATCTCGTCGGCATTCCGAGCATCGTCCAGGCTGGCGTCACCGGTGTCCCGACCGAAGTAATCGGGATCCGCGTTCTCGCCCTCCACCAGCTCCTTCTGGGCATCGGTCAACGCATCCCAGGCGGCCTTCGCTGCCGCACACTGGGCATCCGTGTCCTCGGTGCGCGCCTGCACATAAATTGCATCAATCAGATCCGCACAATTCTTTGCTGCCATCTCGTCTGCGTCTCCCTCTTCCTCTGCTGCCGTGCTTTCTGCTTCTGTCTCTGCCGCTACTGTGGTCTCCGCTGCTGTTGTGCTGCCAGTCGAAGAACCTGCGCCGCAGCCTGCCAGAAGGCCTGCGGAAAGTGCCAATGCTGCCGCCGCAGCGACAGCATTCTTATTCATGAATTTTCTCATTGTTTCCTCCCTTATCCGTTCGTCATGTAAACATCGCATAGCTTAGCACACCCAGGAAATAATCGCAATGAACAGAAAAATGCCCGCCGGGCTTTGCGACAGTCAAACCGCAAAACCCGGCGGGCAAAATGAGATAATTTCAGGGGAATAGTTACTAATATCGAGCGGGTGCCCACTCTGGGCGCCCCGTACTAAAGGGCGGCCCCCTTTGGGCGCCCCGTCAGCCCAGCTGACGCTTAGCCCAAAGGGTTAGAACTGATACGGCTTCACCTGTCTAACCACATCCAGAATGGTGCCGTCACGTGCTTCCACAAGGGCGACAACATTGTCCTCCCACTCCAGCGGGTCAGGCTCGCCCACCAGCTCGTAAGCCTTTTCCTGCAGGGACTCGATGGTGACATGCTTGATGCCGGCCTTGTCCAGGCAGTCGATGATGTCCTGACGGGCAGGATTTACCGCGATACCGTAGTCGGTCACCAGAACGTCAACGCAGTCGCCCGGTGTGGTCACGGTTACCACGTCCTTACATACGGTGGCCATACGTCCGCGGGTCAGCGGTGTCACGATGATACAGCACTTGGAACCGGCTGCTGTGTCCGGATGTCCGCCCGGTGCACCACGGAGCACACCATCAGAACCGGTGATGACGTTAACATTGAACTTGGTGTCGATCTCCAGCGCAGAAAGCACCACATAGTCCAGCTTGTTCACGTAAGCACCCTTGTTGCCGGCATTGGCGTACTCGCTGAGGTCAATCTCGATGTGATGAGGGTTGCTAAAGAGATGAGCAGCCGCACCCTGATCGAAGTCCTGGGTGTCCAGAATGTAGTCTACAAGACCCTTGTCCTGCAGCGCGCAGATGGCACTGGAGGTACCGCCCAATGCAAAGCTCATCTTGATGCCGGCCTTCTTCATGTGCTCCTCCAGGAAACGGTTTACAGCCAGTGAGGGGCCGCCGACACCGGTCTGGAAGGAGAAGCCGTCCTTGAAATAGGGAGTTGCGGCGATGACATTGGCCACGTTCTCCGCCATCATAAGCTCACGGGGATTGTCGGTCATGCGGGCTTCCTTCGTCGCAATCTTCTTGGGATCGCCGATGGCATCCACAACACAAACTGCATCCACATCGATACAGCTGATGGAAGAAGGCAAGTTCGGGAAGGGAACCAGTGTGTCTGTGATAATCACGGTGTGGTCAGCGAAGCGGGCGTCATGGTTGGCAAAGCCCATGCTACCGCAATTGTTCTTGCCGCCCTGTCCCTTGGCATTACCGCAGCAATCCGATGTCGCTGCCGCCAGGAAGGCGATATCAATATGTACCTCCCCGGCCTCTACGGCACGGGGACGACCGCCGTGGCTGCGGATGATAACCGGGTTCTTCAGCTTACCGGCGGAAATCACCTCGCCGATACGGCCACGCACACCGGAGGTCTGGGCCTCCACGATGATGCCCTTCTCCATATAGTCTGCGAATACATCCTGCGCAGAACCCAGGGATGTGGCTGCCACATGAAGATCCTTGAGACCCATCTCTTCCACCAGAACCTTGGCTACCATGCTGGCCACATAGTCACCATCACGGAACTCTGTATGGAAGGAAAAGGTCATGCCGTCATGAGCGCCGCACTTCTCGCAGGCCTCACGGATGGAAGCACAGAGCTTGTCCTCTTGGGGCTTCTCATGACGTACTGTGGTGGAGCTGGCTTTCTTCACCAGCTGACCGTCTTTATAATTCTTACCCTGATATACCTCCCGGCCATTGACGAGCAGGTAATCCGGAATGTCTCTGCCAACTGCATTGATCATTTTCTTTCTCCTTTTAATATAAGCTCAATAGCTGCACCCGCCATCACGTGGGCACCCCATCGAGCGGGTCCCCCATCACGTGGGCGCCCCGACAGCCAAGCTGTCGCTGAGCCCACGTGATTATAAATCCCCATGGTATACGCCGCAGGCCTTGGCCAGTGCGATGATACGCTTCGCATCCTCGAAGAAGGGGATATCCACCATCTTACCGTCTACGGTATACACGCCGATACCTGCATCCGCCTGGGCCTGACAACCACGTACCAGCTTCTCTGCATACGCGATTTCCTTCTCGGTCGGTGCAAAGGTCTCATGCACAAAGGCGATCTGCTTCGGGTTGACGATACTCTTGCCGTCGAAGCCCATCTGGTGGTTCTGGATAACCTCGGCCTTGAAGCCTTCCATGTCATCAATGTTGGGATACATGGTGTCAAAGCACTGTACGCCGGCCGCTCTTGCTGCCAGGAGCATCTGTCCCCGGGCCACCAACATTTCCACGCCGCCCCGCTGGATCTGCACATGCATGCTCTTCCGGAAGTCACCGCCGGAGATGGCACAGCCGAACATACGCGGGCTTGCAGTCACGATCTCATAGGCATTCATGACGCCCAGCGGACTCTCCAGTGCAGCCATCAGCAGGGTACGTCCCTCTTCCACGCCGAATTCCTTCTCGGCTGCCGTCACAGCGGCATCCACGGTATGTACCATCTCGGCATTCTCACACTTAGCGATACGGATGCCATCGGCACCGCCGGCCACACAGACACGGATGTCCTCCTGCCAGTGCGGGGTGTCCAGACCATTGATCCGGACGATAACCTCGGTCTCACCGTAGTCGATGCTCTTCAGGGCATGGTAGAGGCTGAAACGGGCCGCATCCTTCTGGTTCTCGGCTACCGCATCCTCCAGATCGAGGATAATGCTGTCGGTGCCGTAGATGTAGGCATCCTTGATCAATCCCGGTTTCTGCGCATTCATGAACATCATGGTGCGGCGCAGACGCTTCTTGTCCGGTACAGGACGATGAATTTCCTTACTCATTTTACAGCACCTCCCCAGGGAATATTTGACTCTGATGCATCACAGCTGCGGAATACCGCACACTCGACTCTTGCCTTCAATGTGCAGTCCAGAGCGCCCTTGTCCACCACAGTGACCCTTGCCTTCTCCACACTGAGACGCTCCAATGTCTCCAGCACGGTGGCCTTGATCTGTCTGCCGTACTGATTCAGCACACTGCTCTGAATCTCCAGCTCCAGGCTCTCGGCAGGCTCGATGGTAACCTGTGCATCACTGGATTCCAGTGTGCCGGCAATCGCGGTCTTTTCGATTTTCATTTGCTTACCTCCTCCAGGTTTTCTTGTTTCCGGGAAGCTTTTTCTTCCCTTCGATGGCTTCAGTGTAGCAGTATCCACTGCCCTGGTAAAACGAAAAAAAATCCGCATTTTCCAGTCCAAACAGGAATGGTAAATGCGGATCACTTAGTATAATATACACTTATGGAATTGAATTTATGGTTTAGCCGGAGGATTATTCATGAACGAGAAGGATTATAAGCTGCTGCGGGTTCTGGAAGAAAGCCGGAATATCACCCATGCTGCCGAACAGCTTTATATGACCCAGTCGGCCCTCTCCAAGCGGATCAAGGCGCTGGAGGAAGAGCTGGGCACCGAACTTTTGCTGCGTTCCCGCCAGGGCATTCGCTTCACACCTGCCGGAGAACAAGTCCTCCGCTACAGCAAGGCCGCAGAAGCCGAAATTGAAAAGCTCCATCGCAACCTGGAGGCCATGGAGGGAGAAATCTGCGGCACACTTCGGGGCGGTTTCTCCATGAACTTCGCTCAGTATCGTCTGCCGGATGTACTGGCCTCCTATCATAAGAATTATCCCCGCGTTCGCCTGGACATTTCCACCGGTCACAGCCGTCACCTTTATCAGCAGCTGTTGACCGGCAATCTCGATCTCGCCGTACTGCGGGGCGACTATCCCTGGGACGGTACCCGCTACCTTCTTTCCCAGGAAAACATCTGCCTCATCTATCATCCGGATTACGAAGGCGTTCCCCTTTCCAACTATCTCTATATTGACCACCGCAGCGATGCTTCCATCTCTTCCCTGATGGCTCGCTGGCGGCTGGAAAACAATGTCTCGGGAGATATCGGCAGCTTCATCACCGACAACATTACCGCCTGTCTCGAAATGGTGCGCCGGGGACTGGGCTGGGCACTGATGCCGGAAATTGCCCTGGGCAACTTTGACGGCTGCATCCACCCCTGCCGCTTTGAAAACGGAGAGTCCTTCGTCCGTCGAACTTATCTTCTCTGTCAGAAGGACTCCCTGCAGCTGCCACAGGTGCAGGCGTTTATGGAGACGTTGAAAGCCAGCCGATACTAGTTTTTCTCATATTTTTCAATGCCGCACTGATGTACCTTACTTTTTTTATCGTAATTGATTCCAACCAGAAGAATATGACCGGTGTAATGTAGAATCGATTCCGGATATTTATTGTTTTTGATCTGCTGCAAAGCCGTTTCTGCATTTTTATTCCACTTCAGCTCAACCACCAAAGCCGGGTAAGTGCTCCTGTATTCCGGCTTTGGGATGTACACAAAATCAGCGAAGCCTCTGCCCATCGGCAGCTCTCTCACCGGTTTGAAATAATATTGCATTGCACTCAAGTAAGCAATTGAAAGAACGCCACTTAAAGAATTCTCATTATTGTATTGAATGGCTGACGCATATCCCATATGAATGGTTTCAATCTGTGCCGCGACCGCTTCTCCATTCATGTCAAGCGTATCATCCAACAATCTTTCAGAGTCCTGCTGAAATCTCAGCATTTCATCCCAGCATCGACTTTCGACAGCCGCTGTCAATTCCTGTCGAATTTCTTCATTCGGCAGAAAAGCAGTCCTCCGATCCTGATTGTACCCAAGATATCCCAGATGAATGATATACGTCAACACATCATCTTTATTTGTGAAATGCACTGTATCATTCTTGAAAGTAGCCGTATTTACCCTTACCTCTGCGCCGGAAAGCATCTCAATGATGGCGGTCTTAAGACCATCATAATTCATGTTAATCAGAGGTACTATCGCATCATAAGAAGCTGTTTCAGACCAGTAGCTCTTGAATTCTCCCCGCAGCATCACACTAACAACAGCTTTCGGATTGTAAACCTGATAATCCGAAAGCAGGTAGCCATCATACCATCTCTTTACCTTGTCAAAATCCTGATGATACGCTTCTGCCAGCTTCCTGACCTCATTCTCCGTAAATCCAACATACGGAGCTAGCGCGCCGGCGCTCAACATAGTAAATTCATCAAAATTGTTCAGCGCCGACTGTGTCTTTTCCCTTTTTATGGGAAGTATACCTGTCAGGTATGCCAACTGAATGTATTTTGTCGGCTCCGTACCTTTAAACATTCCTCTCAGAAATCCGATATACTCATCCTGTATTTTTTGATTTGTTGCTTCATCGCGAATCAAAACATCCCATTCGTCAATGATTACAACAAATTTTTTTCCGGTCGTTGCATTAATTTGAGATAAGGCCTCCGGCAAAGACTTCGTCTGCTCTGTCAGTACATCCGGATAATACTCTCTGAGTTCAGAAATCGTTTTCTTTGAAATGTAGGAAACCACATGCTCCGGGCCTCCGGCAGGTTCCATGCACCATTGAATGTCCAGATGAATGACATCATACTTATTGAGATGCTTTTTAAAATCTGCACTCTTACTGATTTCCAATCCGGCAAACATAGCTTCTGAATCACAGCCTCGACTGTAATACGCAGTGAGCATATTCGCTGTGATGGATTTTCCAAACCTTCTTGGACGGCTGTTACAAATGTATGCTTGCAGCGTATTCAGCACCCTGTTGGTGTATTGAATCAGACCGCTCTTATCAACATATATTTCTGAATTCAGGGCCACCTGAAACGTTGAATTATCCGGATTGACAAATACTCCCATGCTTTTCAGACTCCCTTCTTGCTGTTCCATAAAAGACCAAATCAGTTTAATTATTCTATCATCTAACAGAATAAACAACAAGCCAGGGAAACGCTGATTGACTCAGCATATCCCTGGCTTGTACATGAAGCGCTATAAAATTTATCCCTTTCTGGAAATGGTGCGCCGGGGACTGGGTTGGGCACTGATGCCGGAAATTGCCCTGGGCAACTTTGATGGCTGCATTCACCCCTGCCGCTTTGAAAACGGAGAGTCCTTCGTCCGTCGAACTTATCTTCTCTGTCAGAAGGACTCCCTGCAGCTGCCCCAGGTGCAGGCGTTTATGGAGACGTTGAAAAAGTATTAAACAAGGAAGGCTCTTCTGTCGCTGAGCCTTTTATACGCTCGCCGCTAAGGCATCGTGCCCGGGGCCCCATCGAGCGGGTGCCCCGATAGCCGAGCTATCGCTGAACCCGCTCGATATCAGCCAAGCTTGCGACGACTCCCATCCCGCGGGCATCCCATCACGTGGGCGCCCCGACAGCCAAGCTGTCGCTGAGCCCACGTGATATCAAACTACCATCTGGGGTGTATCCCAGAGCTTCAGCTTTGTGCCGATGCCCTTTGCCAGGGCGTTCCGGTAAACGATGCTTCCCCAGGCCACGTCTTCTGTGGGCATACCGCCGACAGAGTAGATCACGACCTCATTATCCTTTCTGTGCACCGGAATACGTCCCAGAAGAATATCGCCCAGATCATCGATCTGCTCCGGTTTCATCCTGCCTTCGGCGATGAGATCCTCCACATGCACCGCGGGAATCGGAATGGTATTGTAGGCATTGGGCTTCATTTCCTCTTCCCAGGCCTCATAGAGCATGATGTTGTCGGTGACGGTTCTGGCCCGGTTGATGATGAAATCGTCGTCAAAGCGCAGCGCTGCCGTGGATTCGATGATGGCACCCGGCTTGATCCATTCCTCCGCGATGTACGGATAGAGAGCCGGATCTCCCGTGGGGGAGGACGTGGACACAGAAACGATATCCGCATCCCGCACAGCCTCCTCGATGGTCTCCACCGCATACACCTTCAGCTGCGGGTACTCTGCCTGCGCGTGAGCCACAAATTTCTCCAGCGAAGCCTTGCCTCTGCCCTTCACCTTCACGGTCTTCAGACTGGGACGCACCGCCACGGCAGCGGCCAACGCCGTCTTGCTCATCACGCCGGGACCGATGATGCCGATGGTCTCCGCGTCCTCTCTCGCAAAATACTTGAAGCCGACACCCGGTACGGCGCCGGTACGATAGGCCGATAAAATGTTGGCGGACATAAATGCCAGCGGTGCTCCGGTATCCTTGTCGTTCAGGGTCAGCATGAGAATGGATCTGGGCAGCCCCTTCTCCCGGTTTGCCGCATTGGAGCCGTACCACTTCACACCGGCCATATCGAACTTGCCGCCCAGATAGGCGGGCATGGCCATAAAACGGCGGTCCGGGCCATCCACCGGCATCTCCGGGAATTCGGACTTGGCCGGGAACATCACCATGCTGCCGTGGGAGTTGCCGTTGGCACCGCCCATGCGATAGTTGCCGAGCTTCATCAGCTTGAACATCTCCTCCATGGCCTCCACGCAGCCCTTCATGTCCTTGACACCGGCGGCAATCATATCTTCCTCACTCAAATACAAAAAATCAATCTCCGGATAGCTCATTTCATTTTCCTCCTCTTGTTGTTCTTAAGTGTTCTTAAGCTTTCTTTTTCCTGTGGGCCTCAAAATACAGCTCGTGCTCCATGGCCATAACCTTCTGGATAGGAACCGGCCGGAACATCGGCTGCTTCAACTTATATCTGCACCAAAGTGCCGCATAAATGGCCAGCACAAGAAAAATCCCGCCGTCGATCATAAAAATCCGGGCCCGCACTGCCGGGTCTCCATCGATATGTCCGATCATGAAAATGTTGCCGACGATGCCCAAAAGGGGAATCACCGGTCCCAGGGGCACGCGGAAGGTCCGGGGTGCCTTGGGCCACTTCCTTCGAAAAATCAGGACGTTTATGTTAGCAATCACATAGGACACCATCCAGAAGACGATGGCCAGTGTGATCATGAAGGACAATAGGTTGCTGGTGGAAAGACCCGTGGCATTCACCAGAATCATGATGCTGCCGATCATGAGAACGCCCACATAATAGGCGCCGTGCCGGTTTCTCTTCATGAAGATCTCCGGCATCAGACTGAGCTTCGCCATGCCTGCACACATGTAGGACAGGAAGCTGATGGCGGAATTCACGGTGCTGATGACAGCAAAGACAGAAACCACGATCATCCACAGGGAGCCAGCATAGCCCAACAACGAAGAACCGTACAGAATGTGCGGTGAAGTACTGTCCTGCAGATCTGCCCAACGGCAGTACCGGCCCATACCCAGCACCACCAGTACCTGCATCACCAGAATGATCATCAGGCTCAGCGCCATCCCGAGGGGGATATTTCGCCGGGCATTTTTCACATTGACCGAAATGGGAATCACAAATTCACTGCCGATGAAGAGAAAGAAAGCCAGTCCCAGCTGAGAAAACACATCCGGGAAGCTGTCCCCGGGATAAGCGGGCTGCTCTACGATCTCTCCTGTGCCCAGTCCCAGAATGCCCAGAAGACCCATGAGCACCAAGGAAAAGATCAGCCCATAAACCACCAGATTCTGTATCTTCGAAAACATGTCAATGCCAGTCAGATTCGCAGCAATGAGCACCAATAGAAGCAGAATACAGAATACACTGGACGGTATGCCCGTATGAAAAACGGAATTAATGGCATTTCCGAACATGGCGCATTCCACGGAACCCGCAATGGACTGACAGACGATATAACCGCCCACCATGGTGACGATGGTGACAAAGGGACCGATGCCGGCCAGGGTATACTGTGCCAGGCCACCCGTTAAATTCGGCATCAGCGCATTCAGCTCCGCTATAGACATTGCCGTACAAATGTTGATGGCACAGGCAAAGATCATGGAGAGAATGAAGCCGATGCCCAGCGCGCCGGCCCCCTGTCCCAGGGACATGAGACAGCTGGTGGCCACGATCAGACCCACACCGGTGGATACCACACTCGGCAGTCCGAGTTTTTTTTCATTCATAATATGTGTCCTTTTTATTTTCAGTTTTCTGCAAGTCCGAGCGCTCCGATAGCCAAGCTATCGCTGACCCCAGACTTACAATGCATCTTCCCCTTCCTCACCGGTTCTGACCCGGATGATGTTGCTGAGGGGCACCACAAAGATCTTGCCGTCACCGATATGTCCTGTATACAGTTCTTTTTTGATGGTTTCGATGACCTGCTGCAGCATGTCATCCTTCACCACAATGAAGATCAGCTGCTTCGGCAGAAGCTTCATTTCCTTGTTCATCTCCGGCTCATACTCGAGCGTTCCCCGCTCAGCACCACAGCCGATGGCCTGGATCACCGTCATGCCGCTGACACCCAGACGGCTCAGCGCCGCCTTCAGATTCTCCAGCCGCTCCATGGAGGTCACTACCTGAATCTGTGAAAATCCCATCTCTCTATTCTCCTTTACATTGAAAAAGGGCGCCCGACATCGCTGTCAGACACCCTTGTCCTTTATCTCTCTGTGATTCTGTTTTTATAATGCTGTTCTTCCACGAGCCGCAGATACCGCTTCGGCGTAATGCCCGCGTAGCGAGAAAAATCGTGAATGAACTGGGGCTGGTCGTAATAGCCCAAGAATACGGCGGCATCCGTCATTTTGTCCGGTGCCCCGTAGTTCAGAAACTCCAGCGCCCGCTGAAAGCGAATGATCTCGCAAAAAACCTTGGGCGAAAAGCCCATCTCCTCCAGAAAGGCCCGATTGATGTAGCGAACAGAATAGCCCGTTCTTTCCTGCATCTCGCTGACCTTGATCCTGCCATCCGTTTCGTAGGCCATCTGCTTCACCGACTGCACCAGTTCCTGTTTGCCAAAGGGCTTTTTCTGCTGCTTTTCGGCCTTGGTATAGGCCTCAATGAAAACCCGGATCCGCTGGTAAAAGTCCTGCTCCGCCGCCAACTTCTTCAGCCACTCTCCGTCGCCCTTCAGCACCGATTCCATGGGGATCTTCTGCCCCAGCAGCTCCCGCATGGTGCATAGGATCAATGCCGGCTGCACCCCGGGCATGAAGCGAATCCCGAAGATTTCCCGCTTCCCGGCCCGTTCCTCACATTGGTAGGCCAACGGGGTGCCGCAGGCATAGCCCCGCATCCCGTCCTCCTCATACTCAAAGAACAGGTCAATGCAGCCGTCCGGTACAGTCCGAATGGGGACATTTTCCGCCAGCCGATAGCTGTAAAAGTGAGAAATCCCCTGCTGCAGGTAAACCTCCTGCCGGAAATCCATGGTATCGAAAACGAAATAGGGTTGTGTGGGCCGGAGCCGGTCTTTTTTCCAGATCATATCTTTGCTTTGAAACGGTCATAGCGCAGTGCGCCGAGATCCACTGTGGTCGTTCCTGTGGTGATGAGCTCCGCCAGCTGGTCCGCCGCACCCGGCGCAATGCCGAAGCCGTGTCCGGAGAAACCACAGGCCAGTACCAGTCCCGGCACCTCTGCCACCTTGCCCAGCACCGGCACACCGTCTGCACAACGGTCCATCCAGCCAGCCCAGGTACGCACGATCTTGGCATTGGCCAGATTCGGGAAGTACTTCATGATGCCGCGGCAGATACAGGGTGCGGTCTTCGCATAACAGATGGGCGTACCGTTGTCCTTGGTGTAACCCTCCAGTCCGGAAGAGCCACCGAAAACGAAGGATCCATGCTTGGTCTGATGTCCGTAGAAATCCGCCTCTGCAGTGCCCAGCATCTGATCAAACATGTGCGGCTCCGCTTCCGTCACCAGCGCCTCCAGCATTACCTTCTGCATCGGAATGTCGATGCCAATGGTGCCGGCAATAGCTCTGGATTCATATCCTGCAGCCAGCACGATGGTTTCGCCTTCAAATACGTCACCGGAAGCACAGAGCACCTGCCGCAGCTTTCCCTTCACCATCTTCAGTTCCACCACCTCTTCGCCGGAGATGAATTGTACGCCCAGGCGTCTGGCGGTTTTATAGTAACCCAGTGTTGTGGTCAGGGGATTCGCATGTCCGTCTGTAGGACACCAGCTGGCGCAGCTGACTTCTTCGGAAAGATAAGGATTGATCCGGCGTACCTCGTCGCCGTCGATCATCTTCACGTCCAGTCCCACCTTGACGGCCCGCTCTGTCAGTCCCGTCAGGATCTGCTTATGTTTTTCCGTTTTTCCGAGACGCAGGTTGCCGTCCTGATGGTACTCACAGTCCACATCCAGCTCCTCCGACAAAGTGGGCCAGAAGTTTTTGATGCCGTACATCACCAGAGGAAGCTCTCTCGGGTCCCGGCCGGACTGCCGGACACCGCCGCCGTTTCGGCTGGAGCCGCCGTTTCCGAAGTGGTCCGAGCCCTCCAGGCAGATCACCTGCACACCGCGCTTTGCCAGATAGTAGCTGATGGCACAGCCGATGATTCCACCGCCGATCACAATTGTCTCTGCTGTTTTATTCATGCTCTCCATCCTCCGCTGCTTCCTTTGCCAATACACACATTTCAATGGGCCGCATGGGCACCCGGGATGTCGCCGGTTCCAGTTCCGCCGGGGAAATGCCCAGCTCCCGGGCCACAATGCCCTTCACCAGCTTGGCACAGGTCTGTCCCTGACAAAGCCCCATGCCGGTTCTCAGGTATCTGCGAATTTCTGTGATGGTCCACATTCCCTCATGCACTGCCTTGCGGATCTCCCCCTTGGTGATCTCCTCACAGCGGCAAATCAGCATATCATCATCCGGTCCCGGTACAAAGGAACCGATCTCCCTAGATCTATCGTTTACTGCATTCATGCTGCATTCCTCCTGTTTTGATGCCCTGCTTCACGCCTTAAAGAATCTTGCCTTCATGGCATATTCTTTCGGAACCCGCATGGTGAGAAGATTGGTCTTGTCATAGGCCTTGCCGGTCTTTACAGAAACCACCTCTGCGCTGCATACCGGTTGTCCGTTCCGTCCCAGGGCCGTTCCCCTGGTCCCGGTCTCCGGCAACGGCAGGAATTCATAAGGAAGGGTAATGGTGGCTGTACCGTCGCCACAATCCTCATCCACCAGGAAGATGGCCTGTCCTGAGCAACTGGCCACACACATGCCACAGTTGATGCAGTCCGCTTCCTTCACCGCAATGGGAAGGGAAGTGATGTTGCAGCCGATGGAGATACATCCCTTCTTGCAAGCATCCTGACAGGGATTGCAGGGAATGTTCTGGGTACACTCGATGACCGGATGGATACCGGCTCTGTGGGTGACACCCGGGAAGCGCTCAATCTCATCCTCTGCCACGAAGCCGTGCTGCAGAAGGCTCTGGGAAATCGGAATGCCCTCCTCTGTGGTCTCAATGGCCTTGCCGCGGTTCTTCGGTGCGAACATACCCTGCCGGAGTCCGTCCAGTGCCTTGTCCAGCGTCACCAGCTCCGCGTCCATCTCTGTCTTTTCAATATAGCCGAGATACTCCGATGCCGCAATGCCTGCCATCCGGCCCTCAATCATAGCTGAAGATGCTTCTTCAATGCCGGAGACATCACCGGCCACGAATACGCCGGGAAGAGAAGTTCTGCCGTAGGCATCACAGATGGGTACCTGTCCGCCCCGCTTCGGATTATCTTCCATCTGACAGCCTGCCATTTTCAGAAGCTGTGACATGGGAGAAAGGCCAACCGCCAGGCAAATGGTATCGACATCAAAATGCTTTTCCGTGCCGGGAATGAATTGGAAGTGAGAATCTACCTCAGCAATGGTGACACCGGTCACCGCCTCCTCTCCCTCTGCCTTCACAATGGTATGGGAAAGATAGAAGGGGACGCCGGTTCTGGCCACCTTGGCGGCATGGACGCCGTAGCCGCCTACCCGGGGCGCTGCATCCACCAGCGCAACCACCTCACATCCGCACTGCATGAGCTGGAAGGAAACCACCAGTCCCACGTTACCGGATCCCAGCATCAGTACCCGCTTGCCCGGCAACACGCCATGCAGATTCATCATGGTTTGGGCAGCACCGGCACCAATCACGCCCGGAAGGGTCCAGCCCGGAAAGGTCACCATATTCTCCGCAGCGCCTGTTGCGATAATGATGGCATCTCCCTTGACATGACGTACGCCGTCACCCTGCTTCACCACGATTTCCTTATCCTGATACAGGCCGATGACCGTCGCATTCAGTTCCACCTCTACGCCGGCCTGATCCGCCTCTGCCAGAAGCTGCTGACCGATGACGAAGCCTCTCACCTTTGCCCGATGCTCCTTGGAGCCGAAGAACTTATGGATCTGCTTAAAAAGCTGTCCGCCGGGCTTTTCGTTCTCGTCGAACACAACTACCTTCAAGCCTCTCTTTGCTGCCTCAATGGCTGCCGACAGACCGGAAGGTCCCGCACCCACCACAATCAGATCATATCTTTTCATCCCTGTCCTCCTGACTTACTGCTCTTCAAAGGGCTTGTCGCTGACACCGTACTGCGTCCGCACATCCATGCCCGCCTTCAGCGGTGTAATGCAGGTTCGCACATTGGGTACGCCGTCCACCACCATAACGCAGTCTGTGCATCTGCCGATGGCACAGAAGATACCTCTGGGCTTATGCTCCTTCTTCGTGTATCTGTGCACCATGACCCCGGCTGCCTTCAGAGCTGCAGCAATGGGTTCTCCTTCCATGCCGTCGACCTCCTTACCATCAAAGGTAAAGGTCACCGGCTTTCCCTTCTCCTGGACGCCGAGTATCGGATGCTCCTGAATTCTCCCTGACATAAATACTCCTTCTCCTTCAATAGGCCTCCACCGGATGAGCAAACATACCATCCGATGGATAACAAAAGAGCGCCCGGCAGATCTCCTCTGCCAGACGCCCTCGTCTCTTGCGCTATTCTCTGCATTTCCCTGTGGGCAATGCTTTGATATGCTCTGTATTATATTCCGATTTTTCCATAAAAATTGTAAAAATCGGAACTAAGTACTAAAAAAATCCTCCCTTCAGCATTTGTACCGCCAAAAGAGGGATTTTTTTACAATAATCGCGTTTGCAATTTAACCTTTTCTGAATCTGGACAGGAACTCCTGGGTTTCCTTCTTCTCGGGATGGTTGAAGAGCTGATCCGGGCTGCCCTGCTCGCAGATCACACCCTGATACATGTACACCACCTGGTTGGAAACGTCCCGGGCAAAGGCCATCTCATGGGTCACCACCAGCATGGTCATGCCCTCCTTTGCGAGGGTGGACATAACATCCAGTACCTCGCCCACCATTTCCGGATCCAGTGCAGAGGTCGGCTCATCAAAGAGCAGCACCTCCGGATTCATGGCCAGCGCACGGGCAATGGCCACTCTCTGCTTCTGTCCGCCGGACAGCTGCCGGGGCCGGGCCTTGATGTACTGGGCCATACCCACGTGCTGCAGATACTTCATGGCATTTTCCCGGGCCTCCTCGGGGCTCCGCTTCAGTACCTTGATCTGTCCCACCATACAGTTCTGCAGGACATCCATGTTGTTGAACAAATTGAAGGACTGGAACACCATGCCCACATGGGAACGGTAGTCCGCTGCATTGACATGCTTGCTCGTCACATCCTGGTCATGGAAAAGAATGGCACCGCTGGAGGGTGTCTCCAACAGGTTAATGCAGCGCAGCAGGGTGGACTTGCCGGAGCCGGAAGCACCAATGATGGCCGTAACATCTCCCTTTTTCACGCTGAAGTCGATGTCCCGCAGTACTTCATGATTGCCGAAGTTCTTCGACAGATGTGAAACGCGAATGATTTCCTGATTCTCTGCCATCACTGTTCCTCCTTTTCTCCGGGATGCTTGTAGGTGCCGGCAGTCATGGTCAGTGCATCGGTCTGCACCAGCTCATAATCACTCTTTCCCTCCATCTTCTTTTCCAGAAGCCGCAGCAGCAGGGATGCTGCCAGGGTCATGCAGAGATAACCCACCATTTCGATGGTGGCAGACGGGAAATAGGTGAATGTCGCACCGCTGACAGACTTGTGCACGGAGAAGAAGTCTGAGAAGCCGATGATGAACATAACCGAAGTATCCTTCACGTTGATGATGAAGTTGTTGCCGATCTGGGGCATGATGTTCCGGATGGCCTGGGGCAGCACCACGTTCACCATGGTCTGGAAATGGGTCATGCCCAGCGCCTTCGCGCCCTCTGTCTGGCCCGGATCCACGGAGATAATGCCGCCGCGCACGGACTCTGCCATATAGGCACCGGTGTTGATGGATACCACCAGAATCGATACCAGCCACTTTCCGGTAAACTGCACCGCATTGTTGGTGAAGTAGGGCAGACCGTAGAAGATAAACACCGCCTGGAGGATCATCGGCGTACCGCGGAAGATTTCAATGTAGACCCGCAGCACAACCCGCACCAGCTTCAGTGCCGCCTTCTTCAGTCCGGAATCCTTCTGGGATACCGGGATGGTCTGCAATATACCGCAGACAAAGCCGATGAGACAGCCGATGGCTGTGCCTACCAGCGCCAGAATCAGGGTGCGTCGGATGCCGCCCAGATAGGTGCCGCCGTACTTTGCCCACAATGTGCCCATATCTTGAATGAGCTGTGAAAATCGATTCATGTTACTTCCTCTCTAACGATGTGGATGTATATCCCGTGGGCTTCGCAACAGCTTAGCTGATATCGAGTGGGTTTCGCGATAGCTTGACTATCACGGGACCCACTCGATGGGGTGCCCACATGGCAACAATTAGCCTTCACTAATCGGCTGAATCTTGATGGCGTCTGCCATGATGCTGTTGAAGTCATCCTTGGTCATGCTGCCCACAACCTCATTGATCTTGTCCTTGAGCTCTGTGTTGCCCTTGCGAACAGAGATACCGATGTTAATGTCTTCATCGCTAACCTGGAAGTTGTCATCGCTGTCTGTGAAGTCCAGGATCATCATGTCCGGATAAGCGGATACAGCGCCCTGGGCGGTCGGCATATCGGTGCAGACGAAGTCTACCGCACCGGTCTCAAGGGACATCAGCATAGCCGGTGCAGACTCTGCAGCAGTCTGAATGTCAGCATCCTGAATCTGCGGAAGACAGGTATCATACCAGATGGTACCCATCTGAGAGGTACATCTGCCGCCGGTCAGATCGGAAATGCCCTTGGCCTCGGCAAACTTGGAATCCTTCTTGGTCAGACAAACGATGCTGGCATAGAGGTAAGGACCTGCGAAATCCACCTGCTCGGCACGCTCTGCGGTCATGGACTGACCGGCGATAACAGCATCCACTGTACCGGACTGTACAGCCGGAATCAGGGAATCCCAGTCAAGCTGATGTACTTCCAGCTGCCAGCCGTTGGCCTCACAGATCTTCTTTGCGATCATAATGTCATAGCCGTTGGCGTACTGATCAGAATCTGCGATGGGAACCGCATCATTGGAATCATCCGGCTGTGCCCAGTTGTAAGGTGCGTATGCACACTCCATGGCGATGGAAAGCACACCGTCCTCTACACCAGAGTTACCGCTGCCGGCCTCGGTAGCCTCTGCAGCTGCGGTAGTCTCCGCGCTGTCTGCAGCAGCTGCTGTTGTTGCAGTGGTGGATGTGCTGCTTCCGCAAGCTGCCATGCTGAGGCACATGCCTCCTGCCAATACGGCTGACATCATTCTCTTCTTCATAATCTTCTCCTCCTGCCGCTCCAGCGGCGTTTGTCGGATAGAAGGACGAAAAAGCCGCTCCACGAAACGTGGAGCGGCTTTGAAAGCTCACGGACTCAGCCCGGCGTAGCGCTCCACATGCTCATTCATGTGACAGACCGAAAGGTATTTCCAGACGGTCCAACAGCTGCGCCTTCAGGGAAACGTCATCTGTTTCGGCGGCTTCCCCTTTCCCGTGCAGTCCCTCACCTGTCCTCACGTTACTCCTGTGGCCGCGCCTCTATCCGAAATTCACTTGTAAAACAATAGAATCTTCTGACATTTACGTTAGATTCAGCAAAGACTTTAGCACCATTCTCCCGGAGCGTCAAGGAAATTATCCTTCTTTCATCTTCTTTCAGTTCGTTTTCAGCTTTTCCCTCTAGAATAAGAATGTTATAGTATATCTTAAAATGGCAAAGGCCGGAAGGAGAAGGAAGGTTTTATGAAGCTGCTGGTGGTAGAGGACGAAAAAATGCTGGCCGATTCCCTGAAGCTTCTGCTGGAAGAGCGGGATTTTCAGGTCGATACAGCCTATGACGGTGAGGATGGTCTCGCCTATGCCGAGACCGGTGTCTACGACCTCATCATTCTGGACGTCATGATGCCGAAAATGAACGGCTATCAGGTGGCTCGACGCCTCCGGCAGAAGCGCACCAGCACCCCCATTCTCATGCTGACGGCCCGCTCCGAGCTCATGGATCGGGTCGAGGGGCTCAACGCCGGTGCCGACTACTACCTCACCAAGCCCTTTGACTCCCGGGAACTGCTGGCCTGCGTCAACGCTCTCCTGCGCCGTCAGGGCACAGAGGTGGATGAGCTCTCCTACGGCAACACCTCTCTGGATCTCGAGTCCGGCACCCTGAACTGCGGTGAAAACAGCCTCCGCCTCTCCGCCCGGGAGTTCGATGTTATGCGCCTGCTCATGCAGTCCAAGGAAAACAACCTCTCCAAGGAACAGATTCTGTCCCGGGTCTGGGGCTTTGATTCCGAGGCCGTGGAGAATCACGTGGAGGTCTACGTGGGATTCCTTCGTAAAAAACTGAAAAGCATCGGCTCCAACATCAGTATCGTAGCCGCCCGGCGTCTCGGCTATCATCTGGAATGCAGCTAAGGAGTTTTCTATGGATATGATCCGCAGCCTGAAGCGCCGCTTCATTATCATCACCATGACCATCGTCAGTCTAATGCTGGCGGTGGTCTTTTCCCTGGTACTATTTCTCACCCAGCAGCGGCTTTTTGATGACAACCGCCGCATGCTGGAAAGCGCCGTGGATGCCCCTCTGAAGATCCAGGCCCCGGACCGGAAGATCCGCGGAGACAACGAGATTCGCCTCCCCCTCTTCCGCCTCATGGTTTCCGCCGACGGAGAAATCATTGAGCGAGAAGGCCTCAGCTACGATCTCGCAGACAGTGAGGAGCTCGACTATCTGGTTTCCGAAGCCCTTTCCTCAGAGCAGGTGACCGGCATCATCAATGAATATGGCCTCAGCTACCTCCGCAGTCCCGTCGATCGTTCCGCAGGTTCTGATCAAGAGGATAATGCTGTCGATGCCGGAGCTGCCGACAACGCCGCAAACTTCCATAAGCAGAAGTACAGCCTGCCCGAGGAGGTGGACTACATTCTGGTCTTTTCCGATGTCTCCAGTGCATTGAGCGCTATGCGAAACCTTCTCTATAGCTGTCTCTTGATCGCCCTGCTGGCCTTCCTGGGCTTCCTGGTCATTGCCGTTTTTCTGGCCAAATTAACCGTCCGCCCCGTGGAGCAGGCCTGGATTCAGCAGAAACAGTTCGTTTCCGATGCGTCCCATGAGCTGAAAACGCCCTTAACCGTCATTCTCACCAATGTGGAGCTGCTGCAGGAGCAAAGCGAAGCCGCAAGTCCCGGTATTCAACGCTTCGCCAACAATATCCTCACCATGTCCCAACAGATGCGCGGTCTCGTGGAAAGCCTACTGGAACTTGCTCGGGTGGACAACGGCAGCATCCAGAAGCTCTCTCTGCAGCCGGTAGATCTGAGCCGTCTCGTGGAAAAGGAACTTCTCACCTTTGAAGCCATGTTCTATGAAAAGGGCCTGCTGCTGACCGACGACATCGCCGAAAATATCCATGTCAAGGGCTCCGCCCAGCACCTTTCCCAGGTGGTGGAAATCCTTCTGGACAATGCCCAGAAATACGCCGCGCCCAACGGCACCGTCCATGTGATGCTCCGGCAAAGCCCCCATCATGCCCTGCTTTCCGTGGCGGATCCCGGCGAAGCGATTTCCGAGGAAAACCTGAAAAACATCTTCAAACGCTTTTACCGCATTGACCCTGCCCGGGCCATGAACCACAGCTACGGTTTGGGCCTCTCCATCGCCCAGTCCATCGTGGAAAATCACCGGGGCCGAATCTGGGCCGAAAGCCAGGACGGCATCAATACTTTCTTTGTGGAACTGCCGCTGGAAAAATGAACATCAACAAAAAAGAGGGCTTTGCATTCGCAAAGCCCTCTTTGTCTGTTCCCGGTGAATTTATTTCGCATAGCTGCTGTACAAAGCCGCCTGATCGTAGATGCACTGCCAGGTGCTGGATCCGTGATCCGTCACCACGATGTAATGCTTGCCGGAAGCCGATGTACCGTAGCTTGCCGCGCAGAACATGGACTGGCTCACGTAACCGGTCTTTGCCGCCACCACCGTAGCGCCGCCGAGCTTCTGGTCCTCAATGCGCCGCAGGAAAAGATTTGAGAACTTGATGCCGCTGCTGTGCTTATTCGTATTCCCCGTCTGATAGGTATGGGCCGAGAGCACCTCCCGGGCCGTGGCATTGGCCATAGCCGCATTCAAAATCTGCGCCACATCTTTCACCGTCAGATGATGCTCCGCATTGTAGAGACCGGTGGCATTCACAAAATGTGCCCCGTCGGAAAGTCCCAGTTCCTTCGCCTTCTGGTTCATCATCTCCACAAAGGCCGCATCCGAACCGGCAATCCGCCGGGTCAGTGCCATCACCGCATCAGCACCGCTGGGCATGATCACGCCATAAAGAAGATCCTTCACCGTCACCTGCTCTCCCGCCGCAAAACCGCAATTGGAGGCATCATGGGCATTGATATAGTCCACGATGTCCTGGGTAATGGTCAGCTTCTCATTGAGGTCCGGCAGATGCTCCGCACAGACCAGAAGGGTCATGATCTTCGTCATGGACGCCGGATACACCTGGGCATCGGCATTCTTCTCCGCCACGATACGATTTGCATCCAAATCAAAGACCACCGCATACTTACTGTCTATGCTGCTGCCGATGCTCTGGGTACTGCTGTCCGCTGTCAGCTTCGCAAGGTTCACACCGGCGGTTCCTGTGCTGCTTCCGCTGTTGTTTTCACTGACCGCCGCTGTGCTCTCCTGCACGGCTGCGGCAGTTTCCGTCGGGGTCACCTCCACCACATCTGCCGAAATCGCAGCTGCTGTGGTTTCACTGACAATAGCGGCTGCCGGACCCTGCTCTGTGATGTCCAGCACCGGCTCCTCCGCCAGTACCGTAAGCGGTGCCGCAAAAGTCAGCATGGCCGCCGTCAAAAGAGCGGTCATTTCCTTTTTCTGTCTTTTCCTGATCATCTCTTTTCCTTCCTCTGCTCAGGCTCTGGGCCGAATCAGACATCTTTTGTCATAACCGATGAGATCCTCCCGGTGTTCCCGCAGCAGGGCCTCCTTCACCAATGCATAGTTCTCCGGCCGACGATACTGGATCAACGCCCTTTGCATGGCCTTTTCATGGGGCGAACGGGGCACATAGACCTTCTCCTTCGTCAAGGGATTGATGCCGGTGTGATACATACAGGTGGATACTGTTCCCGGCGTGGGATAAAAATCCTGTACCTGCTCCGGAATATATCCCATGTCCCGGATGTACTCTGCCAGCGCAATGGCATCCTTCAAGCGGCTGCCGGGATGAGAGGACATGAGATAGGGCACAATGTACTGCTTCAGCCCCAGCTCCTTGTTGATCTTCTCAAACTCCCGCACGAAGGCATTGTAAATCTCCACCTTGGGTTTTCCCATCTCCTTCAGCACATTGTCGGAAATGTGTTCCGGCGCCACACGCATCTGTCCGCTGACATGGTGGGCACAGATTTCCCGGAGAAACTCCTTGTTGGAATCCGCCATGAGATAGTCAAAGCGGAAACCGGAACGCACGAAAACCTTCTTCACGCCGGGCAGGGAACGCACCTCCCGCAGAAGCTGTACATAGTCGCTGTGATCCACCCGCAGGTTTTTGCAGGGTGAGGGCCAGAGACATTTCTTTCCCACACAGGCGCCCTTCGTCAGCTGCTTTTCGCAGGCCGGTGCCCGGAACTCCGAGGTCGGACCGCCCACATCGAAGATATATCCCTTGAAATCCGGATCTTCCAGAATCTCCCGGGCCTCCTTCAGGATATTTTCATGGCTTCTGGCCTGGACGATCCGGCCCTCATGCATGGTGAGGGCACAGAAATTGCACTCTCCGAAGCAGCCCCGGTTGGAGGTAAGACTCAGTTTGATCTCGCCCAGCGCCGGAATCCCCCCATCCTTTTGGTACATGGGATGATAATTCCGCATATAGGGAAGGTCGTAAACATCGTCCATTTCCAGCTCGGAAAGGGGCTTGGCCGGAGGATTCTGCACCACAAAAAGGGCGCCGTCATAGCATTCATAGACCCGCTTAGCCGCAAAGGGATCGGTGTTTCGGTACTGTATGGCGAAACTCTCCGCATAGCGTTCCGGACTCGCCTCGATCTCTTCAAAATCCGGCAAACGGATGGCATCGTAAATGCTGTCCTCCTGCCGGGTCTTGTATACCGTTCCCTCGATCCAGCTGATGTCGGATACGGCAATGCCGGAAGCCAGCGCATCCGCGATCTCCACGATACTGTGCTCTCCCATGCCATAGGAAATGAGATCCGCACCGGAATCCAGCAGAATGGAGCGCTTCACCCGGTCGGACCAGTAATCATAGTGGCCGAGCCGCCGCAGGCTCGCTTCGATTCCGCCGATGATGATGGGCACATGCTTATAGCTCCGCCGAATCATGTTGCAGTATACCGTCACAGCCCGGTCCGGCCGCTTTCCCATGACACCGCCCGGTGTATAAGAATCGGTCTTCCTATGCCGCTTGGCCACAGTATAGTGATTCACCATGGAATCCATATTTCCGGCGGACACCAAAAAACCAAGCCGCGGCTCCCCGAACTCCCGCACGCACTCCGGCTGATGCCAGTCCGGCTGACAGAGCATGCAAACCGTATAGCCATGGGCCTCCAGGATCCGGCTAATGATGGCAGAGCCGAAGCTGGGATGGTCCACATAAGCATCGCCACAAAGATAGACAAAATCCGGCTGGGTGATGCCCTTCTCCAGCATATCCTCCCGGTTTACCGGTAAAAATCCCTCATACATCAAATTTTATACTCCTGCCAGTGCCTTGCCCTGCTCTGTAAGCAGATCGCTGTTGCCGGTGAAGGAAATGCTGATCTGCTGCATACCGCAGGCATGGGGTGCCAGCTCATCCTCACTGAAATAGAATGTCAGTCCCTCCGGATCTACCGTGAAAGCCAGCTCCTGCAAATCCCCGTAATAGGTCTTCAGCGTATCCGTTAAGGAAGCGGCATCGGCATCTTCTCCATTGTCGGTGAAGAAGGTCACATCCGGATAAGCCGCAATGAGCTGCTCTGCAAGGTAAGACAGCAGGGCATCACTATCCTGAATGAGATCCGCGAGCTTCAGTTCCTGACCGGTCTGGACATCATAGCTCTGTCCCTTGTATACCGTATACCCATGGGCACCGCCGTGATATTCAGAATCCATCTCCAGTACAGACAGCACCTTGTCATCGCCCCGACGAAGCGACAACGTATCCTCAATGGACAGCGCAATGCCGTCTTCCGCGTACTCTTCCATGTCCGCGGCTTCCTCCTGCAGACTCTTATAATTCAAGGCCATCTCCGTCGCCTTGGCATCGGCTGCTGCCTCCAGGGTCTCATTCAATGTCGGATACTTTTCCTTGGCCGCCTCCTGCAGCCCCAGCGTCTGATAATGCACGGTGACGCCCACCTTGCTGTCTGTGTTGTCCAGATTGAAATCCTGGAACTCTGTCATGGCCTCAGCACCGGCCATCTTTCCGGAAGAACCCGTCGGATCTGCGGTCTCTGCTTCCACTGCGTTGTTCGATTCTTCTGCTGCCGGCGTCTCTTCTGCTGTCTCGGTATCACTTTCTGCCGCAGTCGTGCTTGCTGCTGTGCTTTCTGTGCCTGTCTTGCTGCCACAACCTGCCAGAAGGGAAGCCCCCAGCACCAGTGCCGCACCCATTGTCATCAAATTCCGCTTTTTCATAATGTATCTCTCCTCGTATTCGTATTTCTCAGGTGTCTTTTGCTTCGGCCTCCAGCCTTCGCTTCAGACACTTGTAACATCATATCATATCTCCCGCATTTTGTTCCTAAAGTTTTGTTTACGATACGATTTCTTTCATTGATTATAGCAATAGAATTTCCCGTATAAAAAACATATTACATGATTTATTTTACTTATTGCATCCCCGGTCCTATACTTAATCCCATCAGGAGAAAGTGGTTTTCCGGCGTTCTGCCCGCCTTTTTCGGCAGTTTCCAAAGGAGTAGAATTATGGTCAAGTTAACAAAGCATGGTGTATTTTTAGATAAGAATCAGCAGCCCTTCTGTCCGGCTGGCACAGACACATCCGCAGATGTTCCCCGGTATCCCGCAGCTGCCATTCAAGAGGGCCGCGAAAAGTCCCTGGCATACCAGATCTTGCAAAAGCATAACACATCCGATGATCCCGAAAACCTGAGGCTGCACTTCGATGCCATGGTTTCCCCGGACAACAACTATGTGAATATTCTCCAGACAGCCCGGGCTTCGGGTCTGCAGAAGTTCCCCGTCCCCTATGTGCTCTCCAACTGCCACAATACCCTCTGCGCAGTGGGTGGCACCATCCTGGAGGACGACCATGCCTTCGGTCTCTCCAATGCCAAGCGCTACGGCGGCATTTTCCTGCCTCCCTATCGCGGTGTACTCCACCAGTATATGCGGGAAATGATGGCGGGTGCCGGAAAAATGATCCTGGGCTCCGACTCCCATACCCGCTACGGTGCACTGGGCACCATGGGCATCGGTGAAGGCGGCGGTGAGCTGGTGAAGCAGCTGGTGGGCCATACCTATGACATTGCCCTGCCGCCGATTCTGGCCGTAAATCTCACCGGCAGTCCCCGTCCTGGCGTTGGCCCCATGGATGTAGCACTGGCCATCATTGCCGAAACCTTTGCGAACGGCTTCAATAAGAACAAGATTCTGGAATTTGTGGGCGACGGCATTGCAAATCTCAGCATGGAGTTCCGCATGGGCATCGATGTCATGATGACCGAATCTGCTGCCCTCTCCTCTGTCTGGTGCACCGACGAAAAGACGGAAGTCTATCTCCGGGAGCACGGCAGAGCCGCAGACTATGCCCAGATGACTCCGGATGCCGGTGCCTACTACGACGGCATGATCGAGGTGGACATGAACACCGTGGAATCCATGATCGCGCTCCCCTTCCATCCGAGCCACGCCATGCCCATCCGGGCCTTCCTGGCGGATGCGGAGAATATTCTGCAGGATATCGAAAATAAAGGTAACGAGATCAAGGGCGAGCATGGCGAACCCTTCCGGATCATGCAACACCTGCGGAACGGCGATTTCTATCCGGATCAGGCGCTGGTTTCCGGCTGTGCCGGCGGCATGTTCGAAAACATCGTGGCCATTGCAGATATTCTGAAGGATGAAAAGGGCGAAATGCTGCCCATCAACGGTGCCGCACTGAATCTGCATGTGAACCCGGCTACCCTTCCCATCATGGAGGACCTCATGCACTGCGGCGTGGCTTCGGAGCTGGCGCTCGCCGGCATTACCCTCCGCCCCTGCATCTGCGGCCCCTGCTTCGGCGTCACCGACACCCCGGCCAACAACCAGCTCAGCATCCGTCATGTGACCCGAAACTATCCGAACCGCGAAGGCAGCAAGCCGGGACAGGGACAGATGTCTGCTGTCTGCCTGATGGACGCACGTTCCATCGCCGCTACCGTACGAAACGGCGGCAAGTTAACGGCAGCCGACCAGCTCGATGTCGAATACCGGACATTGCCGCATCATTTTAATAAAAAAATTTACCAGGGACAGGTGTACCAGGGCTTTGGCAAGGCGGATCCCGGCGTAGAACTTGTGAAGGGGCCGAACATTGCCGACTGGCCGGAGATGGCAGGCCTGAAGCAGCACCTTCTTCTGGAGGTGTCCGGCTCCTACGAGGGCTCCGTCACCACCGACGAACTGATCCCCTCCGGTGAGGCATCCTCCTACCGCTCCAATCCGGAAAAGATTTCCGGCTTCACCATGATCAGCCGGGATCCGGACTATGTGGGACGGGCAAAAAAAATCCGGGCCATCGAAGAAGGCCCGAATCTATCGAAGGAAGGCAATATCACCTTCGGTTCTCTGATGGTGGCAGATGCCATTGGCGACGGCTCCTCCAGAGAGCAGGCGGCTTCCTGCCAGAAGGTGCTGGGTGGCTTTGCGAACCTCAGCAATGAGTATTCCACAAAGCGCTACCGCAGCAATCTCATCAACTGGGGCCTGCTGCCCCTCCGCACCGAAGAGAAGCTGTCGCTCCCGGTAGGAAGCTATCTCTTCATTGAAAACATTCGGGAGATTCTGGAGAGCGGTGCCGAAACACTGGAGCTGAAGGTACTCACCGGCATCCGGGTGGATTCTGCAGCGGACCTGGCTACTCTCGACCTCGAAACGCTTCGCCAGCACACAAGCGACAGCATTTCCTGCACGCTGGACCGGCTGACTAAGGAAGAGCGGGAAATACTGCTCGCAGGAAGTTTGATTAATCATTACAAATCATAAAGCAAAGGATTCGCTTCAAACTTGTCGTTTTCAGCGAACCTGCTTCGCAGGCATGCCCCTACGGGGCATGTCAGATCGTTACGAAGTTTGCCTGATGCAAACTTCTTCACTCTCATCCCCCAGTGGATTAGTACCATCAAACACCGGCACAAAGCTCTCTTTGGCGGCAGTTTCTTCTTGTATAAAAGCATTCTTCACGCCAAGGGACAGGGCATAGTCCACAAAACGTCGATACTCCCGGCTCGTGACGGTACGGTTCAGTTCCGGATAGTCCTGCGCGAGCCGCGGAAAGGGCGTGAACTGATGCATGAGGCTCAGGTATATACTATCCCCATAGGTTTCATAAAGATATTCCACCACAGCCTTCCCGTTTCGCACCATCCCCGGCATCAGAAGATGCCGCACAATGATGCCCTTCTGCATTTTTCCCGCCGCATCAAAGACCGGCAGCGGCTGCTGCCGGTGCATTTCCCGCAGCGCTTCCTTCGCCCGTTCCGGATAATCCGCCGCACCAACATACCTCTTTGCCCGTGCGCTGTCCATGAACTTGAAGTCATCAAGGTAAATGTCGGCGAGGCCGTCCAGCAGCCGGATCTGCGCTTCTGTCTCGTAGCCGCTGCAGTTGATGACATAGGGAATCCGCAGCCCCCGGTTCCGGGCCTGTTCCATAGCCATCACAACCGAAGGCAGGTAGTGGTCCAGTGTCACCAGGTTAATGTTGTTGGCGCCCTGCTGCTCGAGTGCCAGAAAAATGTCGCTGAGCCTTTCGATGCTCACCTTATTGCCCTGCTGTGAATGAGAAAGTTCATAATTCTGACAGAACACACACTTCAGCGTACAGCCGGAAAAGAAGACCGCACCGCTGCCCTCCGTACCGGAGATGCAGGGCTCCTCCCAGAAATGGAGCGCCGCCCGTCCCAGATAAATTTCATCGGACACACCGCAGACGCCACGTTTTCCTGCGGTTCTGTCCACACCGCAGGAACGGGGGCAGAGACGGCAATTCTGATAGGAAGACAAGGTTTGCGAAGGCCCGGTCTCGGGGAATCGCCGACATTGCCCTATCAATGCTTCTGCGCCGTCCTTCACACTTCGCCTTCTTCCTTCGCTTTTTTTCCGGGGAACGGATCGCCCATCTCATCGTACCACTCGAGGAAACTGTGCTTCACGCCATCCTTCTTGTAGCCGAGGATGGTGCTGGGAGAAACATTTTCCATGGCCTTAAAGAGATTCTTCTCGATAAAGGGATTGGTCTTCTTCAGCTCCTGAATCAGCTTCTTGGTCTCCAGGCGTTTGGAACTGGTGGTGCCATCAGTATGACAGGTCACACAGGTATCCGTAAATTTGCAGGCGCACTGAATGAAGTTGAGGCCATTGTAGTCCCGCCAGTGCTTAATGTCCTCCTCGCGAATGAGATAGAGGGGGCGAATCAGTTCCATACCCGGGAAATTCGTGGAATGCAGCTTCGGCATCATGGCCTGGAACTGTCCGCTGTAAAGCATGCCCATCAGAATGGTTTCAATCACGTCATCGAAGTGGTGCCCCAATGCAATCTTGTTGCAGCCCAGCTCCTGCGCCTTCCGGTAGAGGTGCCCCCGGCGCATCCTGGCGCAAACGTAGCAGGGTGACTTCTCAATAGTAAAGACCGCGTCGAAAATGTCGGTTTCAAAGAAGGTCAGGGGAATGCCCAGCAGCTTCGCGTTGTCCTCAATGATCTGCCGGTTCTCTGCATTGTAACCGGGATCCATACACAGGAAGACCAACTCGAAGGGGATCTTGTTGTGCCGCTTCATCTGCTGGAAAAGCTTCGCCATGATCATGGAGTCTTTGCCGCCGGAAATGCAGACGCAGATCTTGTCTCCCGGCTGCACCAGCTCATACTCACAAACCGCCTTCACAAAGGGACTGAAAATATCTTTCTTAAACTTCTTCCGCAGACTCTTCTCGATTTCGCCCAGACGGTCCTCCGCCTGGAGATCCCGTTGCAGACGATACAGCAGCCACTTACCGTAGCCACCGGCGAGATTCATGGCCTGGTAGCCGTCTTCGCAGAGCCGCTCCGCAGCCTCCATGGATAGAGTACCATACTTACAGTAGACCACCACCGGCTTATCCTTGGGCAGAAGACATTGCCCTGCCATAATGTCGGAAAGCGCTGCACGACGGGCGTCCGGTAGTCTGCCGTGCTGAAAATCCTCTTCGTCACGGACATCCAACAGATAATAACTGTTGGCCGGCAGCTTCTCCAGCTCCTCCGCCGTAATTTCCTTTGCCAGGTATTCGCTCATAATTTTCTCCAGATGTTATAAACAAGGCATCGTGCCCGGGGCCCCCCATCGCTAAGGCATCGTGCCCGGGGCCCCCGATAGCGAAGCTATCGCTGACCCCGGGCACGATATACTGCGGTCCTGCCTGTATTATTTGATAAAACTTACAGCTTGAAGCCGCTCTTCTTCAGAAGGTCTCCGAAGGAAGTGGTCATGGCGCCGGTCTCATGATAATTCTCATGGAAGTTCTCGGTCTCCTCAGCTTCTTCCTTCTCCACCTTGGCGGTTTCCAATGACTTCATGGAGAGAGAAATCTTGCCATCCTTCAGGCCGATGATCTGCACGGTCACCTTCTGGCCCTCCTTCAGGACAGCAGCCGGTGACTTGATGCGCTTCTGGGAAATCTGGGACACATGAAGAAGTCCGGTTACGCCGTCTTCAAGGCTCACGAAAGCGCCGTAGTCCTTCAGCGTCTCTACCGTTCCCTCGCATACAGAACCCACCTGCAGCGCTGCGGTCTTCTCCGCCCGGGCCTTTTCAGCCTCTGCCCGCAGAAGATCCTTCGCAGAAAGCACCAGACGATTCTCGGCGGGATCTGCTGTGATGACCTGCACGGTCATGCGCTTGCCCACAAACTCCGGAAGTGCCTTCTCATCCACATAGGAAAGGGAGAGCTTCGATGCCGGAATGAAGGCCCGCACGCCCTCCAGTGTGGTGGTCACACCACCCTTAACGGCCTCTGTGATCTCTACCTCAACGGGAAGCTTCCGGTCCATATCGTCCTGGAGTTTCTCCCAGGCCGCCATATCCGCCCGCTTGGTGCTGCCGTACTGACGATAGGACGCCTCCAGCTCTTCCGCCAGATCCTCCATGGTCATCGGTTCCTTTTCCATCTGCATTTCTTCTGCCATTGTTTTTTCCTCTTTTCTAAAATATTAAGCAGTCATGAATTACTTTTCTGCTTTTTCCTCTTCCTGAACCGTCTCCTTCGGCGGAATTCGCACGATGGTCCAGAGCACCTTCCGGTCCTTGATGGTCTGCACGTCGAAGTGCACACCCAGCACATCCACACTGGGCTTGCTGCCGTCCTCCGGAATAGAAGGAAGACAGCTGAGAATCAGACCGGCCACCGTGTCATAGTCCCGATCCTCCGGGAGTTCCAGATCCAGCTCATCCGCAAATTCGTCCACCCGCATGCCGCCGGCCACCCGGTAAACACCCTTGCCCAGCTCCGTGAAGTCCTTGGGCTCCGTCGGGTCAAACTCATCGAAGATATCGCCGACAATCTCCTCCAGCAGGTCCTCTATGGTCACTACGCCGGCGGTGCCGCCGTACTCATCCACCACCACAGCCAGGTGCTGCTTTCTCGCCTGCATATCCCGGAAGAGCTGGTCCGCATGCACCGTCTCCGGCACGAAGTAGGCACGTCGCAGCAGCTTCTCCAGGGGTTTCGGATTCTTCTCCTGCATGTTAATGAGGAAATCCCGGGCATTGAGGATACCGCAAATGTCGTTGATATCCTCCTTATAAACCGGATACCGGCTGAGGCCCGTCTCCTTGATGGCCGCCAAAATCTCTTCGTTACTTTCTTCTATTGAGAATGCTGTCACATCCGGCTCCGGTGTCATGGCCTCGCTGGCCGTCATATCGCCGAAGTCGAAGACATTCTCAATCCATTCCTGCTCATCCTGAGCAATGGTGCCCTGCTCGCCGCTGGACTCCACCATCATGCGCAGCTCTTCTTCACTGGCCACGCCGTCCTCAGCCTCCAGCTTCATACCGAGAAGCTTCAGTGTGCCGTTCACCGTCACATTGAGGAGCTTGAACATCGGTGCAAAGAAAATGCTGACAAAACGCAGTACGCCGAGTGCCGGACGCGCAAAAAGCATTGGCTTCTGCATACCGATACGCTTCGGCACCATTTCACCGAAAGCAATGGAAAAGAAGGAAATGATGACGGTGATCACTACCGTCGAAAGAATCGAAGCTGCATGGGCCGGAATCGGAAGATGCAGGGTTTCCAGCAGAAACGCATCCAGATAACCGGAGAAGCTTTCGGTACCGAAGGCGGCACTCAGAAAGCCGGACAGCGTGATGGCCACCTGAATCCCGGACAGAAAGCCGTTGGGGTTTTCCACCACCTTCTGCAGTGCTGCGGCGGTTTTGTCGCCGTCCTCGGCCTGCTTGGCCAGCTTCACCGGACTCAGCGAAAGAAAGGCAATCTCAGAGCCTGCAAAAAAAGCATTCAAAAGAATGAAAACGATCTGTAATAAAATTTGGGCGGGAAGATTTTCCACGTGATAACTCCTTTTTTCCCGTTAACATAGCACGGGCAGCCGTTATTTGTCAAGGAAGTGCCCGATATCTGCATTATCACTTGCGAAAGCGCGGCAGGATTTGCTACACTTAGCCCTGAACAAGAGAAGGCCGTCTGCAAAGGCCTTCGACAAGCCCGTCAACAGCGGCACATTAAAGGCACATTAAAGAGAGGTAAATACTATGGCAAATCCGATTGTGAACATCACCATGGACAGCGGCAACGTGATCCGCGTTGAGCTGTATCCGGAAATCGCACCCATCACCGTAGAGAACTTCGTAAAGCTGGTCAAGTCCGGCTTCTATGACGGTCTCACCTTCCATCGCATTATCCCCGGTTTCATGATCCAGGGCGGCGACCCGAAGGGCAACGGCACCGGCGGCCCGGGCTGGAGCATCAAGGGCGAGTTCTCCTCCAACGGCATTCAGAACAACCTGAAGCACGAGAGAGGTGTCATCTCCATGGCGAGATCCATGGATCCGAACTCCGCCGGCTCCCAGTTCTTCATCATGCATGCCGACGCCGATTATCTGGATGGCCAGTATGCAGCCTTCGGCAAAGTGATCGAAGGTCTGGATGAGGTGGACCGCATCGCTTCCGTAAAGACCGGCTGGCAGGATGCGCCCCGGGAGAAGGTCATCATGACTTCCGTTACCGTGGAGAACGCAGACTAAACGCTGCGATCCAGAACTGACATCCGCATCAAGGGCCTTGCAAAATGCATGGCCCTTTTGTTGTGCGTTAATGTACAAACGCCAATAAGTGTGATAAAGTTTTCTGAGAACAAAAGGGGGTATGTTATGAATATGAAGGAATACAGTGCGCATGTATGGCGCGCTTTTCTGGTGGGCATCAAATGGATTCTTTTCGGCGGTCTCTGTGGCCTCATCATCGGCACCGTGGCGGCCCTTTTTGCCCAGGGCATCGTTCTGGCCACAGCCTACCGCATGGCCCACGGCAAGATCATTCTTCTACTTCCCGTGGCCGGCCTCTTTATCGTGCTTTATTACCGGACATTGGGTGCGAAGCAGCCCAAGGGCACCAATCTCGTGCTCTCCGCTATCCGGGACGGCGAAGAGGTGCCGCTGCGCATGGCACCCCTCATCATTCTATCCACGGTGGTGACCCATCTCTTCGGCGGTTCGGTCGGCCGGGAGGGCGCGGCCCTGCAGGTGGGCGGTTCTATGGGCGCCGGTCTGGGAAAACTTTTCCGTTTCCGGGAGGATGAACGGCGCCGTGTCATCATGTGCGGCATGAGTGCAGCCTTTTCTGCCCTCTTCGGCACCCCGCTGGCGGCTGCTGTCCTCTCCATGGAGATCAGCACCGTCGGCATCATGTATTATGCCGCCCTGGTACCCTGCGTGGTTTCTGCACTCACAGCACATCTCGTGGCAGAGCATCTCGGCGTCAGCGAATCCATTCTCATCCTGAAGGAGGTCGTGGAATTCACCCCGAAGACCGCCGGCATTACCCTGATCTTCGCCGCACTCTGTGCCGTGATCAGCGTGCTGTTCTGCACCGTGATGCACAGAACGAAGCACCTTATGGCAAGCCGCATCCCGAATCCCTATGTCCGGGTTTTCGTGAGCGGTGTTCTTGTGGTGATTCTGACGGCCCTCGTCGGCAGCCAGACCTATAACGGCACCGGTGCCGCCATCATTGACGCCTGCATCAACAATCCGAATTTTCAGATCACTTCTGCGGCCTTCCTTCTGAAGATTCTTTTCACGGCAGTGACCCTTTCCGGCGGCTTCCAGGGCGGTGAAATCGTTCCCTCCCTCTTCATCGGTGCCACCTTCGGCCACGCCTTCGCTCTCCTCATCGGCGGGGACCCGGCACTCTTCTCAGCCATCGGTATGGCCTGCGTCTTCTGCGGCGTGACGAACTGCCCCATTGCCTCCCTTCTCATCAGCTGTGAGATGTTCGGCTTCGGCGGTTCCTCCTTCTACCTCATGGCCATCGCCATCACCTACCTCTTCTCGGGCAACTTCGGTCTCTACTCCGCCCAGAAGATCCTGCACTCCAAGTTCGAGCCCGGGAAGATTGATGCGTTTACACATTAAATTTTGACGAGTTGCAAATAATCTCATCCTGTGATAACATACAAACAGGACAACACCGATGAACGGTTAAGCCCTCAGACAAGTTAATTAGTTACAAGAAATAACCGCTTAAGTTTGCTAGGCTTGGGGCGGTTATTTTCTTTTGCCAATTGTATAAAACAATGTGGCTATTGCTATAAGCATCGTGACGAACTGAAATAAATCTGTCCACTCGACCATATCGCATCGCCCCTTTCGTTAGATTGGGGTTAACCGCTCACCATTCTGGTATTGTCCTTCCGGTAGTATATAAGAAAAACTCCATGGGTTCAAGTCTGATCAAACTGGACTTTGATCAAATCTCCACCGTCTCCAGATCCTCCGGCACGAAGACATTGCCCCGGAAGTACTGCTGCGCCTCCTCGGTGTAGCGCTGCTTCCGGGTTTTTATCGTCTTGTCCTCGGTGTGATAGAGCAGCAGATTCTCAACACCCAGTCCAGCCGCAAGCTCTGCCGCGTCCTTCGCCGTGGAGTGGTGCTTCTCGTAGGGATGAAATTCCTCCCGATCCTCATAAAGGCAGAAAGCCTCATGCAGTAGCCACTTGCTGTTCTCCGCATACTGCTTCTCCGTCTCGTTGTAGGGCTCATCACCGCAACAGGTCAGCTTCTCGCCGTTCTCCAGTTCCATGCAGAAACCAAACTGCTTCGCCTTCGTGGAATGAATATCAAAAAAAGTCACCTTCCGGCCGTTGATTTCCCGCGTCTCGCCGTCTTCTACGGCAATCAGCTGCAACCGGTCGCCCAGGAACTTCAGCGGCCCTGCCTGCAGCAGCATGTGAGAAATCTCATTCAGCAGCCGGATTACCTCCTCATGGCCGTAAATCCGCACCGTGCCCTCATACTTTCCCGCCTTCATGTTCTGGGTGATGACACGAATCATCCAGATCATACCGGTGAAGTGATCGACATGCTTATGGGTCAGGAAAATCTCCTTCATGTCCTTCCAGTCAAATCCCGCGTATTTCAGCTGGTGCAGAATCTGTCCGCCGCCTCCGGCATCCACCATAAAATAGGATTTTTCTCCGTTTTCCTTCTCATCCGTCAGCACAAAGCAGGTGTTGTAGCACTCCGTCACCACCGCATTGCCGGTGCCCAGCATCGTCAGTTTCATTTTTTTCTCCTCTTCTCTCCTGTTTTTTAGGGTAATGTCTTCGGCACAGCTTCCCTTACTTGTTCAGCTTCTTCAGCTTCTCCACCATCTCGCGGTCCGCCGGCAATACACGCATGTTGCTGGTGACGGGCCGCTCTCCCGGCTTTGTGATGGTCAGCTCCAGCACTGTACCCTCCGGTACACCGCTGCCGAGCTCCAGCTGCAGAAACTGCACCACCTTCGGGTGGTCCTTCTGAAAACGCTTGAACTCGCCGGCCAGCTTCATCATATCCATCGGATTCATATTGCATCTCCTTATCATCAAGTTGTCTTTTTCTGTAACCCTTCCATGATAAACGCTGTATCTCTAAAAAACAATAATGGGCTTTTCAAAAAAATTAAAACATGCTATAGTCGCATATATATTTAAGAAATTTGTTGTCAATGGAAGGGGAGAAAATTCATGTTATCCATGGAGTCCGTCATAAAAAGTGTTTTATCGGAAAATGCGCCGGAAACGGCAACGCTCCTGCAGGCCACCCTGGATCACCTCCCCACCGGACTGGTGCTGACGGACGCAGAAAACCATATCTGCTATGCCAATCCGGCAGCCTATCGTATTTTTTCCGCTAAAGATAAAGATGAACTGGAAATAGATGCCAATATCTGGCTGCGAAGAGACGATCCTTCTCTCGTGGAAAATCAGGGCATTCTGCACCTGACACTGGACGGCAAACTCCACCTTTATAACCGCCGCATCCATCTTCTGGAGGAGAACGGCCGACTCTGCGGCATGCTTCACGTCATCGAGAAGGTTTCCAGAGGCTTTACCGAACACCTGGCCAATCACTTCCTGACCACTCACGATCCCTTAACCGGCGTCTACAACCGCCATACCTTCTACACCAACAGCCGCCGTTTTCTGAACGAAAACCCGAATACAAAATACATTCTTATGCGGAGCAATATCCGGGATTTTAAGCTGGTCAACAACTTTTTCGGCGAAGACAAAGGCAATGAAATCCTGCTGGCCATTGCCAACCTTCTCTTCAAGAACTGCACAGACGACATGGTCTACGGTCGGTTGGAAAATGAGCACTTCGTCGTCCTTTTGCCGGAGGAACGCCTGAACCTCGACGATCTTCGTCAGAAGCTTGATGCATTATCCTCACTGACAGACTCCACCGTCTATGCCCTCCACTTCCAGATCGGCCTGTACCGTATTCAGGATCCGGGTATCAACGTATCCATCATGTGCGACCGGGCCAATATGGCTCTGTCCTCCATCACAGGTGATGAACGCTGCAGTATTGCCTGGTATTCCGATGCGCAGCTGGAACAAACAAAACACGAGCGGGAGGTCATCAGCGCCCTGGACCGTTCTTTACAAAATGGTCAAATCCATCCCTATCTGCAGGCTCAGGTGGATGAAAACGGCAGCCTTCTGGGCGCCGAAGTCCTGGCCCGTTGGACTGACCACAGCGGCAATGTCACAAAGCCCGTCAGCTTCGTCAGTATTCTGGAAAATGCCGGCATTGTCTACAAGCTGGATCGCTACATCTGGGAGGAGGCCGCCCGCATTCTTTCCCGCTGGCAAAAGGCAGGCCACAAAAAACCAACCCTTTCCGTCAACATTTCCCTGCAGGACATCTACTATATCGACATCGAAAGCTACTTTGTGGATCTGGTGAAGCGCTACGAGCTCTCACCGGCCCAGCTGAATCTGGAATTCACAGAATCCACCATCATGTCCAATGCCGCCGCCTACTCGCATCTGGTGAGCCGCCTGCACCGGCATGGCTTCCATATCGAAATCGATGACTTCGGCTCCGGCTACAGCTCTCTCAACATGCTGAAGGATATTCCGGCAGACTGCCTCAAGATCGACATGCACTTCCTTTCCGAAACCGCCCAGACGGACCGCAGCCAGATCATTCTGGAGTCTGTCCTCCGCATGGCAGAGCGGCTGTCCATGCCGGTGATCACCGAGGGCGTCAGCAATCAGGAACAGGTGGATTTCCTGTCCGCCCGGGGCTGCCACCGCTTCCAGGGCTACTTTTTCTCCCGCCCGCTTTCCTGCAGAGAATTTGAAGAAAAGTATCGTTTACTCTAAAAGAATCACCCACGGGAATTCCCGTGGGTGATTGTCGTTTAAAATTCTATCTCCAGACCCGGTGTCTCGATCATTGCATTGCGGCAGGCCTTCCGAAAGCGCCGTGCGAAGGCAGGCATTGCCTCCGTCACATCCTCCAAACCGGATATCTGTATCTTCCAGGATTCTCCGTACTCCAGCAGCAGATCATACAATGTCTCCAGATCCCGGTCGAAATGTGCCGGCAACGGCAACACCTCCTCCAGAACATCGTAAAATGCGTCCTCGTCTTCTACGCCGCTGAAATCAAGCTCAAACTCTTCCATTTCTTCTGTCCTCCTTCGTTTGATCTCGGATTCGTTTGCTTACCTTCTGGGTTGAATTCATCATAACACAGAATAGTCATTCATAGAACCATTTTTTAACGGCGAAATAACGTCAATCTTACGGTTTTCTGAATCCGCACTTCAGCACTTCGACATTTTTTGCACTTTGGTTTATACTGAATGCATCCATTTCAAAACAATATCGACACCAAAAAGGAGGATTTCCCTATGCGCATCAATATTCGAAAAATGCTGGCGGGTGCCATCACCGCGGCAATGCTCTGCGCCATTCCCTTCACCGCACTGGCCTCCACCAAGACCAGCGTCTCGAAGGTTTCACTCTCCATCGAAAGCGAATTTGAGCTGGACGGAGACAGCTATGACATCAACATCGACTCCAACTCCGGTAACTACTCCGTAGACGGCTACAAGCTCCAGGGCTCGATTCCCTCCGGCGGCTGGCAAAGCAGCTCTCATCCGGTCATCATCATTACCCTGAGTCTCGACAATCCGGAGAGCTACAAGTGGGCGGTCAGCAGCAAGTCCAATGTCACGATCAGCGGTGACTCCGGTACCGTAACATCCGTCAGCAAGAGCGGCAACTACCTGCATATCACATTCAAGTTCGGCAAGCTTTCAGAAAACATCAGTTCTGACAGTGGCGACTATGATCTCACTGTGGACGATCTGTCCTGGGACGAGGAAAGTGCCACCGCCTACTGGGCCGGCGGCAACGATGCCAAGAAGTATGAGGTGAAGCTCTACCGCAGCGGAAGCATTCTGAAGACCATCACCACCACCAGCGATTACTACTGCTTCGCCAGCTCCTTCACACAATCCGGCACCTACCGCTTCAAGGTACGGGCCGTTTACAGCTCCAGCAAGAAGGGAAGCTTTGCTACCTCGGAGAATTTCACCGTAACCAGCACAGAGGCTTCCAATATTCGTTCGGAGTACGGCAGCAGCAACAGCAGTAGCACCACAAGCGTTTCCGCCGTTACCACCAGCGGCACCGTCACCGGCGGCAGCACAGCAGGCCCCGGCGGCAGCTCCGGCGGTCAGTGGATTCAGGACAACAACGGCTGGTGGTATCGAAATGCCGACGGCACTTATACCACCAACAACTGGCAGTACATCAACGGTCAGTGGTACTACTTCCTGGAGACTGGATACATGGCCACCGGCTGGATCAATGTCAACGGTGTCTGGTACTACCTGGATGCCACCAACGGAAACATGTATACCAGCCGCATGACCCCCGACGGCTACTATGTGACGGCTACAGGCGCCTGGATTCAATGACCCGATGGGGGTCAGCGACAGCTTGGCTGGCGGGGCCCCCCATCGCGTCTGGACAGCACTGATCTAGACGCAAACCACTAAAGGCTCAGCGACACAAAGAATGTGCCTTGGCACATTCTCCGCCTGCGGCGGGTCGCGAAAGCGACATGTTTCTTTGCCGCCGCAGTGCGATCCGCGCGGAGCGTTTTTTGATTCATAGGATGCACTTTCCTATGAATCAAA
>CAVFNN010000010.1:0-58976 GCA_963623925.1 bacterium | reverse complement strand
CAACAATCTCCTGGAGCTGATCGCGGCAGATCCGGAGTTCCATATGTCCTTAGAGGATCTGAAGGCCTCTATGAAGCCGGAGAAGTATGTGGGACGTGCGCCGAAGCAGGTGGAGGAATTTGTGGAAGAGGTCATTCAGCCCATTCTGGATGCGAACCAGGAGCTCCTGGGTATGACCGCGGAGATCAAAGTTTAAGACTTGCAAAGCGGAAATACATCATCTATACTATAGCTGTTTCTTGTCAAGCGGGCTTCGCGCAAGCTTGGCTTGCGGGTGCCCGCTTGACGGTGGGAACCAAGCGCAAGCTTGGCTTGCGGGTGCCCGCTTGACGATGGGAACTAAGCGCAAGCTTGGCTTGCTAGCGTTGGGAGGAAATGGATGAAGCTGAAGAGAGCACTGGCCGTTCTGGCCCTCATTTTGATTGCTCTGCTTCTTTTGCTGCTTCTGTTTCTGGCCTTCACGGGGGCACAGCCGGAACACCTTCTGGCAGTGCTGTTTGCCCTGATGGTTTTCCCGGCGCTGCTATACATTTATATCTGGTTTGCGAAGCTGACCAGAAAAAAGTAGCCGCTGCTTCCGACGAGGAGCGGTACAATGCAGAGGCTCTGCGAATCCGGTGAGGCCGGTGCGTCCGGCCGCTGAAAAGGCGAGCTGATAGGAGTAAGTATATGGTACGTGCAATTGTAGGTGCAAACTGGGGAGACGAAGGCAAGGGTAAAATCACAGATATGCTGGCTGAGAAGTCTGACATCGTAGTCAGATTCCAGGGCGGTGCCAATGCGGGTCATACCATCATCAACAATTATGGCCGTTTTTCACTGCATCTTCTGCCCAGCGGTGTTTTCTATGATCATACGACATCTGTGCTGGCCAACGGTGTGGCACTGGACATTCGTAAGTTCGTGAAGGAACTGAAGGATGTGACCGATGCCGGCGTTCCGATGCCGAAAATCCTGGTGTCCGATCGTGCGCAGGTGATGATGCCCTATCATCCGGTGCTGGATGCGCTGGAGGAGGCCCGTCTGGCAGGTAAGAGCTACGGCTCCACCAAGTCCGGCATTGCCCCCTTCTTCTCCGATAAGTATGCGAAGATCGGTTTGCAGGTGAACGAGCTCTTCGATGAGGAGGTTCTGACCGAGCAGCTGCGCAAGGTGGTGGAGATCAAGAATGCCCTGGTGGAGGGCCTGTATCATCAGCCGGCCCTGAGCTATGAGGAGCTGCTGGAGGAGATGCATGCCCAGAGAGACCTGATTGCACCGTATCTCTGCGATACTTCCCGTTTCCTGAGAAATGCGCTGAAGGAAGGCAAGACCATCCTTCTGGAGGGTCAGCTGGGCACCATGAAGGACCCGGACCACGGCATTTATCCGATGGTGACCTCCAGCTCTACGCTGGCCGGTTACGGCGCTGTCGGTGCCGGTGTGCCGCCCTATGAGATCAAGGACATCGTGGCTGTGACCAAGGCCTATTCCTCTGCTGTCGGTGCCGGAGACTTCGTTTCCGAACTTTTCGGCGATGAGGCAGATGAGCTGAGAAAGCGCGGCGGTGACAAGGGTGAATTCGGAGCCACCACAGGCCGTCCCAGAAGAGTGGGCTGGTATGATGCCGTGGCTTCCAAGTATGGCTGTCAGCTGCAGGGTGCCACAGAGGCCGTTCTGACGGTGCTGGATGTACTGGGCTACCTTCCGGAGCTGAAGGTCTGCACAGGCTATGAGATTGATGGTGAGGTCACCACAGACTTCCCTGTGACCACAAAGCTGCATCGCGCAAAGCCGGTTTATGAGACACTGCCGGGCTGGAACTGTGATATCCGCGGCATCAAGAGCTATGAGGAACTGCCGGAGAACTGCAAGCGCTATATCGACTTCATCGAGCAGCAGATTGAGACGCCCATCACCATGGTATCCAATGGACCGGGACGTCATGAGATTTTGTACAGAACACCGAAGATCTAAACGGAACACAAAAAAGAACAAAAAGGGCCGCCTCCGACACACGGAGGCGGTCCTTTTACAATTGACATAAAAATGACATGCTTGTATAATTCTTAACAAGTGTAAAAAGCGTGTAAGTGAAAAGAGGTGTTGAAAAGGTATGGCAAAAAAGGAGATCTCCCAGGCTGTCATTCTGCGCCTGCCGAGATATTATCGGTATCTGGAGGACCTGATGGACCAGGGAATAGAGCGGATTTCTTCCAATGAGCTTTCCAAGCGGATGAATCTGACAGCTTCCCAGATTCGGCAGGATCTCAACAATTTCGGCGGTTTCGGACAGCAGGGCTATGGCTACAATATCCGAAATCTCCATGACGGGATTGCCAAGATTCTGAATATCGATCGTGAGCACAATATGATCATCGTGGGTGCCGGACATCTGGGACAGGCGCTGGCGAACTACACAAACTTTCGGAAAAGAGGCTTTATCGTCAAGGGTATCTTTGACATCGATCCTGCCGTGGTAGGCACCGAGGTTGGTGGTATTCCGGTCTATCCCATGGAACAGATCGATGAGATTGTGAAGCGCCACGAGGTGAAGATGGCGGCCATCTGCATTCCGAAGACCCCTGCCGTGAAGGTGGTGGAGCAGCTGATCGCCGACGGTGTGGTGGGCATCTGGAACTTTGCCCATGTGGATCTGGAGGTGCCTAGAGACATTGTGATCGAGAACGTGCATCTTTCTGAGTCGCTGATGCGGCTTTCCTATCGGGTGGGCGAAATCTATCGCGAGGAAGAGGACTGAATATGGTGATCGGAACTGGCTGTGATCTTCTGGAAATCCGGCGTATGGAGCAGCTGAAGCAGGGGAACAGACTGGAACGCATCTTTACCGAGGAGGAACGTCGGCAGGCTGACGGAAGAAATTCCGTGCTTGCCGGCGATTTTGCCGTTAAGGAAGCGGTTTCCAAGTGCTTCGGCACAGGCATTCGGGGCTTTTCGCTGCTGGACATCGAGGTACTGCGGGACGAACTGGGAAAGCCCTATGTCCGGCTTTTTCAGGGGGCCCTGGCCCGTTATGAGGCAATGGGAGGTACCTCCCTGTCGGTGAGTATCTCCGATACCCGGGAGCTGGTGATGGCCTTTGCTGTGCTGGAGGGCCGGAAGGGAGCGCAGGATGCTTAACGCGGAAACCAATGCGGAAAAATTTTTTCAGAGGCTTAGACCGCGGCTGCCAGAGGCAAATAAGGGAACTTACGGAAAGGTATTGATCGCGGCGGGCTCTCCCGGTATGAGCGGTGCTGCCTACTTATCCGGCCTCGCGGCCTATCGCGCCGGGGCGGGACTGATAAAGCTTTTGACAGCAGAAGATAACCGCACTATACTACAGACATTGCTGCCCGAGGCCATTGTGACGACCTATGGAAAGGACAGCGATTTTTCTGCGCTCAGCAGTGAAAACCTGGCCTGGGCGGATTTTCTCGTGCTCGGCCCCGGCATCGGCCGCAGCAGCACCGCCGGGACAATGCTGTCGGCGCTGCTTTTCCGGGCTTCTGCCGGAGAAAAGCGGCTTCCCTGTCTCGTTGATGCGGACGGCCTGAATCTTCTGGCGGCGCAGCCGGACAGGTTTGCAGAGCTGAAGACATTATCCCAGCCGCTTTTACTGACGCCACATCCCATGGAGATGGCGCGGCTCACGGGCCGCAGTCTGCAGGAAGTGCTGGCCTCGCCGGAAGAAATCGCGGCAGAGCTGGCGGTGCGATTGGGTTGCTGCATCATTATGAAGGGTGCGAACAGCTTTGTCGTTGACGGAGAAAGCGGCAGATGCTTTCGGAGTCTGCAGAGTGCACCGGCGCTGGCCAAGGGCGGCTCCGGGGATGTGCTGAGCGGTCTCTGCGCCGGCGTTTACGAGGTTCTGGCGGCCGGAGAGGACAAAAAGGATGCGGCGATTTGCCGGGAGCGGCTGTATACAGCAGCGGTGCTGGCGGTGCTCCTGCATGTGGAGGCCGGAAATCGGGCTGCGGCCCGGCTGGGTGAGCATGCGGTGCTGGCCAGTGATACGGCAGCAGAAATCGGCAGGGCGATGCAGATGCATATAAGAAAAAATGGAGTAACAGAAAATGGAGTTTAAGAATGACCTGATCTACGACAGAACCTATGCGGTGGTGGATCTGGATGCAATTCGGGAAAATATAACGGAGGCCAGACGTGCACTTCCGGCGCAGATGCAGTTCTGCGCGGTGGTGAAGGCGGACGGTTACGGACACGGCGCACCGGCGGTGGCCAAGGGTATCGACGATCTGGTGGATATGTATGCGGTGGCCACGGTGGAGGAAGGATGCATTCTGCGGCGGCACGGAATCTGGAAGCCGATCCTGAACCTCGGTGTGATTCCGGAATCCTCCTATACACTGATGCTGGAGCAGGACATCATGCCGTCGGTATTTACGCTGGATCAGGCGGAAAAGATCGACCGGGAAGCGGAAAAAATGGGTATCGTTGCACCGGTCACCCTGGCAATTGATACGGGTATGGGACGTATCGGCATTCTCGCGGAGGATCCGGCGGGGGTGGATACGGCAGAGGCCATCGCCAAATTGCCGCATCTCAGCGTGGAAGGAATTTTCTCTCATTTCGCTTCGGCGGATGAATCCGACAAGCGTTTTGCGGAACTGCAGTACCGGCGCTTCATGAATTTCACGGCGGCGCTGGAGCAGCGGGGCATTCATATTTCGGTGAAGCACTGCGCGAATTCTGCCGGTATTCTGGAAGGCCTGGGCATGGAGATGGATATGGTGCGCGACGGCATTTCCCTCTACGGGCTGTACCCCTCCGGCGAAGTGGACAGAACGCGGATTCATCTGCGGCCGGCCCTGTCCTGGAAGGCCAATGTCTCTTACGTGAAAACCGTACCGGCGGGCACCACGGTGTCCTACGGCAGTACCTTCACGGCAGAGCAGGAGATGGAGATTGCGACGCTTCCGGTGGGGTATGCGGACGGCTATCCCCGGGCCCTTTCTAACCGGGCCGAGGTGCTGATCAAGGGCTATCGCTGCCGTCAGCTGGGACGGGTATGCATGGACCAGCTTATGGTGGATGTGACCGGCCTTGACGTGAAGATCAACGATGTGGCCACACTGCTGGGAAAAGACGGCGCGGAAGAAATCACCCTCTATGACTGGGAAAAGTACGGTCTGTTCCGCTATGAGGTGCTTTGCGACATCGGAAAACGGGTGCCCCGGATCTATATCCGGAACGGCGGTATCGTGGGCTCCCACAATGCCTACAACGAGCAGTACGCGGATTTCCTGTAGAAAATCCCTGCTGCGGGGCTTGCGCTTCCATTAAAATTGGTCTATGATAGTACAGTTCTTCGTGTCAATTGGCGCGACAAAGAATCGAGATCATTAAGAGTTAGGAGAGTAATATATGTCAGGACATTCAAAATTTTCCAATATTCGTGCAAAGAAGGAGAAGAATGATGCCGCAAAGGGCAAAATCTTCACACTGATCGGCCATGAAATCGCATTGGCTGTGAGAGAAGGCGGCCCGGATCCTAACAACAATTCCAAGCTGGCGGCTGTCATTGCCAAGGCAAAGGCCAACAACATGCCCAACGATACCATCAACAACGGCATCAAGAAGGCAGCCGGTTCCATGGAGGCTGACAACTTCTCCGAGATGCAGTACGAGGGTTATGGACCGAACGGTGTTGCTATGATCGTTAAGGTGCTGACCGACAACAAGAACAGAGCAGCAGCCGATGTGCGTGCCGCTTTCTCCAAGGGTAAGGGCTCCCTGGCCACACCGGGTGCTGTGGCCTTCATGTTCGATGAGAAGGGACAGATCATCCTGGACAAGGAAGAGATGGATGATCTGGGCAAGGATTTCGATACCCTCATGGATCTGGCCATTGAAGCCGGTGCCGAGGACATTCAGGAGGAAGAGGATTCTTACGTGATCCTGACAGCCCCCAATGATTTCCCGGAGGTTCGTGAGAACCTGGAGAAGCAGGGCATTCCCATGGCAGAGGCTGATGTGGTGATGCTGCCCCAGAACTATGTATCTGTGACCGATGAGGAAGCTGTTAAGAATCTCCGTAAGACACTGGAGCTTCTGGATGATTCCGATGATGTACAGAACGTATACACCAACTGGGAAGAAGAGAACGATTAATACAAAAAAGAGGGCTTTGCGATAGGCAAAGCCCTCTTTTTATATGCTGTGTTTTGTTACCGCTTTCCTTCCGGAACTTCTGTCAGGCAGAGCCGGGGGCTCACGGTGATGGAATAGTTGGTGTGGTAGATCACGAAGCCGGGTGCGGCGTTCGGCACTTTGCGGAGATTTTTACGTATGGTATAATCCACATCCACCTTGGCATCCTTCTGGTGGGAGGAGAACCAGGCGGCCAGCTCAGCGGCTTCTTCGAAAAGACGATCCGGCAGATTATCGAAGGCGGCGCCGCCGGTCTTCACGATGACGTGGGAGCCGGTAATGTTTTTGGCATGGAGCCAGAGATCGCCGCCTTCCGCCAGCTTGAAGCTGACGAATTCGTTCTGGTAATTGTTGCGTCCCACATAGATGTCATAGCCGTCGCTGGAAACGAAGTGGTAGGGCTGGGATTTGTCCTGGGCTCGCACCTTTTCCTTGCTTTGGCTCTTCCGGATGAAGCCGAAGTCGGCCATTTCCCGGCGGATTTCCCGGAGGTCGCCCTCGCCGTCGGCCAGATCCAGGGCGGTCTCGATGGAGGTGAGGTGCTCCAATTCTCGACGGGTTTCGGTCAGCTGCTGGGTGACATTTTCCTCTGTGCGCTTCAGCTTGTCGTACTTTTCGAAATAACGCTTGGCATTTTCCTGGGCGCTTTGGTCCTTCCGGAGCGGAATGGTGATTTCCTTCCCGTCATAGTAATTTTCACAGGTCAGCTTGTCCTCGCCGCCCTGCAGCGAATAGCCGTAGGTGTTGAGGAGTTCACCGTAGACCCGGAACTTGTTCTTGTCGGCGGTGTCCTTCAGCTGCTTTTCCTGGATGGCCAGTTTTTTACTGCAGCGCTCCAGCAGTGTATTCAATACCTTGCGGAGATCCGTGGATTTCTGCCGGATCCGGGAATCCTTGTCCTTGGCCTGGTAGAAGCGGCGGATCACGGTGGACATGGAATCGAAGCATTCCTCGCGGCAGCCGGCATTATCCTCAAACTGATGCAGGTGGATGGCCGAAAAATCCAGGGGCTGCCCATCCTTGTATACAATATTCGGCTGGGGCTTCTCCTCCAGCACGGCTTCTGAAATAATGGACCAGAAGCTGTCATAGAGCCGGGACAGGGCCTCCGGTGACTGGCAGTTGGCGGAAAGATCCGGATCCACAGCGGCGCGGAAACAGATTTCATTGGCGGTCAGGGGGCTCAGACCGGTGATGTTATGAAAAATGGCCTGGAAGACCGGCTCCGGCTGAGCGTTGATCAGGGTAATGAAGCTTTCCCGCGTCAGGGCGAGGGGGTTCTGCTTTCCCTTGGCATCCGGAATGAAGTAGGGGCGGTTCGGCAGCACCTCCCGCAGTGAGGACTGGGAAACCGAGATGCGCTTGATGGCGTCAATGACGGTGTGGTCCTCCCGCAGCAGGATAGTGTTGGAATACTTACCCATGAGCTCGATGGACAGAATGCGTTTGCCGAGGTCGCCCATTTCGTCCAGATGCTCGATTTCGAAGAGGATGACCCGCTCCAGACCGGCGGCATGCAGAGACTGGTCGGGCTGACGAATGGCCAGAATGGTGCCATTGCCGATGTGCTTCCGAAGCGCCATGCAGAAGGTAGGGGCGGTGACCGGTGCCGACTTGTTTTCTTCTGTGAAGCAGCAAAGGGGCAGAGAAGGGTTCACCGAAAGTTGGAGCCGGTAGTTTTCCCGCTGGTTGCGAATCAGCAGCTGAATTTCGTCTTTTTCCGGCTGCGTGATCTTGGCTACCTTACCGCCGATGAGCTTCTCCCGGAATTCCTTGATGCCTGCGCTAACCACCAGTCCGTCGTATGCCATAGTTCCTCCTGTAAAATTAACATTCCTGCGTGTTTGCAGGAAAAACGTCCTTGAAAATGCCTGAGTCAATGCCTTATAATCTAGTTCAAATGCGAAGAAAAAGCAAGCAATTGCGGATGGGAGTGGTGCAACGGATGGAACTGAAGAGTATGACCGGCTTTGGCCGTGCAGAGGCCAATGAAGCAGCGTACCGCATTACGGTGGAGCTGAAGTCGGTGAATTCACGCTTTCTGGATCTGAACATCAAGATGCCGAAAAAGCTGAATGCACTGGAGGCCCAGATCCGGGGACTGGTGAAACAGTACGTCGCCAGAGGAAAGGCGGATTTGTATATCACCTGCGAAGAGTTTACGGATCAGGGGCAGAGTCTGCGACTGAATCTGGATCTGGCAGAGGAGTACTATGCCTCTCTGCAGAAGATTGCGGAGACCCTGGGTGTGGAAAATCGTGTCACTGCCATGCAGCTGGCAAATTTTCCGGAAGTGCTGAAGCTGTCCGAAGAATCGGAGGATGATGGCGCACTCTGGGAGCGGTTGCAGCCGGTGCTGGAGGCGGCACTGCAGCAGTTTGTGGCAAACCGTGAGCTGGAGGGAGCCAATCTGCGGGTGGATCTTCTGCAGAAGCTGGACAGCATGGAAGAAATCGTGGGACGCATCGAGGCCCGGGCACCGGAGATCACGGCTGCTTATGAGAAGCGGCTGCGGGAACGGGTAGAGGAGATGCTGGGCACGACAGCGGATCCCCAGCGGATCGTGCAGGAGGTCACCATTTATGCAGACAAGGTCTGCACAGATGAGGAGCTGGTGCGGCTGCGGAGTCACATTTCTAATATGAGGAAAAAACTGCAGGCTGGCGGCGCGGTAGGACGGGAGCTGGATTTCCTGGCCCAGGAGATGAACCGGGAAGCCAACACGACCCTGTCCAAGGCCAACGATATCATCGTTTCCGATGATGCCATCAACCTGAAGACCCTGATCGAAAAGATCCGGGAACAGGTGCAAAACATAGAGTAACAGGGGACCAAAGTCGGAAATTTTCCGCAAGCTCGCTTGCAGGAAAATTTCCGACCTTGGGACCCGCAAAACTATGAGCAAGTAGCCATTTTCCGCAGGAAAATGAGCGGATTGCGAATAGTTTTGAGGATTGCGGGAGCGCGCAGCGCGGAGCAATCCGTGGTTACTCGTAAAGTAAAACACGGTGCCGTTTTGCGGATTGCGGGAGTGCGCAGCACGGAGCAATCCGTGGTTACTCTAATATCTCAAACATGAGACGTTTTGCGGATTGCGGGAGTGCGCAGCACGGAGCAATCCGTGGTTACTCGTAAAGTAAAACACGGTGCCGTTTTGAGGATTGCGGGAGCGCGCAGCGCGGAGCAATCCGTGGTTACTCTAATATCTCATAACATGAGATGTTTTGAGGATTGCGGGAGCGCGCAGCACGGAGCAATCCGTGGTTACTCTAGTATCTCATAACAGGAGATGTTTTGAGGGTTACTCGTATATCTCGTACTTATAGTAAAAGGGGGAGTCTATGGAAAAGGGAATACTGGTGGTGGTGTCCGGATTTTCCGGTGCCGGCAAGGGTACCATTATGAAGAATCTGACACGGCTTTATGACAATTATGCACTGTCCATTTCGGCCACAACCCGCAGCCCGCGTCCGGGTGAGGAAGACGGCAAGGAATACTTTTTCGTCAGCAAGGAAAAGTTCGAGGAAATGATCGACAATGACGAGCTGGTGGAGTATGCGCAGTATGTGGGAAACTACTACGGCACGCCGCGACGCTTTGTGGAGCAGCAGATGAATGAGGGCAAGGATGTCATTCTGGAAATCGAAATTCAGGGCGCTTTAAAAATAAAGAAGAAATTCCCGGAGGCGCTGCTGGTATTCATTGCACCGCCCAGCGCACCGGAGCTTCGGAACCGTCTGATCGGCCGGGGAACGGAGACAGAGGAAGTTATCGATGCCAGACTGCGGAGAGCCATCACGGAGTCGGAGGGCATTGAGGCCTATGATTTCATCCTGATCAACGACAATATTGACAGCTGTACGGAAAAACTGCATAATCTTATCAGTGCGAGCCATGATCGGGCATCCGTACATTTAGACATTATAGAAAATATCAGAAAAGAACTGAGGAGGATAGAAAATGTTACGTCCAACATACAATGATCTGATCGGATCTCTGAACAACGGAGCAGAGGACGGTGCACACGAGGTGGAGTCCAGATTTTCCGTGGTGATTGCCAGTGCCAAGAGAGCACGGCAGATCATCGACGGTGATGAGTCGCTGCTGCCCAACGAAGAGGGAAAGAAGCCCCTGTCCATTGCCATTGACGAGATCTACAAGGGTGCAGTGACCATTGAGCAGGGCTCGGAAGAGGATGATGAGCCGATTGCCGTTAAGATCGAAAAGGAGGATTTCTCCCGCTACGTGTCCGAGGACGGCGAGGAGGACGACGATATCGAAGAGGACAGCTCTGATCTCGGCGGCTCCAGCGAAGACAATTACGAGTCGGATAGCGAGGCCTGATGAAGCTGTATATGATTTCTCTGGGCTGCGACAAAAACCGCGTAGACTCAGAAAAGTTGCTCAGCGGTCTGCTGGAGCAGTATCCCGGCTCCGAAGTCACGGATGACCCGGAGGAGGCGGATCTCGCCATCATTAACACTTGCTCCTTCATTGGCCCGGCGAAGGAAGAGAGTATCAACACCATCATTGAGATGGGCGAGTACAAAGAAAGCGCGAAGCTCAAAAAGCTGATCGTGGCCGGCTGTCTCGTGGAGCGCTACCGGGATGAAATCCGGAAGGAACTGCCGGAAGTGGATGAGGTCATCAGCGTCAGCGAATATGTGGAGAAGCTGGACCGGCAACTGAAGCGGGTGGAAAGCGGTGAGTGCTATACCCAGTATCTGAAAATTGCAGAGGGATGTGACAAGTACTGCACCTACTGCATCATTCCGAAGCTGAGAGGCCATTACCGCTCCGTGCCCATGGAGAGTCTGCTGGCAGAGGCGGAATCACTGGTACAGAACGGTGCCCGGGAGCTGATCCTGGTCGCGCAGGAAACCACTTTGTACGGTACGGATCTCTACGGACATAAGGCGCTGCCGGAGCTTCTGGACCGCCTTTCTTCTCTGGAGGGACTGGAGTGGATCCGTATCCTATACTGCTATCCGGAGGAAATCGACGCGGCGCTGGTGGAAGCCATTCGCAGAAATCCCAAGGTTTGTCACTATCTGGACATTCCCATTCAGCATGCCTCTGACCGTATCCTGAAGGCCATGAACCGAAGGACGCGGGAGGCGGAGCTACGGGAAAAAATTGCGATGCTGCGGGAACAGATCCCGGACATTGCACTCCGAACCACCTTGATCACAGGATTCCCGGGAGAGACCGAGGAGGACTTTGAAATCCTCAAGCGTTTTGTGACAGAAGAGCGTTTTGACCGGCTGGGTGTGTTTCCCTATTCTCAGGAGGAAGGGACGCCGGCGGCACAGATGCAGCCGCAGCTTCCAGAGCGCGTGAAGCAGCAGCGGCAGGATGCGCTGATGGCATTGCAGCAGGGCATTGCCTTTGAGAAGGCAGCAGAACAGGTCGGACGCAGTCTGCGGGTGATGATTTCTGCTTATGACCCGGAGAATAATGTCTACGTCGCGAGATCCTATATGGATGCCCCGGATATCGACAGCTTTGTGTATGTGGATGGCGGCGAGAACCGGAATCTGATGGCCGGAGATATGGTGGATGTGCAGATCGTGTCTTCGGATGGCTATGATCTGATAGGAGAGATGCTATGAATTTGCCCAACAAGCTGACGGTGCTGCGTATGCTTCTGGTGCCGGTTTTCGTGCTGCTTCTTCTGCTGCAGGACGGTACGGTACAGAGTCTGCGCTTCGCGGCGCTGGCGGTGTTCTGCGTGGCTTCCTTCACGGATTTTCTGGACGGATATCTGGCCAGACGGGATCACCTGGTGACAGATTTCGGTAAGTTTATGGATCCCCTGGCGGATAAGCTGCTGGTGTGTTCCGCGCTGATCTGTATGGTGGGACTTCGACAGCTGCCGGCCTGGTATGTCATCATTATCATAGGAAGAGAATTTATCATTTCCGGTTTTCGTCTGGTGGCTTCCGACAACGGCATTGTGATCGCGGCGTCCTGGTGGGGAAAGTTCAAAACCGTTTCCCAGATGATCACCGTGATTCTTCTGATTCTGAATCTGGATTGCCTGAAGACGCTGACGTTGGTTTTTGCCGCGGCGGCATTGATTCTGACCATTGTTTCACTGATTGATTATATCGTGAAGAATATTCGTGTCATCACGGAAGGAGGCATGTAATGGGAGAGAAGAAGGAAAAGGATAAGGAAAAAAAGGAGAAAGTTTTTCTGAAGAAGCCGGAGGTGCTGGGAAACACGGATGCGCCCATGGAGCAGCAGGTTGCGGCTCTTTTGATGGACCAGGGTCTGACGGTGACCACGGCGGAGAGCCTGACCGGCGGTTTGATCTCGGCAGCATTGACCTCGGTGCCGGGGATGTCCCAGTGCTTTAAGCTTGGTTTTGTGACCTATTCGAACAAGGCCAAGAAGCGGGTGCTTTCTGTAAAGAAGGATACGCTGCGGAAGGATGGCGCAGTGTCGGCACAGTGCGCAAAGGAAATGGCTATCGGTGCGCTGATGGAGTCGGAGGCGGATCTCAGCATCGCGGTGACGGGAAACGCAGGACCGGATGCCATGGAGGACAAGCCGGTGGGACTCGTTTATATCGCTGTCTGCGTCAAGGGCAAGACCAAGGTAACAGAGTGCCATTTTGAGGGTGATCGCCGGGAAATCCGCGAGAAAACCACGGAAAAGGCACTGGAAATTGCCCGGGACATGATCCTGGACCGCTTTGTTTGAGCCGATGGGATTGAGAAATGATTTTTTCAAAATCCATGTATTATGGCCCGCATGCCTGGAAACGTCGTGCGACGCTTCTTGAAAATCTTCGGGAAGGGCGCTGGCAGCCGGCCTGTTATATTGTGACTGCAGCGAGAAAGCCGAACCTTTATGAAATCTGGAACTCTGTGAACTTTCTGAACCCACGTCTGAACACGGAGGATGTGGAGGTTCTGGGGTTGGCCTACGGCTATCCGGAGGCGCTGTGTTTGATTGAGAGGATGCTTCGGGAGGAGGGAATTCAGGAATGCTGATGATGCTTCTGAAAATCCTGCTCCTTTTTCTTTTGGCAGTCTTGGCTCTCCTTTTGCTGGTGCTACTCCTGCTTCTTTTTGTTCCGCTACGTTACAACCTGGATCTGGAACGGCGGGAAACGGTGGCGGGACATGCGCATTTCTCATTGCACTGGTTCTTTCGGGCGCTGGAGCTGCGAGGAGACTATGACCGGGAGGGCTTTCGCTATCGGCTGCGTGCGCTTCGCTATACCATAAAGGAGACGGAAAAGGATGAGCAGAGCTAAGCTGAAGCGTGTCGCCCGATGGCTGTCGGAGGAAGAGAACCGGGATAGCCTGCAGCTTGTGCTGCGGGAAACGGGTTATCTTTTGCGACACGGCAGATTTCGGGCAATTTACGGAAGTCTTCGTTTCGGACTTTCGGATCCCTATCTCATGGGAAAGCTGTTGTCTCTGCTCAGTATATTTTATCCGGTTTACGGCAAGGATCTGGCGCTGTATCCGGAATTTGAAAAGGATTGCTTTGATGGGGAGCTGCATGTACGCGGTTACATTCGGCTTTGGCATGTTCTGGTGGTATTGATTCGGCTGCTTTTGAACCGGCAGATCCGAACACTGCTCTTGGGAGGAGAAAAAGAGGATGGAAAACAGCAATGTGACGAATCTGATTGAGAGTATGTTCCGGGGGATGGATGGATTTGTTACCTCCAAGACTGTGGTCGGAGAGCCGATGGTGGTGGGAGATGCCACATTGATCCCTTTGATGGAGGTCAGCTGCGGCATGGGCGCCGGCGGCTTTGATCAGAAAAAGGAAAAGGGAAACGGGGATGCCGGCGCCGGCGCCATGAGTTCCAAAATCACGCCCACTGCAATTCTGATTCTCCAGAATGGAAAGAGCAAGCTGGTGAATGTGAAGAATCAGGACACCATGACCAAGATTCTGGATATGGTGCCGGAGCTGCTGGATCGCTTCACCGGCGGCAACCGCGTATCCAAGGAAGCTGAGGCCCAGGCAGAAGCGATGTTGGAAACGGAGGAAGCCGAGCAGCTTTCCTAAAAGGTGTGATACGAAACAGCCACTTTTATTTCAAAAAGTGCTTGCAATCTGTATTTAGATTTGATAACATATGTGAGTCGCGATTTGAGCGGCGGTATTTTGTAAGAAGGAGGTGCAACCATGGCTAAATGTGCAATTTGTGAGAAGGCAGTTCACTTCGGTAATCAGGTAAGCCATTCACATAGAAGATCCAACAAGGTTTGGAAGGCTAACGTTAAGTCAGTTAGAGTAAAGGTAGATGGCGGTACAAAGAAGATGTATGTATGTACTTCCTGCTTAAGATCCGGAAAAGTTGAGCGTGCGATTGCAGGTAATGCTTAATTTGTCTGCATCATATGTTGAATGATTACGAGGGCATTGCGATGTAAGTCGCAGTGCCCTTTTACTTTTTCTGTCCGGGGGAAGGCCCGGACAGATGTGCTTTCTTTAACTTGCGCCTCTTCTGCCCGGGGAAGGCCCGGGCGGAGTCGCTTTCTTTATCTTGCGCCTCTTCTGCCCGGGGGTAAGCGCAAGCTTGGCTTGCGGGGCCCCGGGTGGAGGCACTTTCTTTAACTTGCGTCTTACCTATATTATCGCTTATAATAGAAAAGAAAAATTTTGCGTAACGGTTCATCCATGAAAGCAGGATAGGCTTGGAGGTATATATGAAGGGAACGATTGCTTCGAAAATGGGGCAGATCCAGATCACCCCGGAGGTTGTGGCCACCTATGCAGGTACCACTGCAGTGGAGTGCTTTGGCATTGTAGGTATGGCGAAGGTTTCCGTAAAGGCGGGCGGCTTTGCACGACTTCTCAAGAAGGAGAGTCTGACGAAGGGCATCACTGTGACGATTCAGGACAATGAAATCGATCTGGATTTCCACGTGATTGTGGCCTATGGCGTCAGCATTCAGGCTGTTGCAGACAATTTGGTGGAGAATGTGCGCTACAAGGTCAGTGAGTACACGGGCATGCATGTCCGTACAGTGAATGTCTTTGTCGAAGGCGTCAGAGTCATTGACTAAGAGAGGAAATGAAGGAGGACAGAACCTTTGGGTAAGCAGATAGATGCAAAGCAGCTGCAGGCTGCCTTTCTGGCAGGTGCGGCCAAGTTGCAGCAGAACAAAGAGCTGATCAATGAGCTGAATGTATTCCCGGTGCCGGACGGTGACACCGGCACCAACATGACCATGACCATCATGTCGGCGGCCCGGGATGTGGCAGAGATCACAGAACCCACCATTGAGAATGTGGCAAAGGCCATGGCAGGCGGTTCCCTGCGGGGGGCCCGCGGAAATTCCGGCGTCATCTTGTCGCAGCTCATCCGCGGCTTTACAAAAGAGATCCGTGAGGAGGGCAGCATTGACAGCCTGGTGCTGGCCAGAGCCTTTTCCAGAGCGGTGGAGACCGCCTACAAGGCCGTGATGAAGCCGAAAGAGGGAACGATTCTTACGGTGGCCAAGGGAATGGCGGATCGGATCACTGAGCTTTCGGTTTCCCGGGAGGATACCCTGGAGCTGCTGCGGGAGGTCATCGCATATGGCGAGGCTGTGCTGCAGAAGACACCGGAAATGCTGCCGGTGCTGAAGGAAGCCGGTGTGGTGGATTCCGGCGGAGAAGGCCTGATGACGGTGTTGCGCGGCGCTTTGGCTTCTCTTTCCGGCGAGAGCCTGGAGCTGGATCTCTCAGACGAGGGCAATGCGGCACCGGCAGAGCGGAAGTCCCGCGGCGAAATCTCTACCGCAGACATCAAGTTCGGTTACTGCACCGAGTTCATGGTCAACGGCGATCATGAATTCAGCGATGAGGAAGTGGAAGGCCTGCGTAGCTGGCTGAATACCGTGGGCGACTCCATTGTCTGCTTCTCGGATGAAAACATCATTAAGGTGCATGTGCATACCAACCACCCGGGCAATGCCTTTGAGAAGGGCTTGACTCTGGGCTACCTTTCCAAGATGAAGGTGGACAACATGCGGTTGGAGCATCATGAGACATTGATCAAGGATGCCTCTAAGGTGGCAGCGATGGAGAAACTGGCGGAAGCGAAGCAGGAGCCGAAGAAGAAATACGGCTTCATTGCGGTTTGCGCAGGCGATGGACTCAAGGGTATTTTCGAGGAAATCGGTGTTGACCACGTGATTTCCGGTGGACAGACCATGAATCCTTCCACAGAGGATATTCTGCAGGCGGCAGAAAAGCTGAATGCAGAGCATATCTACGTATTGCCCAACAACAAAAACATCATTCTGGCGGCTAACCAGGCGGCAGAGCTGCTGGAGGATAAGGCCTTGCATGTGGTTCCCACGAAGACGATTCCTCAGGGCATCAGTGCCATGATCGGTTTCAATCCGGAGGCAGAACCGGCAGAAAATGAGGCATCCATGCTGGATGCGCTTTCGCAGGTGCGCTCTGCGGAGCTGACCTATGCGGTACGGAACACGACCATTGAGGGCCATGAGATCAATGAAGGCGATATCATGTGCATCGGCGATCAGGGACTTCTGGCCGTGGGCAAAGAGCAGCAGGCGGTGACCAAGGATGCGCTGCAGGCATTGCTGACAGAGGATTCTGAAATTGTGACGCTGTACTACGGACAGGATGTTTCCGAGGAAGCGGCAGAGGCCATGGCGGCTTTTCTGCAGGAGGCATTCCCGGAGGTAGAGGTGGAGCTGCAGTACGGCGGACAGCCGGTTTACTACTACTTCATTTCGGCAGAATAAGAACAGGAAGAACGGTACGGGAAGGCTTTGCGGAAGGCAGAGCCTTCCTCTTCTTTCTCTTTGGGGGGGCAGCTATGAAGCTAAGTGAACTGAAGGGCGTCGGACCGAAAACAGAGGCACTGTTCCAACAGCTAGGGATTCAGGGACTGGTGGATCTGCTCTGGTATTTCCCGAGTTCTTACCTGAGCTTTCCGGCACCTCGGGAGATCGGTTCGCTGGAAGAAGGAGAGGTGCAGGCACTGGAATGTGTTCTTCAGCGGGATGCGACTCTCTTTTCTGCCAATGGACGTCGGATGGTTAGCCTGAGCCTTCGGGATCAAAGCGGCAGTTTCCGGCTCATCTGGTTCAATGCGCCTTTTCTCAAAAACCTGCTGCGGGCAGGCAAACGCTTTGTTTTCTATGGAAAGGTAGGGAGTTATCAGGGGCAGCGCTGCATGACGCAGCCGAAAATTTATGCGCCGGAAATATATGCCGAAAAAATCGGCAGCTTTGAACCGGTATATGCCCAGACCAAGGGAATCAGCAATGCGCTGATCCGAAAGACTGTGCAGCAGGCCCTGGCGCTTCTCACAGCGGGTAAACTGACGGCAGATCCCCGGGAGAGACTGCTTCGGGAAGACTTTCTGCCAGATGCACTTCGCGAGAAACGGGATTTACCGACCATGCTGGAGACCATAGCGGAAATTCATTTCCCGCATACGATGGAGGCCTTCCGGCGGGCCCGGCAGCGGCTGAGCTTTAATGAACTTTTATTGTTTTCGCTGGGGATGCTGACGGGCAGACAAACAGAAACGCAGGATTCTGGCTTTGCCACAGAGCAGAAGCCGATGCTGGAACAGGTGATTGCGACCCTTCCCTTTGCACTGACAGAAGGGCAGAAGCAGGCACTTTCTGAAATTCGCGACGATATGGCCTCGGGCCGGGTGATGAACCGCCTTCTGCAGGGGGACGTGGGCTCCGGCAAAACCATCATTGCCATGCTCTCTATGCTGGAAATGGTCATGAACGGCGGGCAGGCTGCCCTGATGGCCCCGACGGAAATCCTGGCGGTGCAGCATTATGAAAAGCTGCAGGCACTGTTGCGGGAAAATAAGCTTCCCTATGAGGCGGTGCTTCTGACCGGCTCTCTGACGGCGGCGGAGCGAGGCAAATGCTGTCGGGCCCTGGCGGAGGGGCGGGCGCAACTGGCCGTGGGCACCCATGCGCTTTTTCAGGAAGGCGTTTCGTACAAGCGGCTCGGACTTGTGATCACGGACGAACAGCATCGCTTCGGTGTCCGACAGCGGAAGGCACTCTCCGAAAAAGGGGGGATGCCGCACATGCTGGGGATGTCCGCGACACCGATTCCCCGGACCCTGGCGAAGCTGCTCTATGCCGACTGCCGGGTCTCCCGGATCAATGAGCGTCCGGCGAACCGACTGCCCATCAAAAATGCGGTGATTCCGGCGACGGATCGGGAAAAGGCCTGCCGCTTCATTTATCGGGAGCTGCAGGCGGGCAGACAGGCTTATGTGATCTGTCCCATGATTGAGGGGAATGACACGCTGGAGCTCGAAAATGTGACGGATAAGGTGGACGATCTCCGGCGATTTTTTCCGGCAGAGGTACGCATTGAGGGATTGCACGGAAAACGGAAGCCCCGGGAAAAGGAAGAAATCATGCTGCGCTTTCTGCGGCGGGAAATCGATATTCTGGTGTCCACCACCGTGGTGGAGGTCGGTGTTGATGTGCCCAATGCGACCGTGATGCTGGTGGAAAACGCGGAACGCTTCGGGCTGGCGCAGCTGCACCAGCTCCGGGGACGCGTGGGACGCTCAAATTTGCAAAGTTATTGCATTTTCGTGGATGCGAAGCATTCGGAGCTTTCTCAAAAGCGGCTGGAAATTCTCTCTCATTCCAATGACGGCTTCCGGATTGCAGAGGAAGACCTCCGGTTGCGGGGACCCGGCGATTTGCTGGGCGTCCGTCAGGCCGGCGAGCTGGAATTTTCCATGGCCGATATCTATGAGGATCGGGCGCTTCTGGAAATGGCGGCGGAGGACGCCCGGGAGCTTCTTTCTGAAGATCCGGGGCTCGCCCGGGAAGAGCATGCGCTGCTGCGCCAGCAGATGGGGGCGTACCTCACGGAGAGTGATGTGCTCTAGGGACTGGACACAGGAAAAAACTTTACAAAGCGAGAATGGATACTTATGATAACAGGGACAAATAAGAGGAAGGATACGATATGAGAGTAATTGCCGGCAGTGCCAGACGACTGACATTGAAAACCATTGATTCCATGGATACCCGTCCGACCACGGACCGCATCAAGGAAACCCTTTTTAATATGATACAATTCGACATCCCGGGCTGTGATTTCCTGGACCTTTTCGCGGGCTCCGGCGGCATCGGCATTGAAGCCCTGTCCAGGGATGCGCGACGAGCGGTTTTTGTGGACAACAATCCGAAGGCGGCGGCCTGCATCAACGAAAATTTGGCGCATACGCATTTCATGGACAGAGCCCAGGTGATTGCCGGAGACTACATGACGGCACTGAATCGACTGAAGGGGAAGGGCTATCGCTTCGGCATTGTGTTTATGGATCCGCCCTACCAGAACGGCCTGGAGAGAAAGGCTCTCCGGCTGATCCATGACATGGATTATGTGGATGCGGATACCCTTTTTATCGTGGAGGGAGCCCTGGAGGACGATTTTTCGGATCTGGAATCTCTGGGCTATGAGATTGTTCGGGAAAAGCTTTACAAGACAAACAAACACGCCTTTCTTCGAAAGGCAGTGTCGCATGAGGGGTAGGAAATGAAGATCGGACTCTATCCGGGTTCTTTTGATCCGGTGACATTCGGACACCTGGATATCATTAAAAGAAGTGCGCAGGTGGTGGACCGCCTCATCGTTGGCGTACTGGTCAACAGCGCAAAAAGCCCATTGTTTTCAATGCAAGAACGTGTTAAAATGATTCAAGATTTGACCTGTGATATGGAAAATGTCGAGGTCAGATCTTTTGATGGCCTGACAGTGGATTATGCGCACCGATGCGGTGCCGGCGTCATTGTCCGGGGACTGCGTGCCGTGACAGACTTTGAGTATGAACTGCAGTTGGCACAGACCAACAGGGCGATTGCACCGGACATTGATACGATATTTTTCACGACCAATCTGAAGTATTCCTATTTGAGTTCCAGTATGGTGAAGGAAATTGCCGCATACAACGGAGACATTCGTATGTTTGTACCGGAGCTGGTGGCAAAGCGTACCGAGGAGCGAATGCAGGAACGGAGAGCGCAACAGGCTGTCCAGAATCAGGAAAATAAAAAATCACAGGGTGAGGTGTGACGATACATGAGCAGAATTGAACAGCTGATCGGAGAGATCGAGGAGTATATTGACAGCTGCAAATACCAGGCGCTGTCTAATACAAAGATTCTTGTGAATAAGGAAGAGATGGAGGAGCTTCTGGTGGAGCTTCGTCTGCGGGTACCGGATGAGATCAAGAAGTATCAGAAGATCATTTCCCAGCAGGATGCCATTCTGAGCGATGCCAAGAGCCAGGCGGATACCATTTTGACCGATGCGAAGCAGAAGTCTGAGGCGATGCTGTCGGAGAATGAAATCATGCAGCAGGCGTATTCTCAGGCCAATGCCCTGGTGCAGCAGGCCCAGGCGCAGGCAGAATCCATTGTGAACAATGCAGTGTCTGATGCCAACAGCATCCGCACCAATGCCATCCGTTACACGGATGATATGCTGGCCAGTCTGGAGGCGATTCTCAGCCATTCCATGGATGGCGCCCAGAGCCGTTTCAATGATCTGATGACTTCTCTGAAGGGAACCTATGACATCGTCAGCACCAACCGTCGGGAGCTTTCCCAGTCCTTCAGCGGACAGGCAGAGACAGAAGCGCAGCCGGTGCAGACTGAGGAGGCAGCAGCCCAGACAGAGCAGCCGGAGAACAGCGACAGCGAGGCATAAATCGTCGGAAAAGAACGAAAGAATGCAGCGGAGCACGATGAATGTGCTCCGCTTTTTTCTATCCAAACCAGGATAAAAACAACTCGAAAAATTTTTCAAAAATATTGTTGACAGTTCTGCTCCGTCGTAGTATTATATCACCTGTCGCCGATGAGCGGCAAACAAAAAAACCGAATAACGATGCGTGGCTCAGCTTGGTAGAGCGCTGCGTTCGGGACGCAGAGGCCGCTGGTTCGAATCCAGTCGCATCGAGTGGGCGCCCTTAGCTCAGTTGGTAGAGCAGTAGACTCTTAATCTATTTGTCCAGGGTTCGAGTCCCTGAGGGCGCATAAAAGCGGATTCCGTAAGGAATCCGCTTTTGCTTTATGTGACGATGCAATGGTGCCAATCACCCAAATCCATGCTATACTGGAATTACGTTTATTTTGCATTTTGAGGGGAGGTCGTCATGAGCATCAGAGAAGAGTTGGAAGAACTGGAGCGGCAGACACTGTCACCCTATGCCGCCCTGTCTGCGGATTCCCAGGGACGGGACCGCGCCGAACCTCAGGATGATATCCGTCCGGTCTACGAACGGGATCGGGACCGCATTATCCACTGCAAGGCCTTCCGTCGTCTGAAGCACAAGACCCAGGTCTTCATCGCGCCGGAGGGCGACCATTACCGTACCCGTCTGACCCATACCCTGGAGGTTAGTCAGATTGCCCGCACCTTTGCCAAGGCCCTGCGACTGAACGAAGATCTGACGGAGGCCATCGCCCTCGGTCACGATCTGGGGCATACTCCCTTCGGCCACGCCGGGGAGCGCGTGCTGAATGAGCTCTGTCTGGAGGGCTTTTCTCATGTGGAGCAGAGCGTCCGGGTGGTGGAGGTGCTGGAGAAGAACGGCCAGGGCCTCAATCTGACCAAAGAGGTGCGGGACGGTATCCGGAACCACAAAACCAGTGGCCATCCCCATACGCTGGAGGGCCAGGCGGTACGCTTCGCGGACAAGATCGCCTATATCAACCACGACATCGACGACGCCATCCGGGCCGGACTTTTCCGGGAGGAACAACTGCCGGAAATGTTCACCCGGGTGCTGGGGCACAGTGTCAAGGACAGACTGAACACCATGATCCGCGGCGTCATCTTCGCATCGTTGGGGCAGCCGACATTATCCATGAATCCCGAGGTGCTGCAAGCCATGACGGGTCTCCGCCAGTGGATGTTTGATAATGTATACACGGGCGGTGAGGCCAAGCGAGAGGAGTGGAAGGTCCATGACATGATTCGCCTGCTGTTTCAGTTTTACATGCAGCATCCGGACCGCATGACCGAGGAGTATATGCTAATGCTTTCGGCGGGACTTTCCGGGGTGAACCATGACCTGCCGGACAGCGCTAGAGCCGAGGAAGTAGCGCGGCAGCGAGTGGTCTGCGACTACATTGCCGGCATGACGGACGACTACTGTACGGCGAAGTTTTGTGAGTATTATGTGCCGCGGGGCTGGCAGAAATCATAAGCGGAGGAGAGGGACTTGTATTATTCGGATGAAATCGTGGACGAGGTGCGCTCCCGGGTCAATATTGTGGACGTTATCGGAAACTATGTCGCCCTGAAGAAGAAGGGAGCCAACTATTTTGGTCTTTGTCCTTTTCACGGTGAGAAGACGGCCTCTTTTTCGGTGGCGCCGGGGAAGCAGATCTTTTACTGCTTCGGCTGCGGCAAGGGAGGCGATGCCGTCCGCTTTCTGATGGATTATGAAAACATTACCTTTCAGGAGGCACTGAAGCGGCTGGCGGACCAGGTGGGCTATACCCTGCCGGAAAGCGGACCGGAGGGAAGTGCACAGCGTCAGGAAAAGGATATCCGCGGGCAGCTTCTGGAAATCAATAAGGCGGCTGCTCTCTATTTTTATGCGGCACTGAAGACCAAGCCGGGAGAGATTGGCCTTCGTTACCTGCGGGGGCGGGCCCTGCGGGACGACACCATTACCCACTGGGGCCTAGGCTATGCGGACCAGAGTCGGGACGGCCTTTACCAGTATCTTCGGCAGAAGGGATTTTCGGATGCATTGCTGCGGGAAAGCGGCCTTTTCAGCTTTTCGGAACGGGGCGTTTACGACAAGTTCTTTAATCGCGTCATGTTCCCGATTATGGACTACAACAACCGGGTGATCGGCTTTGGCGGCCGGGTCATGGGCGACGGAGAACCCAAGTACCTGAATTCGCCGGAAACGAAGCTTTTCGACAAATCCCGGAATCTCTTCGGCCTGAATTTTGCCCGGAAGTCCCGGAAAAGCTATATGATCCTCTGTGAGGGATATATGGATGTCATCTCCATGCACCAGGCCGGCTTTCAGAGCGCGGTGGCTTCCCTGGGCACCTCCCTCACGGAAAACCAGGCAAGACTTTTGAAGCGCTATGTGAACGAAGTTTTGCTGACCTATGATTCCGACAATGCGGGCGTGAAGGCTGCCCGGCGCGCCATTCCGATTCTACGGGCCGCCGGCATTACCGCAAGAGTCATCAACGTGAAGCCCCATAAGGACCCGGACGAGTTTATCAAGGCCGAGGGCGCGGAGAAATTCCAAGAACGCATCGACCAGGCGAAGAATTCTTTCCTTTGGGAGGCGGAGGCCATCAAGCGCGGCTACGATCTGCAGGACCCGGCGGGGCAGACGGCCTACATCAATGAGGTGGCGGAGATGCTTTGTCGCTTCCGGGAGCCGCTGGAGCAGGAGAACTACATGAAGGCAGTGGCCCGGGAGCAGCTCATCGATTACAACGGGCTGCGGCGGTTGGTGCTGCAGAAGATGAACCAGCAGAATTCGCCCTTCCAGAAAAAGGTCTATGCCCAGACGGATTATTTTGACCGTCCGGCGCAGGGGAAGCGGAAGGCGCCGGAGACCGCGGTACAGAAGTCGGAGCGGCAGCTCATCACCTGGCTTGTCGAGAAGCCGGAGATTATTGCGCTGGTAAAGCGCTACATTCGGGAGGAAGACATTTCCGATGAAACCTGCCGGAAGGTATTGGGGATGGTTTATGCGCAGCGGCCGGTCAACCAGATCCTGGACAGCTTCCGGGATGACGATGAAGCTTACCAGCGGGTGGTGGCCATGTTCAATGGAAATATTCTGCCGGAGGACAGTGACGAATTTGATTTCAAACGGGGACTCGAAGACATTATCCGAAACATCCGTCTGCAGGCACTGAATGCGCAGATTGACGCGGAGACAGACGGGCAGAAATTGACGGCGCTGTTCAAGGAGCAGTCGGAGCTAGAGAATCTGCGGCTGTAGGACAGGAGACTTTTTAAAGACTATGATCAAATTACCGAAAAGACTGGAGCAGATTGTGGCGATGGTGCCGCCGTGCCATATCGCGGCGGACATTGGCTGTGACCATGCCTACGTGTCCATTGCCCTCAGGGAGCGGGGGAAGGCTGAGCGGGTACTGGCCTGTGACGTGCGGCCGGGGCCCCTTGAACAGGCGAAGGCCAACATTGCCCGGGCGGAACTTGGCGGCAGCATCGAAACCCGGCTGGGGGACGGGCTTCAGCCGGTAAGTAACGGCGAGGCGGAGACCGTGATCATTGCCGGTATGGGCGGCGAGCTGATGCTCCACATCCTGGATGGCCGGGAAGGGGATTTTGACCGCTTTGTTCTTTCGCCTCAGTCGGACATTGACCACGTGCGGGAAAGACTTCTGCAGAGGGGACTGCGGCTGACAGACGAGGTGATGCTCGTGGACGAAGGGAAATTTTATGTGATCCTTTCTTGGGCACAGGGGGGCACCGGCCTTTCCGCGACCCTTGCCGAATTGGGAGACAGCCGTGTGGCGGCACTGCCGGAGCGGATACTGTATACATACGGTTGGCTGCTTTTGTCCCGGCGTGACCCGGTGCTACGGGATTTTCTGCAACGGGAAAGGCAGCGCTACGAGGGAATTCTGGAAAAAACAGAGAAGACGGAGATACGACAGGCTTATGAGGACTGTTGTGCTGCCATGGAGGTATATCTATGATTCTGAGCGAAATCATTCAGCAGCTGGAGGCGCTGGCGCCCCGGGCGGCGGCCTGTGACTGGGACAATCCCGGCCTTTTGGTGGGGCGACGCGATCGAGAGATCAGTAAGGTATATATTGCATTGGATGCCACGGCGTCTGTGGTGGACGCGGCCATTGCCGCCGGTGCGGAGCTGATCCTGACCCACCATCCGATCCTGTTCCATGCCGTGAAGCAGGTGAATGACGAGACGCCCCTCGGCAGGAAATTGCTGACTCTGATCCGAAACGACGTGGCAGTCTATTCCATGCATACCAATTTTGACAGCTGCCCCGGCGGCATGGGTGACCTGGTCTGCCGACAGCTGGGGCTGCAGAACCTGGGGCCTATGGAAGCTGCAGCGTATCAGGAGGATAATGTTTTCGCCGCGGCAGAACGGGCTGAGGGCCGTGAAGTGAGCCGCTACGGTATCGGTTTTGTGGCGGAACTTCCGGAGGCGATGTCGGCGCGGGAGCTGGCGACCTATGTGAAGCGTTGCTTCGGCCTTCCCTTTGTGAATTTCTATGATGCGGGACGGCCGATCCGCCGTCTGGCTTGCTGCCCCGGTTCCGGCAGGGGAGAGATGGAAAATGTTCTTCGCTGCGCGGTGGATGCTTTCCTGACGGGAGACATGGGACACCATGACGGGCTGGACTATGTGGAAGCTGGGATCAGCCTGCTGGATGCAGGACACTACGGGCTCGAGCATGTTTTTGTGCCGGCGGTAGCCGCCTACATGCGAAAGCATTATCCTGAGCTGGAGATTCTGGAGGCAGAGACGCGCTTCCCTGAAGAAGCGGTATAAAAGAGCGGGAGGTAAGGCATGAAGATCAGTGCAAAGGGGAGAACCCTGGAATTTCCGGCAGGGACATGTTTTCAAGCGGCGGCAGAGGCTTTTCAGAAGGACTATGACTTTGACATTCTTCTGGCGCAGTCCGGTTCCCGGCTCTATGAGCTGCGGCAGCCGATTCCCCGGGATATGGATGTGCATTTTGTGACCCTGCAGGACGAAATCGGGCTGATGACCTATCAGAGAACGGCGATTTTCATGATGCTGAAGGGCTTCCATGAGGTGCTGGGAAAGCCCGAGGGCATTCATGTGGTGGTGGATTATACCCTGGGCGGCGGCTTTTATTGCTATATGGAAGGGGAGCAGCAGCCCACGGCGGCGCTTCTTGAGAAGGTGAAGGCCAAAATGCAGGAATACACGGCGGCACGACTTTCCATCGAGAAGCAGTCGGTGCCTACGGAGGAAGCGGTGCGCTTTTTCCGCATGTGCAAGATGCATGAAAAGGAACATCTTTTTCATTATCGCATGACCTCCCGGGTGAATCTGTATGCGCTGGGCGAGTTCAAGGACTATTTCTATGGCTATATGGCCAGCAATACGGGAAGTATCCGGCTCTATGACCTGTTGCCCTACGGAAAGGGCTTCATTTTGCTCTTACCCACACATAAGTCCCTGGACCGGCTGCCCGAATTTAAGCCTATGGACAAGCTGTATGAGGTGCAGCGCAGCTCCTCTGTGTGGGCCCGCAGCATCGGCTGCTCCTGCATTGCTGCACTGAATGACCAGATCGTAGCAGGCAAGACCGACGAGTTGATCCTGATGCAGGAGGCGATTTTTGAGAAGACCATCGGCAACATTGCGCAGCGGGTAGCGGACGAGAAGAAAAAGCTCATTATGATCGCGGGTCCTTCTTCTTCCGGCAAAACCACCTTCAGTAAGCGCCTGAGCATTCAATTGCAGGCCCTGGGCTTGCATCCCCATGCCATTTCCGTGGACAATTATTTCCGGAACCGCAGCGAGACGCCCCGGAATGAAAGGGGCGAATATGATTTCGAATCCATCGATTGTGTGGACCTTCCGCAGTTCAATACGGACATGCTGCGTCTTTTAGCGGGAGAAGAAGTGGATATGCCGCACTACAACTTCCTCACCGGTACCCGGGAGTACAAGGGGGAGAAGCTGCGGCTTGCGGAGGACGACATTCTGGTGATCGAAGGGATTCACTGCCTGAATGATAAGATGAGCTATGCCCTGCCGGACAGTGCCAAATTCCGGATCTATATCTCGGCACTGACCCAGCTCAATGTCGATGAGCACAACCGCATTCCCAGTTCCGATGCCCGCTTGCTCCGTCGTATGACCCGGGACAATCGCACCCGGGGAAACAGCGCGGAAAGCACGATTTTGATGTGGAAGAACGTGCGGAAGGGCGAGGAGGAAAATATCTTCCCCTACCAGGAAAGAGCAGATGTCATGGTGAACTCGGCCATGATCTATGAATTGCCGGTGCTGAAGATCTATGCGGAGCCTCTGCTGTTCCAGATCCGGGAAGATTCTCCGGCCTACCAGGAGGCGAAGCGGCTTCTCAAGTTCCTGGACTATGTATTGCCCATCAGTCCGGAACGGATTCCCCAGACTTCCATCGTCCGGGAATTCATCGGCGGCAGCTGCCTCGATGTGGGATAAATGACAAGAAACGACAATGCATGCGTCTCTTTTGTCTCAAATATTTTCGGCCACCGGAAAACATCTAAAAAAATTTTTGCTTGACAGCTTCTTTTGTTATAGCTTATAATGCGGCCCATAAGCATAAGACATACGACGAAAGAGCAAAGGCGCTCAGAGCAGATGCTCTGGGCGCTATTTTGTACATTTTTAGATCAACCTTGTAAAGCGATGCAGCAATGCAGTGCTAAAATAACAGGTGATCAAATAAGACGCAAAAAATATGTCCCGAACATGAGGAAAGGTTGGTATGTGCCATGGCAGATATGGTGAAAGTGGAACATTTGAAGAAAAACTTCGGCGATTTGGAAGTACTGAAGGACATCAACCTGACGGTACGGGAGGGAGAAAAGCTGGTTATCATCGGTCCCTCCGGTTCCGGTAAGTCCACCTTCATCCGCTGCATCAATCATCTGGAGGAGCCCACCAGCGGCAGCATTTCCATCAAGGGAACGCCGGTGACGAAGAAGAACCATCTGGAAATGGCCAAGAAGTATTCTTCCATGGTTTTCCAGCAGTTCAACCTCTACCCGCATCTGACGGTGCTGGAGAACTTGACATTGGCGCCAATGAAGCTGCAGCATGTGCCGAAGGAACAGGCGAGGGAAACGGCAATGAAGTGTCTGGACCGCGTGGGCCTCAAGGCGAAGGCCGGGAACTATCCCACACAGCTGTCCGGCGGACAGCAGCAGCGTGTGGCCATTGCACGGGCGCTTTGCACCAACCAGCCGCTGATTCTTTTTGATGAGCCGACTTCGGCACTGGATCCGGAGATGGTGCAGGAAGTATTGAATGTTATGGTGGAGCTGGCCAAGGAAAACATCACGATGATCTGCGTGACCCATGAGATGGGCTTTGCGCGTCAGGTGGCCGACCGGGTCATCTTCATGGATGGCGGCTATGTGGTGGAGGAAGGCACACCGGAGCACTTCTTTACGGCACCGGAGCATGAACGGACGAAGGCATTCTTGGGCAAGATCCTGCATTAAATCCGTTGTCGTGCTGATCAATGATTTGGTTACTTCGGCAGGCTTTGGCCGCCGACATTAACTTATAGGAGGAGAACATTATGAAAAAGAACACAAAGAAGCTTTCCGCAGCAGCGGCACTGGTGATGGCAGCGGCAGCAGCATTGAGCGGCTGCGGTTCCTCATCTTCATCCACCACAGCAGCAGCTACGACAGCAGCGGCAGCCGAGACCACAGCGGCAGCTGAGGCAGCAGCCGGGGATAGCACAGCAGCCGACGGCGATGTGGCAGCAGATGTGCAGAAAATCATCGACAGAGGCGTCCTGAAGGTAGGATGCAAGTCCGATGTACCGAACTTCTCCCTGCAGAATACCGCAACCGGTGAGTATGAGGGCTTTGAGGATGATCTGGCTTACAACATTGCCGGAGAAATCTTCGGATGCACCGCAGATGAAGCGAAGGAGAAGAAGCTCGTAGAGTTCCAGGGCGTGACAGCAAAGACCAGAGGACCGCTGCTGGAGAATGGTGAGATCGATCTGGTAATCGCCACCTTCACCATCACCGATGAGCGTAAGGAAACCTACAACTTCTCCACACCGTATTATACCGACGCGGTAGGACTTCTGGTGAACAATGATTCCGGTATCGAGTCCATCGAGGACCTGGATGGCAAGATCATCGGTGTGGCACAGTCCTCCACCACGAAGGACGGCTTCAAGGCCTATGTAGAGGAGAAGGGCTTGGATGTGAATCCGGAGTTCCAGGAGTTTGATGGTTACCCGGCACTGGCACAGGCACTGGCTACCAAGCAGATCGACTGCTTCTCTGTAGACCGTGCGATTCTCTCCGGTTATGTGAATGATTCCAACCACATCCTCGAAGATCGTTTCAGCGAGCAGGAGTATGGTGTGGCTTCCGCGAAGGAGAACACAGGTCTGGCTTCTCTGGTAGATGAGAAGGTCAATGCGATGCTCGATGATGGTTCCATGAAGACCTTGCAGGATGCATGGAACTTGCAGTAATCAGGTTGCCGAAGGCATAGCAGGATAATGTTGGGGGCGCCGCACAAGCTGCTGCGGCGTCCCTTTCCTGTATCAGTTGAGTAAAGGATAAGACATATGATCAAGGGTCTTTTGGATGGGAAGCGCTGGGCGGCGCTGTGGAAAGCATTTCCCGATTACTATGTACCCGGCTTTCTCATGACATTGAAGATTGCAATCGTGGGACTGCTGGTGGCGCTGGTGTTGGGTGTGATCTTCGGTATGTTTTCCACCATGCGCTTCAAGCCGGCGAAGCTGCTGGCACGTATTTATGTAGAGTTTTTGCAGAATACGCCGTTGGCGCTGCAGGTTCTGTTCTATTATTCTGTGCTGCCGATGCTGTTCTCGAATTCCGGTTTCCGTATTCCGAAGTTTGCGCTGGGTGTCATCGGTGTAGGTGTTTATCACGGTGCCTATATCGCCGAGGTTATCCGAACAGGAATTGAGGCAGTGCCGAAGGGGCAGTCTGAGGCAGCAGCCTCCCAGGGCTTTTCCTATCTGCAGACCATGTATTATGTGGTGCTGCCCCAGACCATCCGGATCATCATGCCGCCTCTGGCCAATCAGGCCCTGAACCTGGTGAAGAACACTTCGATTCTTGCCATGGTGGCCGGTATGGATCTCATGTACTATACCGATTCCTGGGGTGCGGATCGTGGCTACTTTGCACAGGCCTACTTCACCAGTGCCTTGCTGTATTTTGTGATCTGTTTCCCGCTGGCCAGACTGGGACGCTATCTGGAAATTCGTTCCATGCGGCTGCCGAAGCCTAAGAATATTACGATTGGGGAGGAAGTCTAATGCTTATATTGTTTCAGCAGATTTTCACCTTTGCCAACTTTACCTTCATGATGAAGGGACTTGGCATGACCATTGCCATTGCGGTTCTGGCCACCATCATCAGCATGTTCTTCGGCACCATCCTGGCGCTGATCCGTACCTATGCGGAGGAACCTTTTAAATGGGCTTCTGCACTGGTGGGTGCGTATACGGAGTTCTTCCGCTGTACGCCGAACCTGCTGTGGATCCTGTGGATCTACTTCACCATTAAGGGAAATAAAATCGCGGTTTCGGTATTTGCGATTTCGCTTTTCACCTCAGCAGTGATGGCGGAGATCTTCCGTGGCGGTCTCAATTCCATTCCCAAGGGACAGTTTGAGGCGGCCCAGTCCCAGGGCTTCGGTTTTCTGCAGACGCTCTGGTATATCGTCCTGCCGCAGACCTATAAGAAGGTTATCCCGGCATTGCTCAGCCAGGTGATTACCATCATCAAGGATACTTCATTCCTGAAAATGGTGGATGTGGCGGAGTTCATGCGGAACTGTGCCATTGTTATGGGAAGTATTTATGATGTGAACGGCATGATTATGCTGCTGGCCTTTGAAGCGCTGTGCTACTTCGTGATCTGTTTCACGCTGAGCTGTGTGGTCAGAGGCTATCAGAAGACCCTGGTAACGGCCTAGGAGGGAAATATGGAGAAATACAACATTACCATCACACGAGAATTCGGCAGTATGGGGCGTCCCATTGCGAAGGCATTGTCGGAGCGGCTTGGTATTGAATACTACGATCGCGACATCGTGGAGGAGGTTTCACATCAGCTGAATCTGCCGGTGTCGAAGATCAGTGATGTGGAAGAAAGCTCCAACAATCATTTCCTGGCGGGGATGTTTCCGCTGGGAACAGACACTGAGTATATCCAGGACATGATCTTCGATGTGCAGAAGGACATTATTCTGGATCTGGCACGGAAATCGAGCTGCATTCTGGTGGGACGCTGCGCGGATTATCTCCTGCAGAACCAGTCGAATGTGATCAATATTTTCATTTATGCACCCTTCAAGGCGAAGCTGGAGAACTGTATCAGTGCACTGGGGATGACGGAAGATGAGGCAAAAAAAGCCATCATGAAGGTGGACAAGGCGAGAACGGCCTACCACAAGCGTTATGCCGGATATACACCCTATGACATAAAGCATAAGCAGCTGATGATTGATTCCTCTCTGCTCGGCGTAGAAGGAACAGCGGATATGATCGCGGAGATCGTGAAGCGGAAATTTGAGTGATATCCACCGGGCTCAGCGACAGCTTGGCTGATATCGAGTGGGTTTCGCGATAGCTTGACTATCACGGGACCCGCTCGATGTGGCGCCCGGTGGATGCCTTAGCGGCGAGCGTATCAAAGGCCTTGCGCGAGCAAGGGCTTCCTTGTCACCGGGCTCAGCGCATCAAAAAAGACGACAGGTTTTCCTGTCGTCTTTTTTCTTTGGATAATGAGAGTCGTTATAAGCCGGGTTATGTATTAAGCGGTCATCTATCTAGGACTCATGTCGCCATGAGCCTCAAGCAGCCTACCCGAGGGCAGACGAGCAGCCTTGCGCCCTCTGTTTGGCCTTGCTTCGGATGGGGTTTGCAGAGCATCCGACTGTTACCAGCGGACCGGTAGTCTCTTACACTGCCTTTTCACCCTTACCGGACGGATCCGGCGGTATCTCTCTGTTGCACTTTCCTGTGAGTCACCTCAACCTGACGTTATCAGGCATCCTGCTCTGTGAAGCCCGGACTTTCCTCTCCCGCATTGCTGCGGCAGCGACCACCTGCGACACTCAACAGAAGATTATGGAGCAAAAACGAGAAGAGGTCAAGAGGAAATTATCCTGTCCGGGGTCAGCGATAGCTTGGCTATCGGGGGCCATCCCGTGGGCACCCCATCGAGCAGGTCTCGTGATAGTCAAGCTATCGCGAAACCTGCTCGATATCAGCCAAGCTGTCGCGAAGCCCACGGGATAGGGGATGCCTTAGCGGCGAGAGTGAAGAAGTTTGCATCAAGCAAACTTCGTAACGGCGCTAGGTGCCAGTGGCACCTGTTTAGCGCGACATGTGCCCCGGAGGCACAGCCTCATTGAGAGCTACAAGCTCGAAATGAATCGTGAGGCCTTATCCCCAAAAAAGATTCTGGTCAATCTGAAAAAATGCGGAATCCGCAAAAAAATCAGTTACAGCAGCTGGTATATTTCTGATTATATGGTATGCTTATCCGTGAAAAAAATGCGGAATCCGCAAAAAAATCATGGAGGACGATGCGATGCAGTATGCGAGAAAACAGTATCTGGGTCAGCTGATCCGCGTAAAAGATAATGGGCGTATCAAAATTATTACTGGTTTGCGTCGGAGCGGCAAATCCTATCTTCTGTTTACGCTTTATCGTCAGTATCTTTTGGAAGATGGCGTTCGAGAAGACCAGATTATAGGGTTTGCGCTGGACGAGATTGATAATGCCAAATATCGTAACCCGTTTGAGTTGAACAAGATTGTGAAGGAACGAATTACGGATAGGAATAAGCGTTATTATGTGTTCATTGATGAAATTCAGTTCGTGACAGAGGTGCAAAATCCATATGTGGACGATCCAAACGAAAAATTGAACTTCATTGATGTTGTGCTGGGATTGATGAAGATCCCGAATGCGGATATCTATGTAACTGGCAGCAATTCAAAGATGTTGTCATCCGATATTTTGACGCAGTTCCGTGACCGTGGGGATGAGATTCGTGTTCATCCGCTTTCTTTTGCAGAAGTATATGAGAAATATGAAGGTGACAAGCGTGGCGTGTGGCGCGATTATTACACCTATGGCGGCATGCCTCTTGTGTGGATGACTGAATTGCATGAAGAAAGAAGGCGCTACCTGCGAGATCTCTTCACCAGAACCTATATTAAGGATGTGCTGGAGAGGCATCAGGTAAAGAATGATGCAGAAGTACTGGAAATTCTTCTGAATGTACTTGCATCAAGCATCGGATCACTGACCAATCCAAGAAAACTGGCAAATACCTTTGAGAGTGAACGGCATATCAAAATCGCACCGGACACTATTGATACTTATATCGGATATTTTACAGAGGCATTTCTGCTCCAAAGAGCAGAGCGATATGATGTAAAGGGACGGAAGTATATCAAAACTCCTGTTAAGTATTATTATTCTGATGTGGGTTTAAGAAATGCGCGTTTGGGATTCAGACAACTGGAAGAAACGCATCTGATGGAAAATGTTCTGTATAATGATCTGATCCGCAGAGGCTATGATGTGGACGTTGGTGTTGTGGAGCAGAATATCAAAAAGGATGACGGAAAAAATGCCCGTAAGCAGCTGGAGATTGATTTTGTGGTCAATCGGGGAGATGAACGTTACTATATTCAGTCTGCGCTTTCCATTGATGATCCTGACAAAAAGGAGCAAGAAATCGCGTCATTGCTTCGCATTCCGGATTCATTTAAGAAAATTGTGGTTGTGAAAGACTACATCAAGCCATGGCGGGATGATTACGGAATTCAATATGTTGGGATTGAAGATTTTCTACTGGATGAAAGTCTTATCGCTAGGTAATATAGGAAAAGAAAGAAGAAGGACGAACGTGGATGGAGTGCGTCCTTCTTTTTTTCTGTCATGCCGAAAAAAGATTCTGCTCGATCAGGCGGATGAAGTCGCGGATGAGCACCGCTTTCTGGGAGCCTTCGGTATAGGCGGCGCAGCAGCTGCGGGAAAGGGGCATACCCGAAACCGTCAGATAGTCAAGATCGCTGCTTCCTTCAATGAGCTGCGCACCGGCGATCAGCTGAACGCCCAGTCCCTGCACGGTGAGTGAAAAACCGGTTTGCTGGTTGTTGATGGAGATGATCCGGGACGGGATCACGCCGTGGTTCAGAATGGATTCCTGATAGAACTCATAGCTGCCGTTTCCGACATCCGGTGCAATAAACGGCAGTCCATTCAGCGCCTCGACGGGAATTTCATAAGGATGCAGGGGCGTATATTGGTCGCGGACATCCGATGGGACCAAGCCGAACTTTTTGTGTGCGCAGAGACAGACCGGTTCCTCGTCAAATTCATAGACTTCAAAATTCTGTACGGAGAGTGGGAGATGTCCAATAGCAAGGTCGATTTTTCCGTTGCTGAGCATTGTGCTCTGCCGACTTTCCACTGCCTGTACGATCTGGACATTGACATCTGGATGGATGGAACAGAAATCCGGCAGGATCTGCGGAAGCCAGTTGGCACCGCGTACCTGTCCAATGCCGATTAGCAGCGTTCGTCCGGGATCGGCCACAAGACGGATGCTGTTTCGCATTTTCTGCTCACTTTCTTCGATTTTTTTCATTTCCTCAATGTAGTAAACACCGGCAGGCGTCAGGGAGATGGGGGTATGGCTCCGGTCAAACAGCTTAACGCCCAATTCATTTTCCAGGCGGTTCAGGTAGACGGTCAGCGTTGGCTGTGAAACATAGAGTTTACGGGCGGCAGCAGAGATGTTTCGCTCTTCCGCGATAGCCAGGATATAATTCAGGCGGTCAGCCAGCATGATGATCACTCCTTTGACATGAAATTGAAGATGGATTTTTGACACGATGATAAATCACATTCCCGGCTTTTGCAAGGCATAGCCGGGATTTTGCTTGTTCATAAATAAAATTTATCACAAAAAGATTTTGCAATGGGATGATGAATATGTGATATTTCACTAAAACTTGCGGAGGATTTATGATGAACCTACAAAAAAATTACCAATGGAGAGGTACATCACATGAAAATCACAGATGTCCGCGTGGAGGCATACCGCTGGCCGAAGGAAAAGCCCATTGCCAACGGCAAGCATGTATACACGCACAACGAACTGAATCTGCTCGTGATCGACACCGATGAGGGAATCACCGGCTACGGATGCAGCTGGGCTATCGAGTTTGCCGAGAGCATGGGCAAGGCCATCATCGGAGAAGATCCCCTGAACAATGAGCGGCTGTGGCAGAAAATTTATGTTCCGAAGTTTATTGGTCGTCGGGGTACGAGCTGCAAAACGGTCTCTGCCATCGATATCGCACTGTGGGACATCAAGGCCAAAGTAGCCGGAATGCCGCTGTATCGACTGCTGGGCGGCGCCAAGGAGAAGATTCCCTGCTACATTGCCGGTGGCTACTATGCCAAGGACAAGGGGCTGAAGGAGCTGCAGCAGGAGATGCTGGAATACAAGAGCTGGGGTGTGAATGCCGTTAAAATGAAGGTTGGTGCGCTTTCTCTGAAGGAGGATGCAGAACGTGTCAAGGCGGTTCGTGAAGTGATCGGGGATGATGCCAAGCTGATGCTGGATGCGAACTGTAGTTACAAGTTCTTTGAGGCCATCGAATTTTCTAAGATGGTGGAGGCGTATCATCCCTACTGGTTCGAGGAGCCGGTGGATGCGGACGATTATGACGGTTACCGCAAGGTTGCAGCCAAGAGTGGTATACCGTTGGCCGCAGGTGAAAATGAAGTGACGCGCTTTGGCTTCCGGGATCTGGTAAACACCCAGGCCATCAGCATCCTGAATCCGGATGCGGCTTCCCTGGGCGGTGTCACTGAGTATATGAAGATCGCCGGGTATGCAGATGCCAATGGTCTGGTGATGAGCCCCCATGGACAGCAGCAGCTTCATGTGCATCTGGATTGCGCCGTGCCCAATGCGACCATTGCGGAATTCTACCCGCCGCAGTATGACGCAAAGGTGTATGAAGCGTTCCAGAATCCCGTTATCTTCAATGCGGATGGTACGGTCAGCCCCAGCCAGGCCCCCGGTGTCGGTCTCGACATCAATCGGGAGATTCTGGCACCGTACCGGGTTAAGTGAGGTGTTGTATGAAAATTACAGATGTAAAGGTTCTGCGTGCAAACCGGGCTGTCTATTGCCGGATTGAGACCGACGAGGGCATCATCGGTCTGGGTGAAAGCGGTGCCTGGGGATTTTTGGAAGCCTCCGCTTCAGCGATTCTGGTATTCCGGGACTATCTTATCGGAAAAGATCCGCTGGACATCGAACACCATTGGCAGTATCTCTACCGCTTCTCTCATTTTCGGGGCGCAGCTGTCATGGGTGCAATGTCGGCCATTGACATTGCCTTGTGGGATATTGCCGGTAAATTCTACCAGGTTCCCGTCTATAAGCTGTTGGGCGGAAAGTGTCGGGACAAAGTTCGTGTATACAATCATACAGCGGGCCGCACCGAGGATGAACTGATCGAAAATGCCATTAAAGGCGTGGAGGAGGGCTATACAGCCCTGGGACATTTGAATCCCTATCTGGATGAACCGCGCACCGTCCCGTATCAGGATGGTAATGCTGCGATGCTCTACAAAGCTGAGCGACGGATCGCAAAAATCCGGGAGGCCGTTGGTGAGGAGATCGATCTTTGCCTGGAGCTGCATCGTCGTCTGGAGCCGGGACTTGCGGTACAGCTCAGCGCCCGTCTGGAGCCCTACAATGTCATGTTTCTGGAGGACCCCATTCGTCCGGACAACTTTGACGAGATGGGCCGTACAGCGTCCAAGTGCCGTATCCCCATTGCGACCGGCGAACGTATCAATACGGTACACGAATTTGAAATGCTGCTGGAGCGCGGTGCGTGCAGCTATGTCCGTGCCAGCTTAGGCGTCTGCGGTGGCTTTACGGGCGCGAGAAAGATCGCGGCGGTAGCAGAAGCACATCATGCCAGCCTTGTGCCGCACAACCCCTGCAGTCCGGTCATGACCAATGCTGTCCTGAATTTTGTCGCTGCAATTGACAACATCGCCATCACGGAGTATCCGAACCCCTACGCGGCTTCTACGGCAGACCATCTGACCGGCAGCGGCGTGAAACTCCGTCAGTGCGATATGGTCAATCACATCCCAGAGCGAAAAGGCGGCTATCTGATGATCCCCGAAGAGCCGGGCATCGGCATAGAACTGATCCCCGATGTCGAAGAAAAGTTCCCCTTCCGTCCCCATCAGGTCATGACCCGTCTGAATCTCGATGGTTCGATCTGCGATCAGTAAATGATAAAGAATGGTGGTATTTATGAATACATTGACTATCTGTCTGATTATTTTTGTGCTGACTGTCATTGGCTACTGTTCCAATCTGTACAGCCTTGCAACTGTTTCCATGGTATCCATGGTGGCGCTTGCCCTGACCGGATGCCTTTCTCCCAATGATGCGCTGGGCTATTTTGCGAATAACAATGTGATCATGATCGCCGGTATGTGTGTGGTGGCCGCAGGTTTCAACCGGACACAGTTCTGCACGAACATGGCGAATGGCATTGCAAAGATGGCCAAGGGCAACCTGAGCAAGATGATGCTGGGCTATATCCTGATCGGAGCGCTGCTGAGCCAGTTTATCCAGAGTCCAGTCGTGGTATTCGGTATTGTGGCCCCCATGCTGATGACTTCTGCCGAAAGCATTGGCCTCAAGCCGAGTAAGGTCATGTTCCCGCTGGGCGTGGTCACGGTCATTACCTGCTGCACGTTGCCGGTGGGTGCCGGTGCGACCGGTGCCTCTGAGTTGAACGGTTATCTGGATTATGTGGTCGGTGTGATGGATCCCATGAAAGGCCGTCTGCCGTTGATGATTATTGCGATTCTGTACTGCACTTTCATTTCGCCGAAGCTGGCACCGGATACGCCGGTTGTTCCCACCATTGCGGCACAGCAGGGAAATAAAAAGCACGAACCGCTTAAGCCGCTGCAGGAATATGCGGGCATGATCATCTTCTTTGGTGACGCCCTGGCACTGATGTTTGCATCCACACTTGGCCTTCCCAACTGGCTGATCTGTGTCATCGGTGCATTGCTGATGGTGCTGTTCGGTGTTCTGAAGCCGCGGGAGGCAACGGCAGCTCTTCCCATGAGCATGCTGCTCCTGATCGTCGGCGCCCTAGCTATGTCCGGTGCACTGAGTGCCACCGGTGCAGGAGAGCTGATCGGTTCGTACATTTCGGTGATGATCAATGCGGTGAACGGAAATTCCTATATCGTGGGTCTGTTCTTCTTCATCGTTCCGTTTACATTGACACAGTTTATGCAGAATCGCGGTGTGATGATGATCTTCCATCCTATTGCAATCGCAACCTGTGCATCCATCGGCGCAAATCCGGTGGGCCTGATGATCCTGATTCAGGCAGCCTGCCTGTCTGCCTTTATGACGCCGATGGCTACAAGTGCGATTCCGTATATCATGGAATACGGTGGCTATGACCAGCGCTCCATGATCAAGCAGTCCTGGCTTCTGGCCCTGATCTGCTGCGTGGTGTCGGTGGGCTGGATCATGACCGTATTCCCGCTGTGACAAAGGCGCTGAAAACATCCTGTCTTTGACCGTATAAACGTCTATTATGTCCCGGAATTGGCTTTACGAGCCGGTTCCGGGACTTTTTGCAAAAATCATGGGGGACAATTGTCTGTGTTTTGGAGTATAGTAAGAGAAAGAAGAGGAGGTGCGGAGCAATGGATTATTACAAGCGCGCGTTGGCGCTGAAAGCGGAGATCATTTCGAACCGAAGACATTTCCATCAGCATCCGGAGGTGGGACTCTGTATGCCGGAGACCCAGGCCTATGTCCTGCAGACCCTGCGGAGCTACGGGATTCAAGCGGAGGCGTGCGGCCACGGCGTGACGGCGTGCATCGGACAGGGCGGACGCTGTATACTTCTGCGGGCGGACATGGATGCGCTCCCGATGGCGGAAGAGAGCGGGGAAGCTTTTGCCTGCACCAGCGGACGGGAGGCGCACACCTGCGGCCATGATTTTCATGCGGCGATGCTCCTCGGGGCGGCCCGGATGCTGAAGGAAAACGAGGCGGCCCTTCAGGGCACCGTGAAGCTGATGTTTCAGCCGGCGGAAGAAACCTTTGAAGGCAGTATGGATATGATTCGGGCGGGCATTCTGGAAAATCCGCAGGTGGATGCTGCACTTGCCTACCACGTATCTCCCGGGCAAATGCCGGTGGGCCTCGTGATGTACAACGCCCATGGTACGATGATGTTTTCGGTGGACGGATTCCGCATCCGGATACAGGGAAAGGGTGCCCACGGCGCCTATCCGCAAAAAAGCATTGATCCGATCAATATCGGCGTGCATATTCATCTCGCGCTGCAGGAGCTGATCGCGCGGGAAGCGGACCCGGAGAAGGCCTGTGTGCTGACCATCGGAAAGTTCGAGGCGGGCACAGCGGCCAACATCATACCGGATACGGCTGTTCTGGAGGGGACGCTCCGGACGAATGACCGGCAGGAACGCACGAAGCTGGTGCAGCGGATCCGGGAGGTGGCGGAACGCACGGCCAATGTCTTCGGCGGGGAGGTGCAGGTGGAGACCCTGTCTGATGTGCCGCCGCTGATCTGTGATCCGAAGCTCACGACGGAAATGCTTTCTTATATGAGGGAACTCTCCATTCCGCAGTATACGGAATACCCGGATGTGACCGCCAGCGCGTCGGAGGATTTTGCCAACGTGGCGGAACGGGTACCCAGCTGCTTCATGTACCTTTCCGCGGGATTCATGGATGAACGCGGCAGCTATTCTGCCCATAACCCGAAGGTGCGCTTTAATGAGGACGTGTGCCCGATCGGCGCCGCATGCCTTGCACACTGCGCAGACCGGTGGCTGGCGAGCGGGGATTAATGCATTCGTTGCTCAATTTCTCTTTTTAAATGGAGATTGATTTAAAATCATATGTCAACCATGTCTTCACGCGCTGGTAAACAGCTTTCAATGCAGACAAAGGAATACCAGCCATGCCCACGCGCCCCGAAACTCCTTGACAGGACCGCTGTGCAGTGATAAAGTACCACTCAATAAAGAACAAACCGAAGACGGAGAGAAGTAGTCCTCTTTCAAAATCACAGAGAGCCGCTGGTGGTGGGAATGCGGTATGGAGGAATCGGATGAATGGACTCCGGAGGGCGCGACAGAAGTTGAGTATGAAGCGACGGGTTCTGCACCGTTATCAAGCAGCGCATATGTTGGTATGCGAAGAGGGATCCATTTGGATAATGTGAGTGGCACCGCGGATTTGTGAATTCGTCTCATACATGACTACGGTCGTGTGTGAGGCTTTTTTTAATTGTTTAGCACCACCGGGGAAATCTCGAAAATGCTGAGCCGAGCTTGCTCGGCGAAGTGGTTTAGGGGTTTTCCCGGTGGCGGACAAGGCGCGCAGCGCCTCTGAACCGCCAAATCGCACATCGCGCAGCGATGTGACGATTTGTAGGGCTAACAATTACTTGTATCTATGTCAAGAGGAGGCAGATTATGAAGAAAATGATGGCAGGAACAATGGCGGCAGTGATGGCGGCAGCAGCATTGACAGGCTGCGGCAGTGCGTCCGGCACAGCGGCAACAACAGCAGCAGCCGGTACGGAGGCGGCAGAGACCACAGCCGCCGGTACAGAGGCAGCAGCGGCCGACGGAGAGGGTAAGACCTACAAGGTGGGTATCCTGAAGTACATGGATCATCCCTCACTGAACCAGATCGAGGAAAATGTATGCGAGGAGCTGGAGGCACTGTCCAAGGATGGCGTTACCTATGAATATAAGGATTACGATCTCAACGGCCAGGGCGATGCTTCTGTACTGAACCAGATGGCTGCACAGCTCCTTGCGGATGGCGTGGATGCCATTGTACCGATCGCCACACCGGCAGCCCAGATCGTACAGTCTGCCGCAGAGGGTCAGCAGATCCCCATCGTTTTCTCTGCTGTTTCGGATCCGGTTTCCGCGAAGCTGGTGGCTTCCATGGAGGAGCCGGGTGCAAACATTACCGGTACCTCGGATTTCCTGAATACCAATGCCATCATGGATCTGATGTTGGCGCTGAATCCGGACACCAAGTATGTGGGCCTCCTGTACTCCAAGAGTGAGGATTCCTCCGCAGTGCCCATCGAGGATGCGAAGAAGTATCTCGATGAGAAGGGCATCAAGTACATTGAGAAGACCGGCACCTCCACCGACGAGGTATCCCAGGCCGTGGATGCCCTGATCGCCGAGGGTGTGGACGCGGTATTCACCCCGACTGACAACACCATCCAGAAGGCAGAGCTTGCTTTCTATGAGAAGCTGCAGGAGGCAGGTATTCCGCACTATGCCGGTGCCGATTCCTTCGCGCTGAACGGCGCTTTCGTGGGCTACGGCGTAGACTATGAGAATCTGGGCAAGGAGACCGCAGACATGGTGGCCGAGATCCTGGATCAGGGTGCAGACCCCGCCAAGACAGCGGTGCAGACCTTTGACAACGGCATCGCCACCATTAACACAGACACCTGTGAGAAGCTTGGTCTTAATCTCGATGATGTGAAGGCTGCCTTCGAGCCCCTCTGCACACAGATCGTAGAGACCACAACACAGCAGTCCTTTGAATAAGGTGAATCCGAACGGCAGGAAAGGCAGGAAGATAAGTTGACGGGATTTTTGACGGCAGGCATTATACGGACGGCGATGGAGGTCGGACTGGTGTATTCACTGGTGGCGCTGTCTTTGTTTATCAGCTACAGCATACTGAACATCTGTGACCTCTCCACGGACGGCTGCTATACCCTGGGATGTGCAGTGGGGGCCATGGTCACCATCGCCGGACATCCGCTCCTCGGCATTCTTGCGGCAATGCTGGCGGGCGTCTGTTCCGGGTACGTCACTGCACTGCTGCAGACGCGCTTCGGTGTGGAAAGCATTCTGGCAGGCATCATTGTGAATACGGGGCTTTACACCATCAATCTGGCGGTGATGGGCTTTTCTTCCAATGTATCGATTTTCGGTACGGCTACGGTGTTCTCCATGTTCAAGGGACTGTCCCAGAGCAGCTTCTGGCAGAGCTGGAGCAGCCTGATTCTGCTGGCACTGATTCTGCTGTGCAGCTGCTTCCTGATCCGCTGGTTCCTGGGCACCCGTCTGGGCTTGTCCATTCGGGCCACCGGCGACAGCCCGGCCATGGTGCGGGCCTCATCCATTAATCCGGCCTTCACCATCACGGTGGGCCTTTGCGCCGCCAATGCCCTGACGGGCCTTGCGGGCGCTCTGATCGGACAGTACAACAAAACTTGTGACATCAACCTGGGCACCGGTATGGTGACCATTGCACTGGCATCCCTGGTCATCGGCGAGACTCTTTTCGGCCGGGCCAAGATGCTGACCCGTATCTTCGGCGTGGTGCTGGGCTCTTGCCTGTACCGTTTCGTGATTTCCTTGGCACTCCGGCTGAACGTGCCCACCGAGGCATTCAAGCTGGTGTCTGCGCTGATCGTGGCCATCGCCATTGCTATGCCCAAGGCACGGCAGATGATCGGCTTCGAGGCTAAGAAGCGGCTTGCCATGCGGGAGAGAAAACGGCAGAGAGGAGGCAGCCATGCTTAAGATCGAAGGCATTTCCAAAACCTTCAATCCGGGAACGGTCAACGAGAAGAAGGCCCTCAACAACCTGTCTTTACAGTTAAATGAAGGCGATTTTGCCACCATCGTGGGTTCCAATGGTGCCGGAAAGTCCACCTTGTTCAATGCCATTGCGGGCAGCTTCCTGACCGACAGCGGCTACATCGAGCTGGATGGAGAAGACATTACCTTCCAGGCGGAGCATCTTCGGAGCCGCCGCATGGGCCGCCTCTTCCAGGATCCGCTCATGGGCACGGCGCCCCACATGACCATAGAGGAAAACATGTCTGTGGCCTATCTCAGGGCTGCGAAGCACAGTTATGCTGTGTTTAGCCGGGTTACAAAGGCGGAAAAGCAGCGCTTCCGGGAGCAGCTGAGCCTTCTCAATATGGGACTCGAGGACCGGATGAACCAGCCGGTGGGGCTGCTTTCCGGCGGACAGCGACAGGCCCTGACGCTGCTGATGGCCACCATGGTGACACCGAAGCTTCTGCTTCTGGATGAGCATACCGCGGCGCTGGATCCGGCCACGGCCAAGAAGGTGCTGGAGCTGACCAAGTCCATTGTGGCGGAGCGGAACATCACCTGTCTGATGGTGACCCACAACATGAACCAGGCCCTGGAGCTGGGCAACCGGACCCTGATGATGAACCGGGGAGAGATTGTCTTTGATACCTCCGGCGAGGAGCGGGCCGGTATGACGGTGGAGGATCTTCTGGACAAATTCGCCGTGGGTGCCGGTAAAGAATTCAACAATGACCGCATCCTTCTTTCTACAAAAGAAGGCGTGTAAAATAAAAGAAAGTTCCGCCGATTTCTTGAAGCGGGGCTTTCTTTCTATTATAATAGAAGCAGACAGAAGCGAAAGGAGGCTCGTTTATGTTGAAAAAGCATTTCGTGATTACCATTGGCAGACAGTATGGCTCAGGCGGACGCATCGTAGGAAAACGGCTGGCGGAAAAGCTGGGCATTCATTTTTATGACAATGACATTCTGAAGCTGACCTCGGAGCGGGCGGCCATCGGCGAGGAGTATTTCCGACTGGCGGATGAGAAGGCCGGCAACAACATTTTGTACAAGATCATCGACAGTATGAAGCCGGATATTGGTAAGCCGAAGCTGGATGAGAGCATCGTGTCGCCGGAAAATCTTTTCCGTTTCCAGGCAGAGGTGTTGCGGGAAATCGCCAAGAACGAAACCTGCATCATCGCGGGACGCTGCAGCAACTATATTCTGACCGAGGCCAATATGGAGGACCATGTGGACTTTTTCGTCTATGCGGATCTGGTGACCCGGACAAAGCGTGCCATGGACTACTGCAAGGTGGACGAGCAGGAGGCATTGCGCCGCATCCGTAAGATCGACAAGGAGCGGAAGGAGTACCATAAGTACTATACCGGCGAGGACTGGATGCAGCCGGACAACTATGACCTGATGATCAATGCTTCCCGCATCAATTATGACGAGATGGAAGCGCTGATGCTGGATTACATTCGAATGAGGGGATTTGTAGACTAATGAACAGAACCATTGGCGGCGCAGGCGGAGCGCTGAGAGGAGAAATGACGGTGCCGGGGGACAAAAGCATTTCCCACAGATCGGTGATGCTGGGGGCCCTTTCAGAAGGCACAACCCATGTGCAGGGCTTTTTGAACGGCGCGGACTGCCTGTCCACCATCGGATGCTTCCGGAAAATGGGAATCGACATCCGGCTTTCGGAGGACGAAACAGAACTCTGGATCGAAGGCAAGGGGCTTCACGGCCTTCAGGCGCCGGGGGAAATGCTGGACTGCGGCAATTCCGGCACGACCACCCGGCTTCTGTCCGGTATTCTGGCGGCGCAGCCCTTCACGGCGGAATTGACGGGAGATGCCAGCATACAGAAGCGGCCCATGGGGCGTGTGATTCGTCCATTGACCGCGATGGGGGCTCGGATCTCTTCTTTGCAGGGTAATGACTGCGCGCCGCTGCATATCGAAGGAAGTCAGATTCATGGGATTCGCTATGAATCACCGGTGGCCTCTGCCCAGGTGAAATCGGCGATTCTCTTTGCCGGTCTCTATGCCGACAGTGCCACCACGGTGCATGAACCGGCTCTTTCCCGGGACCATTCCGAGCGCATGCTGCGGGCTCTGGGGGCAGAGGTGGAGACGCGCATCCTGCCGGATGGTAGCGCGGAGATCACGGTGCAGCCGGCGGCGAAGCTGACAGCACCGGAAGAGACGTTGCTGGTGCCGGGCGACATTTCCAGTGCGGCCTACTTCATTTCGGCCGCCATGCTGGTACCGGGTTCCGAACTCCTGATCCGGAATGTGGGCGTGAATCCCACTCGGGACGGCATTCTGGAGGTTTACCGGAACATGGGCGCGGACATCACGCTTTTGAACACGCGTGTTTCCGGTTCGGAACCGGTGGCTGACCTGTTGGTGAAGCATTCTTCGCTGAAGGGTACTGTGATCGGCGGATCGGTGATCCCGCGTCTTATTGATGAGCTTCCCATGATCGCGGCGGTGGCGGCAGCGGCAGAGGGTGAGACGGTGATCAAGGATGCGGCGGAGCTGAAGGTGAAGGAATCCAACCGTATCCGTGTTATGACGGAAGGACTCACGGCGATGGGCATCGACTGCCGGGAGACCGAGGACGGCATGGTGATCCGGGGACAGGGTGCCGGGTTAGCACTCAAGTCCGCGGAGATCGACAGCCACAAGGATCATCGGATTGCCATGACCTTCGCGATACTGGGGCTTCTGCAGAAGGAAAGTGCGCTCGTCATTCGGGATGCAGACTGCATCGACATTTCCTATCCGACTTTTTTTGAAGATTTGGAAAAAATCTGTTGACAGACGAATATTGATTTGCTATCATACACGAGTCGCTGATGCGCAGCGACTTTATGGCGGATTGGTCAAGCGGTTAAGACGTAGCCCTCTCACGGCTGAATCCCGGGTTCGATTCCCGGATCCGTCATCTATCACCCTAACGGGTGATAGGTATAAAATTTATACTTATGGCGGATTGGTCAAGCGGTTAAGACGTAGCCCTCTCACGGCTGAATCCCGGGTTCGATTCCCGGATCCGTCATCTATCACCCTAACGGGTGATAGGTATAAAATTTATACTTATGGCGGATTGGTCAAGCGGTTAAGACGTAGCCCTCTCACGGCTGAATCCCGGGTTCGATTCCCGGATCCGTCATCTAGCCTGATGGGCTGAGCGTAAGCTTGGCTTACGGGTGCCCATCAGGCTGTGAAAAAGTTTGGTGCGGGGCGCCCACCGGATGGAGAATCCATTAGATGAAATTCAGTCTCAAGCAATTGCTTGAGACTTTGTTTTTATTTAAGCTATTTGGTATCACCGAAAGGAACCTTACCTCTATGAAAAACATCAAAGACTATCGAAACATCGTATTCGACATGGGAGATGTGCTGATCGAGTACGAGTCTGATCTCGTGACAAAGCATTATACGGACGATCCGGAGGTGATCCGGGAAATCCACAACGTGATGTTCTGCTCCCAGGAGTGGTTCAAGCTGGACGGCGGCCTCATCACCGAGGAAGTGGCGGAATCCCGCTGGCTGCCCCGCATGTCCTCCGACAGGGTGCGAGAGATCGCGCGTCTTGCGTTCCGGGACTGGCACCTCTACAATATGTGGGAGAAGCCGGGCATGGCCGAGGTGGTGACGGCCCTGAAGAACAGAGGACAGCATATTTACATCCTGTCCAATGCCAGCCTTCGCCTGCCGGACTGCTATCGCGAGGTGATGCCCCAGGCAGATCTCTATGATGGTGTCTTTTTCTCGGCAGAGGAGAAGTGCGTGAAGCCCCAGGACGTGATTTTCCAGCGCTTCTTCCGCCGCTTCAATCTCAAGCCGGAGGACTGCTTCTTTATCGATGACCTGCCGGAGAACATCGCAGGTGCCGCAGAAATTGGCATGGATGGCTATGTCTTCCGGGACGGAAAGGCAGAGACTTTGCGGAAGGTATTGGAGGCCTGAGGGATGTCCGGATCAATGTCTTCGGCGGTAAAGATCCGTCGGAAGGGGGATATACCGGTTCTCCGACTGAGAGAGGGAAAGCAGGGATTGCAGGCATTGGAATCGCCGCTGCTGGCAGAAACCGGCTTGGTGCAGCACGGTTTCTCCACCCGCTTCGGCGGCGTCAGCACAGGCATCTATGAAAGCATGAACCTGAGCTTCACACGGGGTGACCGGGAGGCCGCCGTGCGGGAAAACTACCGGAGAATGGCGGAATTCCTGTCGGTACCGCCGGAGCGTTTTGTGCTGACCTATCAGACCCATACCGACAATATCCGCGTGGTGACGGAAGCGGATGCCGGAAAGGGTCTCACCAGAGTCCGTGATTACGGGGATGTGGACGGCCTCATCACCAATGTGCCCGGGCTCTGTCTCGGGGTATTCTGGGCAGATTGCGTACCGATCCTTTTGCTGGATCCGGTGCACCGGGCCATTGGCGCGGTACATTCCGGCTGGCGTGGTACGGTGCAGAAGATCGGTGCAAAGGCCGTGGCGGCCATGGGAAAGAACTACGGCACCCACCCCGAGGATGTGCTGGCAGTGATCGGCCCCAGCATCTGCCGGGACTGTTATGAAGTTTCGGAGGATGTGGCGCTGCGTTTCCGGGAGGCCTTTCCGGCAGCAGAGGACATTCTGACCGACAAGGGCAGGAATGCCGCCGGAGAGCAGAAGTATCTGCTGGACCTCTGGGCAGCGAACCGGACGCTATTGCTTTCGGCGGGGCTTCGCCCGGAAAATCTCGAGATCACCGACATTTGCACCTGCTGCAACCCGTCGCTTATGTTTTCACATCGCGCCGTGGGCGACCGCCGGGGGAACAATGGTGGATTTATAGCGCTCAGGGAAGTATAATAATGGTTCAGCGCCACATTGCAGCGGCGCTGAACCATTATATTTAGGGAGGAAACGACACTATGGGACTGATCATTCCGAAGAATTATGATCCGCGTCTTTCGGTACGGGAGACGCAGGAAGCCATCAAGTACATCCGGGATACCTTTCAGAAGGAATTCGGAAAAGAGATGCAGCTGTCCAGAATTTCTGCGCCGCTTTTCGTGGAGAAGAGCACGGGCCTCAACGACGATCTGAACGGCTATGAGCGGCCGGTAAGCTTTGACGTGCCCTGGCAGCCGGAGGAGACCATTGAAGTGGTACATTCTCTGGCGAAGTGGAAGCGTATGGCGCTGAAGCGCTATGGCTTTGCTCCGGGCGAGGGACTGTATACCAATATGAATGCCATCCGGCGGGATGAGGAGCTGGACAACCTGCACAGCTGCTATGTGGACCAGTGGGACTGGGAGAAGGTGATCCGGAAGGAGGACCGCAACGAGACCACCCTGGAGGGCACCGTGCGCATGATCTTCCGTATCATCAAGCACATGGAGCATGAGGTCTGGTACAAGTACCCGCATGCGGTGAAGAAGCTGCCGGATGACATCTACTTTATTGACTCCGAGACATTGCTGCAGATGTATCCGGACAAGACACCGAAGGAGCGGGAGAACCTGATCACGAAGGAGCATGGCTGCGTGTTCATTTCCCGCATCGGCGACAAGCTGTCCAACGGCGAGCCCCACGACGGCCGGGCACCGGACTATGATGACTGGAGCCTGAACGGCGACATTCTCTTCTGGTTTGATACGCTGAACTGTGCGCTGGAGATCTCTTCCATGGGTATCCGCGTTTCCGAGGAATCCCTGAAGGCGCAGCTGCAGAAGGCGGGCTGTGAGGAACGTGCCTCCCTGCCGTATCACAAGATGCTGCTGAACGGCGAACTGCCCTATACCATCGGCGGCGGCATCGGACAGAGCCGCCTCTGCATGCTACTGCTGGACAGAGCCCATATCGGTGAGGTACAGGCTTCGATCTGGCCGGCGGATATGGTGGAAACCTGCCGGGAGAACAATATCATTCTCCTGTGACGCCCGCGGCCTCCTTGGCCAGCCGGTCCGCCATTTCATTGAAGCGGACACCGGAGTGTGCTTTTACCTTTTGAAAATGAATCTCAATGGCCTGCCGCTGCTTCGCAATGAAGTCCCGGTAGGCCTTTGTGCCTTCTTTATTGCATTTCCAGCTGCCCTCGGCCCAGCACTGGATGCCCATGTAGTCATAAAACACGGTGATAGAGGGATAATGCCTTTGCACCGCCTCTTCGATGGCCCGCATGGCGCCGTGAAGCTCCCCGGCAACGTTTCGCATGGAGGCAAGCTCGGGATCCTGGCCATTGCCCTGGAAGGTGGTGTATGCGCCGCTTTCTTCGATGAGCACCACGCCGTAGCCGTAGGTTTTGCTGTTTTTCTCGAAGCTGCCGTCCACATAGGCGATGCAGGCGGTATGGATATCGTTGGGATCTGTGATTTCTGTCGGCGCCGCCCCGGCAGTCGAAGCGACAGCATTATCCCCTTCTACAAAGGCCTGCGCCTCTGCTTCGGTTTTGAATTTTTTGTATACAGCGGCGGGGTAGCCCATGACCTGGGCCTTGCAGGCGTCCCAGCTCTGATAAATGCCGGGCTTGCGTCCCTTGCGAACAGCATAGTAAAAAGCCATTTGTGTTTCTCCTTAAATTGTCTATTTCTCCGTGAAAGCATAGCACAAGTATGCTATGATGGGAAAGGTTTGAATTCTTGAGACGAGGAGGAACCCTTTCATGAACAAAATAAAGGCCGTTCTGTTCGATCTGGACGGAACGCTTGTGAATTCGATTTACAGTCTGCAGGATACCATGAACAAGACCATGGCACATTTCGGACTGGACAGCATCACCGAGGCCCAGACGAAGCAGTATGTGGGCGACGGTTACCAGGCCTTTGTGGAGCGCTCTCTGGCGGCCACGGCGGAGCGTCTGTACCGGGAAGCGGAGAAGTGGGAGCGGAAGGACGAGGATCGTGCCTTCGAGCTGGACCAGCAGGCGGATGAGGTGATGGAGAATTTTGATGATGCCTGTGACTACTATCTTTCGATCTTTCCGGAGAACTGCTGCTACCGGGCGGATGCCTATCCGGGGATGAAGGAAGCATTGGCGGCACTGCGGGAGCAGGGACTGAAGCTTGGCTGCGTCACCAACAAGCCCATGGTGGAGGCGGAGAAGGTTCTGGATCAGGTTTTCGGCAAGGGATATTTTGACTATATCTCTGCGGACGACGGCAGCCATCCTCTGAAACCGGATCCGGGCGTGATTTTTGATGCCTGTGACCACCTTTCGGTGGAAAAGGAGGCCTGTGTTTTTGTGGGTGACACAAAGACGGATATGGACGCGGCGGCAGCAGCGAAAGTGCCGGCCATTGGCTGTGTCTACGGCTTCCGGGGACGGAAGGAACTGCAGGAACATGGCGCGGCTGCACTGATCGAAACGGCGGCGGAGCTGGTGGAGACTGTGAAAGCACTGGATGCGTAAAATAGAAGGGCGGAAGCGATCCGGGCAGTGCTGCGGGATAAATGCACTTTACTTGCAAATTTTCCTGCGCGGCGGTTGACAAAGCAAATCCGGCGGAACTATAATCAGCACTGTTTAAAGAAGAGTGCTAAATTTGCGATGATCTTCGAAAGGAGCAAATAGATTATGACGAGTATAGATATTGTATCCGGCTTTCTCGGCGCCGGAAAGACCACCTTTATTCAGAAGCTGCTGAGCGAAGCACTGAAGACAGAAAAGGTTGTACTTATTGAGAATGAGTTTGGTGAGATCGGCATTGACGGCGGTTTTCTGAAGGATTCCGGCATTGAAATCCGGGAAATGAACCAGGGCTGCATCTGCTGCTCTCTGGTGGGCGACTTTGAGACCTCTCTGTCCGAGGTGGTGGAGAAGTATCATCCGGACCGGATCATCATCGAGCCCTCAGGCGTCGGCAAGCTTTCCGACATCATCGGTGCGGTGAAGTCCATTGCCGGTAAGCTGGAGGTGGAACTGCATGCGGCTGTGACCGTGGTGGATGCCCAGAAGGCCAAGCTGTATTCCAAAAACTTCGGTGAGTTCTTCAACAACCAGATCCAGTATGCCGGTGCTGTGGTGCTTTCCAGAACCGATGTGGCGAAGGAAGAGAAGGTCAATGAGGCAGTGGAGATCATCAAGACACTGAATCCGCAGGCGACAGTGATCACCACACCGGCCGTAGAGCTCAGCGGTGCGCAGCTGATGGAGATCATTTCGAAGCCCGACAACATGGAGGAGGAGATGCTTCGTGAGGTGATGGCGCGTGTGAAGGCGCATGAGCATCATCACGACGAGGACGAGCACGAATGCTGCCATCACCATCATCATGACGAGGATGAGGAGGAACACGAGCATCACCATCATCACCATGATGAAGACGAGGAGCACGAGTGTTGCCATCACCATCATCATGACGAGGATGAAGAGGCGCATGAGCATCACCACCATCATCACGACGAGGATGAGGAGGAGCATGAGCACCATCATCACCATGATGAGGACGAGGCGCATGAACACCATCATCATTATGATGAGAACGGAAATTGCTGCTGCGGTCACCATCATGACGAGGATGAAGAAGAAGGTGAGCATCACCATCATCACGAGGAGACACCGGAGGGTGTGCAGATCCACAACCATCATCACCACCATCACCACCACCACGGCGAGGGCGAGCATGATGCGGACGAGATCTTCACCAGCTGGGGCCTGGAGACCGTGCATGCCTTCGACCGGCAGAAGCTGGAGGGCATTCTGGCCGAGATGGCAGAGAGCGAGAAATACGGCATGGTGGTTCGCTGCAAGGGTATGCTGAAGGATACAGACGGGCAGTGGATGTACTTTGATCTGGTGCCGGGCGAGACCGAGATCCGTCAGGGCTCACCGGAATATACCGGTAAGGTTGTGGTGATTGGTGCGAACCTCAATGAAGCGCTGCTGAAGGAAGCCTTCGTGGGCTGAATAGAGTAGGAATAAAGGAGAAAAGAAATGGCAACAAGCGATAACTACGATCTGGATGATGACAGCTTGCCCGTATTTCTGATCAATGGCTTCCTGGAGGCCGGAAAAACGGAGTTTATCAAATATACCATGGCCCAGGAGTACTTCCAGTCCGAGGGCACCACACTGTTGCTGCTTTGTGAGGAAGGTGAAAATGAATATGAGCCGGACTTCCTGAAGCAGTACAATACGATTCCCATTGTTATGGAAAATATTTCCCAGTTCAACCGGGAATATCTCAGCGAGCTGGAGAAGAAGTACCAGCCGGAGCGAATTCTTATTGAATGGAACGGCATGTGGAATCAGGACGATCTCTATGACGGTCCCATGAGTGAAAAAGTGCTGGCGGCGCAGCAGGGACGGGAGCCGGCTTACCAGGTATCCCTTCCGGAAAGCTGGGTGATCTATCAGGTCATCACCATTGTGGACGGTTCCACCTTGGATCTGTACCTCAACAATATGAAGGCCTTCCTGGGCCAGATGCTGCGGCAGGCGGAGCTATGCATCGTGAACCGCTGTGATGACATTCCGCAGGACAAGCTGGTGGACTACCGCCGGAAGATCCGCGCCATGGGCCAGAATGCCATGCTGATCCTGGAGGGCAAGGACGGAGAAATCCCGCAGGACATGCTGCCGGAGGATCTGCCCTATGATCTGAGCCAGCCGAAGATCGAGGTGAAGCCGGAGGACTACGGTATCTGGTTTGTGGATTGCATGGACAATCCGGAGCGCTACATCGGAAAGGACATCAGCTTCTCGGCCATGGTGCTGAAGCGGAAGCAGATGCCGGCCACGGAGTTCATTCCCGGACGTATGGCCATGACCTGCTGTGCGCAGGATATGACCTTCCTGGGTTTCGTTTGTCGGGGTGACGAGGCGCAGATCGCGCCCTATGCGACCCGCGACTGGGTGAAGCTGACCGCGAAGGTGAGCATGGAGGAACGGGAGGAGTATCACGGCGAAGGCCCGGTGCTTCTGCTGGAAGACATTGCCCGCACCGGCGAGATCGAGGAACCGGTAAATTTCTAAATGTTTGGCATCAAAAAATCTCTGAAATGCGGAGCCGCGCTTGTGCGGCGAAGCGTTTTGGGGATTTTTTGGTGGTGCTAAATATATAATATAACCACACGGAATGTCTACTATAAATATCATTCCTCTATTGCATTTCACAAAATTCTGCCGTATAATACCCGCATCAATACATCAGCGCTTTAAAGTGCAAAGCTGCTGAGATGGGAGGATCATTATGAAAATGAAGAAGTGGGCAGCAGCCTCTATGGCTGCAATGATGGCAGCATCCATGGTTGGCTGTGGTTCCGGTACAAGCAGCACCGCAACAACTGCGGCAGCAGAAGAGGCAGCAACAAGCGCTGCAGCAGAGGGAACAGAGGCTGCGTCTGAGGCAGCAAAGGCTGATGATGGCACGACCTATAAGATCGGCGTCCTGCAGCTGGTGCAGCATGCGGCACTGGATAAGAGCAATGAAGGCTTTGTGGCAGCACTGGACGATGCAGGCATCAGCTATGAGATTGACCAGCAGAACGCTTCCGGCGAACAGTCTGCATGCCAGACCATTGCAGAGAAGTTTGTGAATGACGGCGATGATCTGATCTTCGCCATTGCCACACCGGCAGCCCAGGCCGCTTCCGCAGCCACCACAGAGATCCCCATCGTGCTTTCTGCTGTGACGGATCCGGCAGAGTCCGGCCTCGTGGAGACAAACGATGCACCTGGCGGAAATGTAACCGGAACTTCCGATCTCACACCGGTAACCGAGCAGATCGACCTTCTGCAGAAGCTGATTCCGGATGCCAAGACTGTGGCCATCCTGTACTGCTCCGCAGAGTCCAACTCTGAGATTCAGGCGCAGATGGCCAGAGACGCACTGGATGCCGCAGGCATTGCCCATGAAGACTATACCGTTTCCAACTCCAACGAGATTCAGACCGTTGTAGAGTCCATGATCGGCAAGGTGGATGCCGTTTATGCACCCACAGACAACACCATTGCTGCCGGCATGGCTACCGTTGCCCAGGTGGCAAACGACAACAAGCTTCCGGTGATTTGCGGTGAGTCCGGCATGGTGAACGAGGGCGGACTGGCTACCTACGGCATCGACTACTATCAGCTTGGCTACCTGGCTGGCCAGCAGGCAGTGGAGATCCTTGTGGACGGCAAGAATCCGGCCGATATCCCCATCGGATACCTTTCCGCTGACAAGTGTGAGCTGACCATCAACCAGGAGACAGCAGATCTTCTCGGTATTGATACCTCATCTGTACAGTAAAAGTCATTTAGCGAAGGAGCTCTCTCTGTGATGCACAGAGGGAGCTCTTTTTGATTCATAGGCTTGCATTGACGGAGGGGATACTCTATAATGAACGAATCAGCGCGTTAAAGCTTTGACGCGCAGAAGAGAAGATAAAAGGGACAACAGGAGGTTTTGGATGAGCGGTTTGCTGGCATCTATGCTCGGTGCGGTTTCCCAGGGATTGATCTGGTCTCTGATGGTACTGGGCGTTTACATTACGTATAAGCTTTTGGACATTGCGGATATGACGACGGATGGTTCCTTCGCTCTGGGGGGCTGCGTTTGCGCCACCCTGATGCTGAAGGGCTGTGATCCCACCATTGCATTGGCCTGCGGTGCCATTGCCGGTGGTGTAGCCGGTGCGGTCACCGGGGTATTGCATACCTTTTTCGGCATCCCGGCCATTCTGGCAGGTATCCTGACCCAGATTTCCCTCTGGTCCATTAACCTGCGGATCATGTCGGACAAGTCGAATCAGTCCATCAACAAGATCGATTCCGACATTACCTTCTGGGTGGATAAGCTGGGCGTTACCCAGTCCCAGGCTTCCCTCATCGTAGGCGCCCTGGTGGTGATCCTGGCAGTAGCCGTGCTGTACTGGTTCTTCGGTACCGAGCTCGGTGCTTCCCTGCGGGCCACCGGCAACAACGAGGATATGATCCGGGCGCTCGGCGTGGACACCAACAAGTCGAAGCTCATGGGTCTTGTGATCGCCAATGTTTTCGTCGGCTTGTCCGGCGCGTTGATCTGCCAGTCTACGAAGTATGCCGATGTGGGCATGGGAACCGGTGCCATTGTCATCGGTCTGGCGGCCATTGTCATCGGTGAGGTGCTCTTCGGCAGAGCCAGAAATTTCGGTGCGAAGCTGCTGGCGGCAGTGGCGGGCTGTGTGATTTATTTCCTGATTCGTGCCATCGTATTGCGCATGGGCATGAAGGCAAACGACATGAAGCTGCTTTCTGCCGGCATCGTGGCACTGGCCCTTTGTGTGCCGGTGGCGGCAGCCAAGCTGAAAGCCAGCCGCAACTACCGTGAAAGCGTTTCCGATGAAGAAGAGGAAGCAGCGGAGAAGGGAGAGCAGGAGTCATGCTGAAAATTTCAAACGTTCGAAAGACCTTCAACAAGGGAACTGTCAATGAAAAAAAGGCATTGCGTGGCATCAACCTGACGCTGAATGATGGCGATTTCGTCACCATCATCGGCGGCAACGGTGCCGGAAAGTCCACCATGCTGAACATGATCGCCGGTGCCTATCCTGTGGATTCCGGTGTGATCGAGATCAACGGACAGAACATCACCCGGATGCCGGAGTACAAGAGAGCGAAGTACATCGGCCGTGTGTTCCAGGATCCCATGAAGGGTACGGCAGCGGATATGCAGATCGAGGAGAACCTGGCACTGGCCTTCCGTCGCGGTGACCGGCGGCGTCTGCGCTGGGCGGTGACCCAGAAGGAACGGGAGTTCTACAGGGATGCGGTGGAGCGTCTGGGCCTCGGCCTGCAGGGCCGTATGACCTCGAAGGTAGGCCTTCTGTCCGGCGGACAGCGGCAGGCTCTGACCCTTCTGATGGCTACCCTGAAGAAGCCGCAGCTCCTGCTTCTGGATGAGCACACGGCGGCACTGGATCCGAAAACCGCCTCCAAGGTGCTGAAGCTCACACAGGAGATCGTGGAGGGCGATCATCTGACGGCCCTTATGGTTACCCACAACATGCATGACGCCATCAGCATCGGCAACCGTCTCATCATGATGGACAACGGCAAAATCATCTATGATGTGCAGGGCGAGGAGAAAAAGAAGCTGACGGTGGAGGATCTGCTGAAGAAATTTGAGGAAGCATCCGGCGGCAGTTTTGCCAATGACCGCATGATGCTGGCCCACTGAGTGAAAATATGAAGATTCCCAAATTGATCATCAAAAGGGAAAATGGCAGTACGCTGGATCGGAAAATCATCGGATTTTCCGCCGGCGTTTTTGTCGTTTTGTGTATTCTGCTGTTTGCCGTCCTTCTGGGACGGAGGGGTAATGCCGTCGGGCCGGCGGAACCGGCAGAGGCGGCGGAAACGGTAATGCCGGAAGAAGACATTTCCACAGCATCGGTGATCCGAAAGATCACGGATCAGCTGCGGGAAACCCGGCGGCAGGAAGCGCTGGCAGCTTACGGGAACCTCGGCATTGTGCAGTGCAGTTCCTACATTAACTTCCGTACCAAGCCGGATCAAACCGATATCACCAACATTCAGGGCATGCTGAAGAATGGTGCTGCGGTGGACATTCTGGCGCTGAATCCGGAGGGCGCAGAGGGCTGGGCCCAGGTGCGTTCCGGCGGCATGGAGGGCTATATTTCCGCGAGCTACCTGCTGCAGGGCGAAGAAGCCGAGGCGCAGGTGGACGAGCTCCTGGATGTGCGGGCCACCGTGCTTTGCGACAAGCTGCGCATTCGTTCGGCACCGGAAATTGCGGACGGCAATACCATCGGCTCTGCCGCCGAGGGAGAAAAGTACCAGGTGCTGCGCCGGGTGAATGCCGATTGGCTCGAAATCGTGACGGACAATATCGAAGGCGCGGATGTGGGCTATATGTCGGCTTCTTCAGAGCATGTTTCCCTTGGCTACGGTCTGGATGAGGCCCGGTCCCTGGATCTCCGGCAGAAGGTATTGAACATGTATGACGTGCTGGGCGTATCGAAGGCCCAGGATTATGTCAATATTCGTTCGGCACCGAAGGAGGACGGCATCAACAACATCGTGGGAAAATTCCCAGGGTATGCCGGTGCCAATATCTTGGGCGAAGAGGATGGCTGGTACAAGATTCAGTCCGGTGCGGTGACCGGTTATGTGCGAAAGGATCTGGTGGCCACCGGTGCGGAGGCGGAAAGTCTGGCGGTGAGTCATGCTTCGGTGATGGCCATCGTGAATACGGATGCTCTGAACGTCCGGGCAGAGCCGTCCACCGATGCCCAGGCCTGGACGAAGATCACGAAGGATCAGCGTTATACTGTGGTGAACCAGCTGGATGGCTGGGTGCAGCTGGAACTGGACACCGGAGATGACGAGGATGGCGAGCAGGGTGCCTACGTGTCCACGCGGGACAACAATGTTTCTGTGACCTATGCCCTGCAGGAGGCGGTGGAGTACAAGCCGGCCGTGGAAGCGGCCAATGCGGCGGCGGCCTTCCGCAACCAGATTGTGAACTATGCCTGTCAGTTTGTGGGCAATCGCTATGTCTGGGGCGGCACTTCATTGACCAATGGTTGCGATTGTTCCGGATTCACCCAGTCGGTGCTGAAGCATTTCGGCATTTCCATCCCTCGGGTATCCCGGGATCAGGCCAGAAGCGGCGTTAAGGTGGACAGCAGCAGTATGCGGCCGGGAGATTTGATCTTCTACGCCAATCGCCGGGGAACGATCAACCACGTGGGCATGTATATCGGCAATGGTCAGGTGGTGAATGCGGCTTCCACCCGTTCCGGCATCCGGATCTACCGCTGGAATTACCGGACCCCGGTGGCCATTCGAAATGTTATTGGGAATTAAAAAGTGTTGGATCAAAAAGAAGAGGTCTGCAGCGTGGCTGCAGGCCTCCTTTCTTTTCGGTACTTTCTATACGATTGTGACGATGGCGGACTCTACAGCAGTGCTGCCTTGAACTCGGCGGGACAGAAGCAGTAGAAATGAGTGGGACGCCCCTGATGCGTCTGACCCGGCTGACGGCGTTTGTCCTCTGTGAGGGCCACCACATGAAGCTCCAGAAGCTTGGCCAGAATACGGCTGGCGGAGCGGGGCGTGATGCCCAGAAGCTTCGCGATGGTCTGAGAGCTGAGGATTTGCTTCTCGTCTTGCTGGAACATGCTGCAGAGCTTCAGAATATTGGTTTCATTGATGCCGTAGGTTCTGGCAAACTGCAGTGCCTTTTCGTTGGAGTAGTTGTAGATCAGCTTGGTATCGGCAGAGAGAGGACCGGCAACGGTGCCCTCCTCACCCACGAAAAAGGCGTCGTTTCTGCCGTAGCGGTTGGCCTCTAGTAGAGCATGCTCGGAAAAGTAACGGCTGCGTTCCTGGGAGGAGCCGATACCGGCACCGATGCGGAAGGGGAAGTTGATCTTCTTCTTAAATTCCAGCAGCGCGGGACGGAGGAAGTCCACATCCCGGGTTCCCGCTTCCACCTGGGCATGCATTTCGAACTGGTTGAAGCCCTGTTTGATGGAGAAATGCAGGTGGTTGTTTTTGCGGTAATCCGTCAGCAGCTTATAAACGGTGGCCTCCCGGTATTCCTGTTCTTCCTGCTCGATGTCCTCGGAGAAGGGAAGGCGCATGAGGATGTTCAGTTCGTCCTTCTGGCTGATCTTGATGAGTTTCAGCTCATTCAGAGCGTTGCGGATGGACTTGATGATCATGTCCTCGGAGGGGAAGACCGCGTAGTAGGGAATGCCCAGCTCATCCAGACGGCGGAGATTGTTGATGGAGCGGGAGAGGATGCAGTCAATGCGGCCCTCGTTCCAGAGCTTCTGGGCATAGCCGGTGATGTGTTTATAGTCATAGTGGGTGTCCGTGAAAAAATAGGGACACTCCTCCTCGGGCAGGTACTGGGGTACATCCATATAGGAGTTGGTCACGGTCAAAAAGTCGCAAAATACCCGGTTCAGCCGGATGTCCGGATGCTCGATCTGGAATTTCAGCAGGATGGACAGCACGTCAATGGGCTCATAGGCGGTGAAGGAACAGGGAATACGGATATCCGGAAACTTTCCCTTGATATAATGATAGCCCAGCTCGCCGGAGAAGAAGATGACGTCGCATTTCTCCCGACAGTCGGCGTAAATCTCATCAATATCGCTCATCTTACGATAGATATATTTATAGAACTGGCAGCCGAAATCATGCTCGGCGATTACCTTGTCCACCGGCTCCAGCGAATGATCCGGGCTCACGATAGCTACGTTGATCATGTGGCGATACCTCCCTTACTTTTTCGCTATTCTAACACCATTTAAAGACATGGTCAACTGAGTCGGTTATGTGTTATCCACCTATGGGCTTCGCGGCAGCTTGGCTGACGGGTGCCCATAGGTGGATGCCATAGCGGCGAG
>CAVFNN010000009.1:2867-60006 GCA_963623925.1 bacterium | reverse complement strand
AAAACCAAATCCAGATAAACTTCAAGCGCCAGCATTTCTGCTGGCGCTTCTTTTGAGCCTGACGGGTTATTTACCATTTACGGAATTTCCACAAAGCAAAGGGACAGGCGCGTAATGCGTCTGCCCCTTATAGCACTTATATCAATGACACAAACTGCCATCCCGATCCTTTACAGATCTTAGTCTTCGCGTTTGCGCTTGCCCAGCAGGAGCCATGCGCCCAATGCTGCGACGCAACCGAAGAAGGCAATGGCGTACATCGCCATCTGGCTTTCGTCACCGGTCTGCACGGTCTTTCGGATCACGCCAAAGACCTTGGGCACTGGTGCACTTGTGGTTTCCTCTGTCGTTTCCCGGGTTCTGGTTTCACCCAGGACGGTAGGCGTCTCACCGATCGGCGTCACACTGTGGTAGCTGTTGTTTCCGCCACCGCCGCCACCGCCACTGTGCTTTCTGGGCGGTGTGGTAGTCTCAGGCACCGTGGTAGTTTCCGGCACCGTCGTGGTCTCGGGTGCCGTTGTCTCCGGTGTCGTGCTTTCCTGAGGTGTTGTGCTCTCCTCCGGTGTTGTTTCCGGCGTGCTTTCCGGTGTGCTCTCCGGAATGTACTTATTGGTGAAGACATAGGCGATCACGCCGTCCTTCTCAGTCCGTTTTTCCTCAATCTCATAATGAGAAACCGCCGTCTCCTTCACGACATAAGTGATCTCCTTGCCGACCTGACCTTCTTGGTACTTCGGCAGCTTTCCGAAGCTTCCCATCCAGTCATTCTCGTCGCTGAGTACCAGCTTGTCAATGGCCTCTCCATTGGCATAGAGCGTAAACTCTGCGCTCTTCTGCACCTGACCGTCCCACTTCTTTGTGACATCCACCTCAACTGTTTCCGGTGTATGGCAGTTCGTCAGCGTGTAAACCAGGTTCTCCCGGTCGTCCACGATATCGGATTTTGTGGTCACCTGACCCTGGTAGCCGTCCACCTTCTCTTCTCTGACCTCGTACTGGATTTCCTTGCCATCCTTGTACTTGTCCAAATCATCGAAGGTATACTTCCAATCATCCTGAGCAGTGATCTCCATCTCGTCCGTCTTCTTGCCGTCGGCATAGAGATGGAGCCAAAGATGCGTCGGTCGCTTGCCATCCTGGTTCTCACAGTCCGCCCAGTTCTTAATGCCCTGGACGCTGATCTTGGCCACATCGTGTTTGTTGTTGAGGATGAAGCTTGTTACACCGTTCTCTGTCTTTGTCTCAACTTTTCCTGTATAACCCCTTACTTCCTCCTCCTGAACGGTATATTCGATTTCTACACCGTTTTCATACTTCGGCAGATCTTTGAAGGTATACTTCCAGCCATTGTCTTCGTTCAGAATCACAACAAACTTCTTCACAAGACGGGTCAGCCAGTTGTCTTCCGGGTTAATGTTGTCGGCCCGCAGTTCCGTGCTGTCCACTTCTTTACCGTTTGCCAGGAGCTTCACCGTGATGATCTCCGGACGAAGGCCGTCCTGGTTATCGTTGTCATCCCAATGCTTTTCCACGGGGATCTCGACGGTTTCATATGTGTTTGTGATGGTCAACGAATTTTTGTTGTCATCATACTTCACATCCGCCTTCAGCTGTCCATTTTTGTCGTCTTCTACAGTGACCACCACAGGATAGCTCTTTGTGTCATAAACAAGGTCATCCTGCTTCTGATTCTCTGTGATGGTGTAGCGATACGTACCAGGCTCGCTATACGTGATTTCACCGAAGCTTGCTGTCTTCTGGATGTCCGATGCGGTCGCAACGGTCTGTTCCGGCATCGGCTCGTTGTCTAGCGCTGCCAGTGTGAATCCGAATTCCTCGCCGTCCTTCCAGTTTCTGCCGGAAATTGCCTTGGTGACTTCGAACCTGGCTTTGACAGATGCCGCCTTGTAGGTATTGGTGAACTTCGGCACGGTTGTTGATCCATTGTCGTATGTTACGCTGGCCGTCAGCTGTCCGCTGCCATTGTCTGTGACAACTACCTCCGCTGTATGACTGCTTCCATCATACGTCACGCCGGCGATGCTGCCCTTCGTCTCTTTGATCGTATACTCGTACTCTCCCGCCGCCGTATACTTGATCTCGCCGAAGCTTGCCTTATGATCCTGCGTTGTATTGGTAATCGTCACGCTGGTTGCGCCTTCGCCTGTCGGCATCGGGGCGCCCGTCGTCTTTGCACTCAGCGTGAATGTGAAGCTGTCGCCAGTCTTCCACGCTCTGCCCGTCAGCTCTTTTTCTACTTCCAGGCTTGCGCTGGTGTCTTTTGCACTGTAGGTATTCGTCACCTTCAACGCATCCTTGTTGTCGCCATACGTTACTGTGGTCTTCAGCTGTCCGCTGCCGTCATCTTCGACAACTACCGTTGCTGTATGCTCCGACTTATCATATGTCACACCAGCAATGTTACCCTCTGTCTCCTTGATCGTATACTCGTACGTTCCCGCCTTCGTATACTTGATCTTTCCGAAGCTTGCCTTATAGTTCGGGGTATCGTTAGTAATTGTGACACTCGTACTGCTCGGCATCGGAGTCGTTGCTTCCTCGCCTTCCTTTGCACTCAGTGTGAATGTGAAGCTGTCGCCAGTCTTCCACGCTCTACCCTCCAGCTCTTTTTCTACTTCCAGGCTTGCGCTAGTGTCTTTCGGGCTGTAGGTGTTTGTCACCGTGAGCGATGTATTTCTATTTCCGTAGTCCACAGTCGCGTTCAACTTGCCATCTGTGCCCGCTGTCACATTTACAGTTACAGTCTTAGACTCTGTGTCATAGTTCATGCCTGCGATCTTTATCTGCGGCTCTACCTCAGTAATCGTATACTTGTATTCTCCGGCTTCTGTATAGGTGATCTCGCCGAAGTTTACTGTCTTCTGGCTTGCTGTTGCCTTACCGCTCTTTACGCCGTTGCTTGCATCACTCGGCATCGGCGGTGTATCTTTTCCGTCCTCCGTCACCGGTTCCAGCTTGAACTCAAATTTATTGTTTCCCCAGTTCCATGTTGACGGCTCTACTGCCTTGGTCACCTTGATTTCGGCTGTCGCCTTTGTGTACGTATTGGTAACTGTCAGGCTGCTTGTCGAAGCCGTACCATTCATATCCTTACTGTACTTCACCTCGGACAACAGCTTTCCTGCAGCACCTTTTGTGATTTTTACGATCGCATAGTAAACGGCGCTATCATACGTCATTCCATCTTCTTTCGAACTCGGCACCTGCTCCTGAATCTTGTATACATATGTGCCTTCCTGCGTGTAGTTGATTTCTCCGAAGTGAACCGTCTGTTCCGCCTTTGTAGCATTCTTTGTAACTTCGGTTTGCTCTTCACCCCTCTCATTTTCCGGCATCGGCGCACCCGGTGTTACCGGTGTCAGTTTAAATGTAAATCCATCCAAATCCTTCCACTCTCTTCCCGTAAGTTTTTTTTCAACCGAGAGATTCACAGCCTTTCGGGTATTTACCACATTAACAACAACTTCTTTACTCTTTTCATTGATGATTGGCGTCTTATGAATTTCCTGACCACTATGGCTTGCCGATGCTGCGACGATGGTGCCCTCGATCATCGCACCTGTTTGATTTACTGTCGCAGCCGGTGCAAGAACCATACCCGCTGTATGGTTTTCCAACTTTACAGTTCCTGCAAATGCAGAAAAATTTTCATGGTCGTCCGATGTTGTGACAAAATTATAAATGATACGTCTGCCCAGTTCATTGTACGCCGTCTGCGGGTTCTGATTATCATATCTAACCTCCTGCGGATCAAGGGCATACTCAGAGAATCCCGCTGTATCAATATTGATCAGCAGCGCCTGATTTGTATTCACCAAGTCCTTCACATAGGGCGATTCGAAATTTGCTGCCTGTAAATCGCTCGACAGTCTTCCCGTTGTGGAAATGAGATTGATAACATTCAATCCGCCAGTCTCATCAACTGCGCCATTTTTCGCTTTGGCCAGTTTTGCCGACAACTCTTTTGTATCATCAATTTTTTCGTTGATCTGACCTTTCAAATCCTCAATATATCGGAATTTGCCCAGTGTAGTGTTCATTACAGTGAAGTAATCTCCAATGTCTACATAACCACTGGTTGTACTAAGTCGTGGCTCAGTTCCCACAAAGGTAAGATCCGAATTAAAGAAGTTCTCTCCAACTTTGATAGGGACTTGGACTTCGACAGTTCTTGGCACAAATTCACCGATATAGTTTGAATCCGTGGTTCCGGCGATTCCACTACTTTCATTCTGAAGCGCATCGGAATATGTGTAGCTGATGTCATAATCACCGGTATCCTTTTCCTGAACGTGCAGCACCTTTCCTTCGTCCAGAGCCTTAAAGACCTCTGCATATCGAATGTCACCTCTTGAAATTACGTATTCACCGGTGAGCTCATCTGTTGTGATCTCAACAGATGCCAACTCTTTATTTTCATTGTCGCAAATCGAAAATTGAAATGATGCATCCTCATTTTGACCGATCAACGTCTTTTTAATTGTGATCTTGTCAACCCGATTTAATGTCTTTCTTCTACCGCCTTCATTTAAATTTGCACTGCTGCCGCTCAGTTTGAACGTGCCGACATAAATATTTCCCTCTACATGATCAGTGGAATCAAATTCTTTTGCTGCAACAGCAAAATTTGTCAAATTGCCAAGTCCATCTGTAATGGTCCCGACACTAAAATCCTCTGTTCCCTGCCATGTGTTTGTCTGCTGCTCATTTGCTTTTATCGCAAACACCGAAAATCCTTCGGTCTTGAATTCCACGCTCTCAACGGTCTTGGCCGCGTCCGTCACGGTTTCGCCGTTTTCTTCAGTCTCGCTGGCCACGGCGATGGCATTCTCGGTCTCGGCGAGCTGCACCTTCTCTGTGGCGAGCTTCTCCACCTGGATGTCCTCTGCGGTGATGTCGAGGTCCACGGTGGCGATGCCGGCCTGGGCTTCTTTCACTTCCTGCTTCACCGGCAGGTGGAGGACGGTGAGATCCTCTGCCGCATTCACGGTCAGGGCTTCGCCGTTTTCGATGGCTTCCTTCTTATAAGAAAGCTTCAGTGTGACAGCGCCCTTCTCAAGCTGGAGCTCTGTCATCTCGCCGTCCGCATCGGGTGCGAAGAAAGCGATGTCGTAGAGCTTGGTGTTCTCGCCATTGTATGCGCTCTCAGCGTCTGCGGTCTGCAGGGCCTCCATGTATGCTGTATACTGTGCGCTGTCCTCGGTGATGGGATTTACCCGCAGCTCGGCTGTTGCCGGCACAGCTTCCGGATCTTCCACCACAGCGGTCACGGTCAGGTTCTCATCGGAATAGACGAAGCTGTTCTTCTCGAAGGCGGTGAGCTCTGCCAGGGTGAACTGCAGATAACGGGCGGTGCTGCACTCTGCCGCCACGGACTCAACGTTCTCCCGCGCCTCCTTGATGGCTTCCTTCCGGGCCTGCTTCCAGCTCTTTTCCATATCGGAGTCGACATTGGATGCAGAAGCCTTGCCAAAAAAGGCATCCATGACCATCAGTCCCCGAATGGATCCCAGTGTCAATGTCTTCTGCTCTTTTTCCGCGGTCTCGCTCTTTTCTTCTGCTGCCGCAGCTTCTGTGACTTCTTCTGCCGCGGTGGTCTCCGCCTCAGTTGTTGTCTCCTCTTCTGCCTTTGCCGTTGTTTCCACGACGGTCTCGGTCTCCACAGCTGCCTCTGTTGTCTCTTCTGCTGCTGTGCTGCTCTCCTCGGTCGCTGCTGCTTCACTGCTCTCTACTGCAGTCGTTTCCTCTGCAGCGCGCTCTGTTGCAGCTGCTGTTGTCTCTTCTGCGGCGGCTTCTGTATTCTCTGCTGCCGTTTCTGTCTCTGCCGCAGTGCTGGTTTCTTCTGCAGCTGCAGCGCTTGTGCTCTCGGCAATCTGCACGATATTGGAGGCACTGGCCACGTCACCGGAAATCTCGCCGTTCTTGATGGAGTTCAGCACAGACTTCATGCTGGCCTCGGCACTGGACACGGTCAAGTTCTTGACGGCCTTCTCGCCGTTTACGGTCAGGGTGAAAGTACGCTTTTCGTCGCTATGGTTCAGGAAGAGCACGGTGATCTTTTCATCGCCGCTCAGCACATAGTCCGCATCCGCTCCCTCACCCGCGCTGAAAGCATTATCCAAAGCAGACAGACGGGTATCCGCGAACTCGGCCAGCAGGCCCTCCAGCTCGGTGTTCTCACCATAGAGCACCAGCTCCTTTTTCGCCTTCGCTGTCTTCTTCGCGGTATCCTTCTGCACGTAGAAGCGCACCTCGACTTCATCCGCGGAAAGGGCGGACTGGGTCTCCTCGCTCAGCAGGGGAACGGAATATACGGTTCCGGCGCTGAGAAGCTCCCGCCAGGCTTCCTCTGTATTGAGGTTTCCGCTGACCGCACGGAGTTCGCTAAGATCCGACAGCTGTCCCTCATGGATGGCGGTTTCCACTGCCGTCTGCAGCTCTGCGCCGGAGATGTCCAGCGCCACCTTCTTGCCGTTGCCGCTGACAGTGACGCCTGCGTTTTCCTCGGTCGCACCCAGCTCATCCGCATAGACGCTGATGTTGCTGAAGCTGCCGGACATCTGGGTCAGCAGCATGGAAAACGCCAGTGTCTTCGCCAGTAGCTGTTTCGTTTTCCTTTCTTTTAGTCGTTTCATAATCTCACCCTTCTATTAAATAGCTTTATACAAACTGCTTCGGATTCGCTACATAGCTTCATAGTTTGCTTGCCACAGAACACCAGCTTTCCTAGGTTTGCTGATGATGTACTGGTCCACGCAGCGGATCAGTTCCAGCGCGCTGGAGAATTTATGGGCATCGGTTTCGGTGTCCATGGTGTCGAGCCAGTAGCGGCCGGCCCAGTCGCCGTGCAGGCGCTGCTGACATTCCACCAGGATGGTGGCCAGCTCTCCCTCTGCCTCGGGCAGCGGTCCGGCCGGCATATCCAGAATCTTCTTGCTCTCTGCAGCGGAGGGTCTGTTTACGTTCTGCGTCCGGCCCCTCCGTCCGCGACGGCTCCAGAAGCTCCGATACCAGACGGCATTTTCCGGCAGCTTCCAGCGGTCATAGCACTTTTCCAGCTCCCACAGCAGGGAAAGACTCGATTCAAAGACGATGGGTTCCCGGTCATAGCGGGTATAGATGCGTCCGGAAAAGTCCTTTTCTCCATAGGTGTCCACTGCCACCAGCACAAGATTTGATGTATAGCTCATCCTTCCGCCTCCTCTGTCTCTTCCTTCTCTTCGGTTTCTGCGCTCTCACCGGCCCGCATCGCATCCTCCATCAGATGCAGCAGCTCCAGCGTAGAACGGAAGTACTGCTTCCGGTTGGTTTCTGTCCAGATCACCTGTCCCTGCCAGCTTCCCCGTTCTCTGTCGTCCACGCGTACCACAAAGGTGCCGCCCTGCTGTCTCTTATTCGCTTTCGTTGTTTTTCCCATGTCGGTCATCCCCTCTATATCCATTTGCCGCCGGTATTGAATGTTGAATACCGATGCCACAGAATTGCCTCGCGCTTTGTCCGCAATTCGAAAATTCGTAATTCCTTCATTTTTCTTCAATTCTACCAAAATCAGAATATCACGTTTTTTACGAATTTGCAATTAAATCACCTGTTTTTTGTACTTGCATCTTGGGTTTTTGGTGTCTAACCATTAAAAGTTTGATGGTTTTTGTTTTTATACACTTATTTCGCAGACGATAATGACTTATTTTACAAGTGCATGAATAAAAAAATACAACACTACTACGAATTTATACGTCCGCTTTCTTCTGCCTTCCGGCAGCACTTCGCAATCTCTTCCACCACCCGGTCGATCTGCAACGGCTTCGAGAGATGCACGTTCATCCCGGCGGCCAGACATTTTTTCGCATCCTCTGCGAAGGCATTGGCCGTCATGGCGAGGATCGGTATGCGCTTCGCGTCCGCGCGCGGGATGGCCCGGATTGCCCGGGTGGCGGCCAGTCCATCCATGACCGGCATCATGATATCCATGAGGATCGCGTCAAAGGTCCCCGGCTCTGCGGCCTGAAAACGATCGACCGCCTCCTGCCCGTTTTTCACGATGACGACATTAGCGCCTCGGTCACAAAGAAGCATCTCCGCGATTTCGGCGTTGAGATCATTGTCCTCCGCCAGCAGAAGCTTCCGTCCCCGAATGTCATAGGCTTCTTCCGCGACCGCCTCCTGCACCGGCTTTGCCTCCGGCGATGCGATGTCAAAGGGAATGGTCACCACAAAGGTAGAGCCGACATTGACCTCACTGCTGATCTCGATGCTTCCCTGCATCTGATCGAGCAGCCGCTTCACGATCGTCATGCCCAGGCCCGTTCCCTGGTAAACGCTACGAGCATCCGAATGCTCCTGGGTGAAGGGATCGAAGATATGCGCAACAAACTCCGGCGTCATGCCAATGCCGGTATCCGAAATCGTCCAGCGGTAGGCGCATCTGCCGTCAGAGAGGGCCCACGCATCCACCTTCGTGTTGATTCTTCCGCCCGGGCGGTTGTATTTGATGCAGTTGCCATAGAGATTCAGGAAGATCTGCCGGAGATGAAGAAGGCTTCCATAAATATACGGATACGGGATCTCCGTTTTTCCCTGCTCATATTCCCAATGGATGCCCGCCTCCACGGCGCGTTCAATGATGATACTCACAACGTCACGGCTCATATCCGCTACGGAAATGCATTCGTGGGCGAGGACAATCTTGCCCTCTTCCAGCTTGCTCACCTCCAGCACATCGTTGATCAAAGACAGGAGATGTCCGGCGGCCACCTGCATCTTCTGGTGGTTCTCCATCAGCATTTCCCTGTCGTCAAAATGGTCCTCATCCACCTTCAGAAGGCCGATGATGCCATTGAGCGGCGTGCGGATATCGTGGCTCATCCGGCTCAGGAACTCTGTCTTTGCCCGGTTCGCCGTCTGCATTTCGTCATAGGCCGCCTGCAGACGGGCCCGTTCCTGCTCGTCCTGGGCGTGCATATTGGTGGTATCCTTCAGCAGTATGATCGCATAAACCATCGGCATTTCACGGGAAAGCTCGGTATCAAACACGATGGTCTGGGTCATCAGCACTGTTTTCCGTATCCAGCGGATCTTCTTCGTCTCATCCTGTATACAGTATTCCACAGAGATGCGTTTCTCTCCCGCTTCAAAGCGCTGCAGAAGCCGGGCCGGATCGTCCGACATGCGATAGCTTCCCAGTGTCTCCTTGGTCACCATTTTTATGTATTCGCTGCAATAGTCGCTGTACGCGCAGGGCAGCGGGTAATCCATAAACAGTGCATCCTCTTCATCCTTCGCATTCAAGACGACGCTTTTCTCCAGAACGTCCTTCGTCAGATTCACCGTATAGATCGTGTCCGACAGCTCGAGAAGCGCATCCACAAAGCTACTGTTCTCGAGGATCGACTGCTTGAGCTGTTCGTAATAGAGCATCAGCTGCGCCTTCGCATCCGCCTGGCTGTCCGCGCTTTTCCGGATGGTCTCAAAGGCCAGCAGGAAATGATGCAGTTTCCCTTGGGCGTCCCAATCCACCGGGATCAATGTCAGACGGCTGTAGCTGCCCTGGCCATCGGCGTCATACTGCAGCTCCAGAAGGTCCTCTTCCTTCTGCAGCTTTTCGGAAAGCGAAGTGATCTGCAGGCTCTTCCGTATCCATGCGCGATCCTCCCGGTCTACCCGCTCCGCCGCGATCTGCTCGGCCGCGCCGGAATAGCTGCCGTCTGCGGCCAGGAAGAAGTCCGCGCTGGCCCGCAGTGTCCGGTAGGTATCCATGCGGACATCACAGTAAAGGCAGTCGGAAAAGTTTCTGCCGTGCCGGTTCAGAAGCTTCAGCAGCTGGAAATCCAGGCGTTTTTCTGCGGCGGCCTCCTCCCGCTTCACGTGATTTTTGTTTATATACATGTTCTTATCTGCGAAATTAAAAAGCTCCCGCAGAGTGCTGCCCGGAAACTCACTCGCCAGGGCAAAGCCCGCCGCATAGCTTAAGGGCGTATCCGGATGGGCCTTCGATTCCTCCGCCATGGCATGCTTTACATGATCGAGGCATTCCTCCAGCGCGGCCTGGTCCAAGCCATAGGTGACGGCCAGGAATTCATCGCCGCCGGCGCGTCCCACGAACTGATTTTCCGGCATGGACGCCCGCAGGCACTGGGCGAAGCGCCGGATATAGGCGTCCCCTGCCTCATGTCCCATGCTGTTGTTGATGCGGCGGAGATTGTTCAGATCAAAGCTGCATACGCCGGTGTCCGCTGCTGCCGCTTCCGGATCCTCCAGCAGTTCTTCGCATTTATTTTTATTGGGAAGTCCTGTCGCCTGGTCCAGATAAACTTTTTTCTGCAGTACGCGGTTCATCGCTGCAAAACGTACGGCCTTCACAAATTCATAGGCAATCAGAAGTATCAGCACTGTGATGTCCGCTGTGATGTATCTTTCCAGCACCGTCAGTGAGGATGCTTTCCGCTGGGAATAGGCCTCCGCCAGTCCGGTCGCTTCATCGCAGATCCCGAAAAAGCTTTCGCTCTTCTCTATAACCGTCGTATTCTCGTATCCCACTTCCCGGACCAGCTGAATTTCATCGCGGAGGACAGAAAAATACGCTTCCAATTCCTGCATCTTGTTCTGAAAGGCCGTATCATCGAGGCGCACCAGTCCCAGCGCGTCATCGCCGTTCCGAAGGCCATTGATGAAGGACGCAACATCCCGGAGCATGTCTTCCTGCGGCCGACCGGAAATCTCCAGCTTGACGATGCGCTGTGTTTTTCCACGCACCAGTCCGGCATAGTTGACCACGCGCGCTGTTCCCTGGATGCCGGAGACAATCTGCATCATCACGATGATCAGTACAGCCAGTATCACCGCAAAAACGCCAACGAAAAACTGTACAGCATTTTTACGCATCTTTTTCCGCATTGCCTTCCCGCTTCCCATCTTTCCATCCTCCGCAAGAGCCAAGCCAACCGCAGTGCTATTCAGTTTGAGAATTTTTCCCATAACTTCAACTTCTAAGTATGGCAAGTATTTAACCATAATACCAGCGTCCCGCGGGGATTGCCACCATTTTGCCAGACAAAAAAGGCAATTCCGGCCATAAAACTCCACATTTTCACCAAAAACATTAAAATCAATTTTTTTATTGTAAACCACCAAAAATGCTTTTACCGATTATTTTGATTGCCAAAGAACGAAAACAGCCATTTAGCCTGCATCATTTCAAAATTCATGCAGGTTAGGACTTGAAATTCTATATCTTATTGCGCTATAATGCAAAAAAGGAGGCGAATACAATGGCTTTAGCAACATTAAGCGAAAGAAAAAACGACTTTAATGCCAATAGCTTTATCAACGAATTGTTTGAAGCCTCGAAACTTCTTGGTGTACTCGAGGCCAAAATCTCCAGCTATCAATTTAATAGCATTTTGATTCCTATGTTTCGTAACAAGGAAGCAATCTCGTCTATGCTGATTGAGGGGACTGAAACAACCATTACAGACGTCCTGGAGGACAATATCCGGACATCAAAGGATACAAAAGATAAAGCAATCATTGAATACCGTAACCATACAAATGCAATTCTTTACGGAACTGATTACTTACGTTTACACGGATTTACCGATGAATTAATGTATGAACTTCATAAAATCATGATGACCGGCATACTGCCACCCAAGAAGCAATCTTGTATTGGCAAATATAAGGAGAAGGATAACTTTATCGTAAACAGCGCAGGGACAGTTGTTTTTACGCCACCATCACACACCGAAACACGGTCCTATATGAAGGATCTGCTGAGGTTCATGAATGTTACCACAGATGAAATCAATCCGTTGATCAAGGCGGCTATTGTTCATAGTCAGTTTGAGTCAATACATCCGTTCGAGGATGGAAATGGCCGCGTTGGACGCTTACTGGTAAGCTTGTATCTCTACAAATCCGGTGTCATCAACTTCCCATTCTTCTACATCAGCGAGGCGATCAGTCAGGACAAAGGCGTTTATTACAGAAAGCTGACCGATTCACGTTTGAACAGCTACGATGAATGGATTCGCTTTTTCCTGCAAAAGTGTATCGTGCAGTCTAAAAAACTGAGCGGGTACATTGATGATTTAAATAAGCTCTACCAAAAGACAAAAGTAGATGTCAAGGATTCAATCAACAGCCCTAAATTTGACCAGATCATTGCGTGCATCTTTACGCAGCCCGTTCTTAATGCCGCTTATTTAGCCGAGCAGCTTTCTGTAACAAGCGGACAAGCAAAACGCTATCTGGACAAATTGGAAGAACAGCATATTCTTCTTGGCGACGATCGCAAACGTGGCCGAAGATATTATTTTATGCAGCTTTTGGATTTGGCAAGAGCTCAGTAAACCGCAGCAACTGGGTTGTAGCAGAAACCAATGAAAGGTGGTGATGCTTATGCTTGAAAAAATAAAGCACACTGAAAAGCCGCTGGAACGGCAATTCAATGTGCTTCATAAGACTACATCGAAAACCTGGTTCCATCAAGTTCCCTGGAACAGGAACGATATAATCGCAGCAAAGCGCGCGAAGCAAAAAATAACAAAAACTGGATCAAGCAAAAAGTCAATCTGAATGAAATCGTCGACCGCTTTATCCCTGAAAACGGTAATGTTGCAATGCAGCACACAGAAGGTGGGGTGAAATACAATTTTGAGGGCAGCAGGTACATCGTAAAATGCGATAAAGTTGCTGGCTATCTGCGAATTTATGATAAAAATGCAAAATCCTACTGCTTGCTTGATGGAACGCCATCGAGAGACTTGGAAAAGACGCATTTTAAAATTAAGCGCAGAGAGGAGATGTAAGTATGTGGATTCGTGTAGCTTTGGATAAGAATGCCGTGCACTATGGCAGTAGCTTGGAATACACTTATGTTGACGGCAAAAATATCAAAGAATTTTACTTTGATGATGAAATTTCAAAAGAACTGGAAACAGACGGCTTTCTTTCGGAAATGTGGTCCAAGCTGGATGCATTGTTTGACTGGGGAGATTGCGACTTCTTTCCTCCTGAAAAATGTTTAAAGTTCAAAGACTGGCTGGAGAATCGTTTAAAACAACCGACCAGTAGCCACTTAAAGCAAGTGTATGATACCATGCTGGAATTGGCTAACCTTGCAATCAAATGTGACACAGGCATAAGCTTCGATTTTTAAGGACGATACCAATGAAATCAACTTATAGAATTCTTTCTTCACATCTGGATGGCAAGCCGCCTGCAATGAATGTTAAGGTGAAAATCTGGGAACCTGACTATGACAACTTATTTTTCATAGAAGCAGAACGCAATATATTTGATTTTCCACACTGCAGGCGCATCCTATTGGGTTCTAATCTCTTAACGGATAATCTTTCTGCGATATCCAAGCAGATGGATCAACTGGATGACGTCGAAGAACTGATTATCAAAATTGACTATTGCTCTCCGATGACACCCATTAACAGATTATTCTTAAAGAGAATCCTTCAGGCAACAGGGCAACTACAGCAGCACCATCCAGACGTAAGCTATATAATTGCAGTCGAAGGCAACGAATTCGCTACAACAAAAGCAATTTGTGAGCAACTCCAAAGCTCGTAATAACGTCCTACGCCCGTTCCGCCACCACCCGGCAGCGTTTTTTGCAGAAGGCAATGCCATAGCGCAAGATCTGTTCCCGGCCTTCCTCCCGGAAGTAACGGTCATACTCCCGGTTGCGGATCTGCTGCATGGCCTGTCCGCAGGCCTGCTCCAGGGCCGAAAGCGTTGCGACACTTTTCAGCTCCACCACAATGCCGGCATCCGGATCCTCGATTTCGATCAGAAGGTCCGCAAAGCCGCTACCGGCTTCCCGATTGGACAGCACCGCCCATTCGCCGTTTCCGACAAGGATCCCCGCCAGAAAGGCATGGTAAAAATTCTCCTTTTCTTTTTGACTCCCCTTGGGATCCAACACGCTGATGGTTTTGCTCAGCATTTTGTTGAGATACGCTTCTACGCCCTCGGCATCTCCGGCCGCAAAAGCGGTCCAGAAATTCTGCAGGCCCTTGTCCCGGGAAATCACCTGCTGAAACCATTCCCGGATCTGACGCCGAAAAATATCCCGTACCTCTTCGTTCGGGATTCGAAGCCGATAGCATTCGTTCTTTGTACTGCCGTCCTGGGTCAGATATCCGGTGGTGAACAATACGCTCCAGAGATTTTCGATGCTGCTGTCGATCTCATCATAGGTAAGCTCCAGATACAGCTGCTTTTCAATGCATTCTCCCGCAATCAGTCCTTCGATTTCCTTTTGCGTGGTCTTATCCGCCTTCTCGATGAAGCGCTTCACCAAGGCATTGCCGCTGGTGTTCATCCAATAGGACTGCGGCGCGGCCTGCGGATCCGCCAGCAAAAGATCCACATGATTGATCACGTCCCAGGGGCAGTAGACATCCGCATTGCCGAAGCGATACCCGTCATACCAGGCCTTCATTTCCGCCATATGCTCTTCCAGCCGATAGTAGCGGAGCAGCGTTTCCACCTCTCCTTCCGTGAAGCCAAACTGTTCATCAAAGCGCGCATCCGTGATGGAAAGCACCTTGAAATTGTTGAGGCCGGTAAAGATGCTCTCTCTGGAAATGCGAAGACAGCCGGTGAGCACGGCAAGCTGCAGGGCATCGTTGGTTTTCAGCGCCGCACCCAGGATCGAACGGAGCAGGGCCAGCATTTCCCGGTAATAGCCATTCTGAAAGGCCTTATCCAATGGCACATCATATTCATCAATCAGGATGACGGCCTTCTGCCCGTAATGCCGGTACAGCAGCGTGGAAAGCATCTTCAGGCTGTCCTGCACATCCTCTCGCGTGTCCTGCTCCGCCAGAAAGCGACGAAAAGCCCCCTTTTCATTTTCGGATATATCTGTACTGTCCGCCAAAAAACCGTGACGCCGCATTTCCCGGCGCAGCAAGGTACGCAGGCTTCCGCAGGCACTTTCAAAATCCGGTCCTTCCACATCCTTCAGTGAGAGAAAGATCACCGGAAACTTTCCAAGATAGACTTCACACAGCGTTGGACTTTTGGAAATCTCCAGCCCGTCAAACAGTGACGGATCCGTTCCGATCTCAAAGAAGCAGCGCAGCATACTCATATTCAGGGTCTTGCCGAAACGGCGGGGTCTGGTGAACAAACTGACCATGCCACCGGCGTTCAGAAGCTGCGCGATCAGCCCGGTTTTATCGATATAAAAATAGTTCTCCCGGCGCATCCGCTCGAAGCTCTCGATGCCCACCGGCAGCCGCAATGTAGGGTTCATATCGCCATTCCTCCTCTCCCAGGATGTCTCGTGGCCATTTCATTCTACTTCTCTTTTCATCCACCCGGCAGCGCCGTCACGCATCGCTCCGCATGCACAGGCAGAAGCTGAAGACATGCCGGGCACCGGCATCAAGAAGGGCCCGGGTGCAGGCCTCCATGGTGGCCCCGGTGGTGAAGATGTCGTCCACGATACAAACGCGCTGCACGTCCGGCGGCAGCGGTTCACTGCGGAAGGCCTGCTGGAGATTCCGGCGGCGCTGGCTTGCGTTCAATTCCTTCAGCGCCTTCGTATTCCGGGCCCGAAACAGGGGTTCATAGACCGGAATGCCCAATCCTTTGGAAAGTTCTTCCGCCAGCACCGCCGCCTGGTTGTAGCCCCGCTTGCGCAGCCGCTCCGGATGCACCGGCACGGGCACGAGGGCATCCAACTGCATCTGTCGCAGTTGTTCGCCGCAGCGCTGCACCGCCTCTGCGCCGTAATATTCCAAATACTCCCGCCGCCCCTTGTACTTAATGGCCGCCATGGAACGGGCGGCATCATCGGTATAATTCATGAGGGCAATGCCGTAGTCAAAGCTGAACTGATGCTTCAGGCAATTCTGGCAATACTCCCCCTCCTGCTCCCGGATTTCGCGCCCGCAGCATTTGCATACCGGTTCCGTGATGAACTGCAGCTTCCGGACGCAATCCGGACAGATTCGCCGTCCCCGGGGTGCCGGGATCCCGTCACAGACCGGGCAGCGCCGCGGATACAGCATGGACAGGACAGATTCCTTCAGCCCGCCGACATTATCCTCTGCAGTTGTAGATTTACTGACTTCCCAGGGCGCCATCCTTCACCTCCCGTATCCGCTCCCCGAGAGACGAGTAACGCTTCGTCTCCGCGGCATTGTGCAGCATGTTTTCAAACACCTGGGGACTGCCCACCAGACAGACGCAGGAACGCGCCCGGGTCACCGCCGTATAAAGGAGGTTCCGGTTCATCAGCATCTGGGGACCCTGGTACATGGGGATGATCACCCCGGGATACTCGGAGCCCTGGGACTTATGGATGGTGATGGCATAGGCCAGCTCCAGGTTGTCGCATTCGCTGAACTTGTATTCTACAAAACGATCGTCGTACTGCACCGTCAGCGTCTCCGCCGCCCGATTCAGTTCCGTGATGGTGCCGATGTCCCCGTTGAAGACGCCCTCCCCCTTTTCGATGGCCATGCCGAAGCGACCCCGGATTTCCCAGATGAGGTTGTAATCGTTTCGGATCTGCATCACCTTGTCGTGGAGGCGGAACAATGTGCCGTTGATCTCCCGCTCCGGCTTGTTCTGGGCAGGCGGGTTCAGCCTCTCCTGGAGGAAAACATTCAAGCGCTCCACGCCGAGAGCGCCCTTTCGCTGGGGTGTCATGACCTGAATGGAAAAGGGATCGGTGTCGAGGTACTTCGGCAGCTTCTCCATGAGCAGCACCGTCACGCTCTGAAGGATCCGCTCCGGCGTATTGCCGCGAATAAACAGGAAGTCCTTCGACGGCTTCCCCAGGGCGATTTCCTCGCCCTCGTTGATCTTGTGGGCATTCACCACGATGTCCGACTCCGCCGCCTGCCGGAAAATGTGGGTGAGCTGAATGGTCCGGATCACCTGGGATGCGATGATGTCCCGCAATACATTTCCCGCACCCACGGAGGGCAGCTGGTTGGCATCTCCCACCAGAATGAGCTTCGTCCCCGTCGGCACCGCCTTCAGGAGAGAGTTCATCAGGAAAATGTCCACCATACTCATCTCATCGATGATCAGCACGTCGCATTCCAGCGGATTGTTCTCGTCCCGCTCGAAATGCCCCCGGGTCTTCTCCGATGGCACACCGTTTTCGTCCTTTTCAGGCCGCCCCTGGTACTCCAATAGCCGGTGAATGGTCTTTGCTTCGAACTTCGTGGCCTCGGACATACGTTTCGCCGCCCGTCCCGTGGGAGCCGCCAGCAGGATGGTCTTGTTCTCCTCGATGAAGAGCCGGATGATGGTGTTGATGGTGGTGGTCTTTCCCGTACCCGGTCCGCCCGTGATCACCAGCACACCGGAATGCAGGGCATAGGACACGGCCTGCCGCTGCAGAAGATCCAGGGAAATGCCTTCTTCGCCGGTGATCTCGTCGATCTTCGCCTCCAGCCGGTCCGTCTCTGCCTCGCTGCATTCCGTGATATGGTTCAGATCATTCAGCTTCGCCGCCGCCGTGAGTTCCGTGTAGTAGAGAATCTGCCGGTACACCTTGTCCTGCTTCACCACCAGCTTTCCCGCCATCTGCAGCTCCATAAGGTAATGTCGGAGGTCCGGCAGATTCAGACCCAGCAGTGTATTCACGGCCTGTCCCAGTTCTGTGATGGGAAGGTAGCAGTGCCCCTGACTCTCCGCCTGGAGCAGTGCATATTGTATACCGGACTCAATGCGAAAATCGGAATCCGCCCCGATGCCAGCCCGCCGGGCGATCTCGTCACACTTCTGGAAGCCGATGCCGTCAATGTCTTCGGCCATGCGATAGGGGTTCTGCCGCACCATGTCGTAGAGTTCATTGCCGTACTGCTGGAAGATCCGGCCCGCCAGCTTCACGGAAATGCCGTACTGCTGCAGGAACATCACTGCCTCCTGCATGTTTCGCTTGGCACTGACAGACGCAGAAATCTCAATGGCCTTCTTCTCGGAAATGCCCTTCACTTCCGCCAGGCGCTCTGGTTCCTCCTCGATGACCCGCATGGTGTCGGCGCCGAAGCGCTTCAGAATCCGGGAAGCCAAAGCAGCCCCGATGCCCTTAATGGCACCGGAGCCGAGATAACGTTCGACAGCCTCCTCGGTCTGGGGGGCCACCACCTGATAGCTTTCGATGACGAACTGAGTACCGTAGATCTGGTGGGTGCTTTCATGCCCCTGGGCCCGGATGTTTTCTCCTGCCTCCAGCCCCGGCACCGTGCCCACCAGGGTATATTCCTTCCCCTCCATGATGCCGGACAGCACCGCGTAGTCGGTTTTGTCGCTTCGAAAAATGATATGATCGATATAGCCCTCAAACTGCTCCACGAATTACGACTCCTCGTCTTCGCTGCCGGCAAAGTCGATGAAGCGTCCCGTGCCGATGGCCACCGCCGTCAGCGGATCCTCCGCCAGCACCACGTTGATGCCGGTCTTCTCCTGCAGCAGCTTGTCCAGGCCATAGAGCAAAGAGCCGCCGCCGGTCATGACGATGCCGCGCTCATAAATGTCTGCCGCCAGCTCCGGCGGTGTCTTCTCCAGTACATTGTGTACAGCATTCACAATCATGGTCGCCGGCTCCAGCAGGGCCTCCATGACCTCATCGGAGCTCACCACCACGGTCTTCGGCAGTGCTGTCACGAGATTCCGTCCCCGGACTTCCATGGTGACGTTCTCCGGCCGCTTGCTGACGCAGCCGATATTGATTTTAATGTCTTCGGCGGTACGTTCCCCGATCAGCAGGTTGTGTTTTTTCCGCATGTAACGGAGAATGGACTCGTCAAAGTCATCGCCCGCGATCTTCACGGACTCGGAAACCACCGGACCGTCCAGTGCGATCACCGCGATGTCCGAGGTGCCGCCGCCGATGTCGATGATCATGTTTCCCTGGGGCTTTCCGATGTCAATGCCGGCACCGATGGCGGCTGCCACTGGCTCCTCGATGATGATAACCTCCCGGGCACCGGCATGGTAAGCCGCATCCTCCACGGCCTTCTTCTCCACCTCTGTGGCACCGGAGGGGATGCAGATGGACATCCGCGGCTTCCGCAGGGTCCGCTTGCCCACGGCCTTGTTGATGAAGTACTTCAGCATTTTCTCGGTCAGGGTATAGTCCGAAATCACACCCTGCCGGAGGGGACGCACCGCCGCGATGTTCTCCGGCGTTCTGCCCAGCATCAGCCGGGCATCCTCTCCGTAGGCCAGAACCCGATTGCTCTCCCGGTTCACCGCCACCACGGACGGCTCCTTCAGCACGACACCTCTTCCTTTAATGTATATCAATATGCTGGATGTACCCAGATCGATGCCAATATCGTTTGAAATGAGTGAAAACATGTATTCCTCCGCTTCCTGAACTGTTTCATATTAGTATAGCTAAACTCCGGCGCTTTTTAAAGGGAGAAGTCCGCAATTCTTTCCTCTGCTTTTCGTAAGAAATTTCAAATTTGTTTAGAATCCTTTTAGAAACGGGACATACTTAGGACACAAAGCTGCGATATAGTAATGACAGTTACAGAGATGTAACAAAAAAGCTTTTCATACTCATACTTCGGAGCTCCCCAAGAGCTCCGAAGCCCCCTTCCTTAGTTGAACAGAGTCTGTTTTTCCCCCTTTCCCAGGACTCTTTCCATAATATAGTAAAATCCTCCGGCTTTTGTCGGAGGATTTTTGATTATCATGTGGATGCCTTAGCGGCGAGAGTGAAGAAGTTTGCATCAGGCAAACTTCGTAACGATCTGACGGCTCACCCAGAGGGTGAGCCGCTTGCCGCAGGCAAGTTCCTCGAGAACTTCTGGTTCGAGAGGAATCCGAGCCTTCTTTGTATTATCTTGTTTTGCCATCTCCCCCGGTGCTATAATAACCAGAAAAACACAAAGGAGATCCCACTATGTTCGTTTCTGAAGATATGTACCGTCTCGGCAGCTGCCGCTCTGCCATCCGTGAGCTTTTCGAATACGGCAAGCAGCGGGCTGCTGTGGTCGGTCCCGAAAATGTATATGATTATTCCCTGGGCAATCCCTCTGTACCGGCACCAGCTGTGGTAAACGAAACCCTGCAGAAGCTGCTGCAGGATTTCCCTTCCACGGCACTCCACGGCTACACCTCCGCCCAAGGCGATCCGGAGACCCGTCAGTCCATCGTGGATTACCTGAACCAGACCTATGGCACGGCTTTCCGGGCCGACAACCTTTACATGACCTGCGGTGCGGCCGCCTCCCTCACCATCACCCTCCGGGCTCTGACGGCTTCTCCGGAGGATGAGTTCCTGGTGCTGGCCCCCTTCTTCCCGGAGTATACTGTATTCATCCGAAACGCCGGCGCAAAGCCGGTCATCGTCGCACCGGATCTTCCCGATTTTCAGATCAACTTCGCGGACCTGGCAGAAAAACTGAACGCCCACACCAAGGCCATCATTGTCAACTCTCCCAACAACCCCTCCGGCGCAGTATACAGTGAGGCCACACTGCAAAGACTGGCCGCGCTGCTGACGGAAAAGGCCGCAGAATATGGACATCCCATCTATCTCATCACCGATGAACCCTATCGGGAGATCGTCTATGGCGACAGTCTGCCGCCCTATGTGACGAAGTACTATAGGGATACCATCGTCTGCTACTCCTTCAGCAAGTCCCTGTCCCTTCCCGGCGAGCGTATCGGCTATGTTCTGGTGCCGGATGCGGCAACGGACAGCGAAGCGGTTTACTATGCGGTCTGCGGCGCGGGACGTTCCCTGGGCTATGTCTGTGCGCCCAGTCTCATGCAGAAGATGATTCCCTACTGCATCGGCCAGACCGGCGACATTGACGCCTACCGCCGGAACCGGGATCTGCTCTACGGAGCGCTCACGGAGATCGGCTTCGAATGCGTGAAGCCCGAAGGCGCTTTCTATCTCTTCGTGAAGTCTCCCATCACGGATGCGGATGCCTTCTGTGAACGGGCCAAGCAGGAAGATCTCCTCATTGTCTCCGCCACCGGCTTCGGCTGTCCCGGCTATGTCCGCCTCTCCTACTGCGTGGACCACGACATGATCGTGCGGTCCATCCCGGCGTTTAGGAGATTGTTCGAGGCATATCAGGACTAAGCCCGATGACACATCTGTCCCATGTCACTACTATCGGACAGGAATTTTTTCAACACAAAAACGGCCCCGGCAACTCGCCGGGGCCGTTTTTCTTTTACACTGCATCACGCTTCTGCTTCTGCAGACTTTTTGTCCTTTTTCCGCAGCAATGCCGCCCGTTTCAGCGCCTCGCCCTGCCGGTTCTCCGCCAAGAAGCTCGGGTTGTTGCGGATCATGGCCTTGGACCACCAGCTCATGGGACCATGGCCCGGGGAACCGCCGTCCTCGAGATAGGCCAGACGCTCCTCCATATGCCGCTGCTCCCGCTGCAGCTTTTCCTGCTTCTCCCGGGAGAAACGACTGAAGGTGGCCCTGGCCGTGGACGCGGAATTTTCCGCAATGGCCTTCATGGTCACCACAGGGCCCTCGGTGACGGCCTTGGCCTTCTCCACCGTGGCCGCTGCAGCTGCCCGGGTGGCCTGCACCGTGCCCTCCGCCACCACTTTCGCGGCGGCAGCATTACCCTCCGTTTTCCGTACCTCTTTCAGGTACTCCACGCCAGCATCCATATCCTGCTTCGCTTCACTGAGCTTTTCCCGGGCCTCCTGAATGGACAGCCGCAGGCGCTCGATCTCCTCAGAATTCTCCGCCAGTACCTGAAGACGCCGCTTCAGATCCAGTGCACCCAGGATGGAAAGCACCACGTCCTCGACGAAAAGGGTATAGAGTATGGTGTTGATCACCACAAAGCGAAGGTAGGACCAGTTCCGGGAAACCGCCGCCACATGGGGATGCAGCACCCGGACAATGAAGAGCGCCAGTATGCCCCAGAACAGCGAAGCCGGCAGGCAGATGTAGCCGTGAAAGTTCAGCGGCTGATCCGAGTAGTCCCACCACTTCATTTTAAAAATGTGATACATGACAAAGCCGGTGGCCAGCTCCAGCAGGGAGCCGCCCACCAGGCCGATGAGAAAGACCAGCAGCCGCTGTTCCCGGAAGGGCCAGGCCAGCAGCACCAGCAGTGTCGCGCCGGTGCCGTAGATGGGAAGCCAGGGCCCGTGACAGAAGCCCCGGTTCAGAATTCTTCCGGTTTTCAGACTGGCATACACGGACTCGAAGAGCCAGCCCAGCATACAGTAGCTCATGAAGAAGATGGTCCACTGCAGGAAGCTGTAGCCGTCCACGGTCCCAAGCGTCAACTCAGGCAAAGATCGGTGCCAGGGCAGCGGCCAGTGCATCCTTCTCGGCTTCTGCCTCTGCCAGATCCTTTCCTAAGGTGGTGTAATATGCCTTGATCTTCGGCTCTGTGCCGGAAGGACGTACCACAACGGTAGCGCCATCCTCCAGATCGTAGATCAATACATTGGCCTTCGGGAGTCCGGTCTCCTCCGGCTTTGTGTAGTCTGTGGCCTTCACGATCTTGTGACCCGCAAACTCCTTCGGCGGCTCCTTCCGGAGAGACTCCATGATGCCCGCCATCTTCTCCATACCGGAAAGCCCCGGGAACTCGAAGGAATCCACCTTGTTCAGGTATCTGCCATATTCCTGGTAGATCTGCTCCAGTCTCTCCTTGATGGAAGAGCCGATGGAGCGGTAGTAAGCCGCCATCTCGCAAATCAGCATAGAACCGATAACCGCATCCTTGTCGCGCACATACGGGCCTGCCAGGTAGCCGTAGCTCTCCTCGAAGCCGAAGATGAAGCGCTCCACCTCACCATCTGCCTCCAGCTGTGCGATCTGGTCGCCGATCCACTTGAAGCCGGTCAGAGTATGCCGCAGCTCTACGCCGTAGTGCTCTGCCACCTTATCGGCCAGCGGTGTAGAAACGATGGACTTCACCGCCACCGGATTCTTCGGCATGGTGCCCTTCTCGATACGCCCCGCTGCGATATAGTCCAGAAGCAGTACGCCCATCTCATTGCCGGATACCAGCTCGTAGGAGCCGTCCGGACACTTCATGGCAATGCCGACACGATCCGCATCCGGGTCGGTGGCCAGCATCAGATCCGCGCCGACTTCCTTGGCCAGGGCCAGGCCCTTCTCCAGCGCTGCATAAATCTCCGGGTTCGGGTAGGAACAGGTGGTGAAGTAGCCATTGGGATACTCCTGCTCCGGCACGATGGTAATGTCGGTGATGCCCATGTCCTTCAGAACCCGGGTTACCGGTACCAGTCCGGTGCCGTTGAGGGGTGAGTACACCAGCTTGAGGCCAGCGGTCTTGCAGAGACCCGGCCGTACCTGATAGGACTCGATGGCCGCATACAATGCTTCCTTGCAGTCGTCCTCCACAAACTTGATGAGGCCCTTCTCCACGCCCTCGGCAAAGCTCATGTACTTCGCGCCGGTCAGCACATCCGTCTTCTGGATGGAATCATAAACCACAGCAGCGGCATCGTCGGTCATCTGACAGCCATCCGGGCCGTAGGCCTTGTAGCCGTTGTACTTTGCCGGGTTGTGAGAAGCCGTCACCATGATACCCGCATTGCAGTGGTAGTAGCGGGTCGCGAAGGACAACGCCGGTACCGGCATCAGCTCGTCATAGATGCGTACGTGAATGCCGTTGGCCGCCAGTACACCGGCTGCCTCTCTGGCAAAGTTCCATCCCTTCAGTCTGGAGTCATAGCTGATGGCCACGGTCTGGGTGCCGCCCTGGGTCTTTACCCAGTCTGCCACACCCTGGGTTGCCTGACGCACCACCCAGATGTTCATACGATTGGTACCGGCACCCAGTGTGCCTCTGAGGCCTGCGGTACCGAACTGCAGTGCCACCGCAAAGCGCTCCTTGATGGCGGCATCGTCGCCCTGAATCTCTCTCAGCTCCTTGTTCAGATCAAAATCGATCAGATCTGCCTGCAGCCAACGCTCATATTCGTCCTGATACATAGATGCTTCCTTCCTTTCGTCCGGCGGGTTCTGCTTTGTCTATCCTGCCCAAAAAATGCAGATCATATCCCCCGGTACCACCTTAATTTTCACAGTCTAACTATACTAAATTCGCAATAGAGCGTCAAGGCGGCCGAGCAGATAGCTGCGTTCATTTCGCGCGGGATCCGCCAGCACCTCCTGCAGAAGGGCCTGCAGCATTTTACCGATTTCCGGGCCCTTCGGCACACCTGCCGCCATGAGATCCTGGCCGTTCACCGCCAGCATCCCTATGCCAATGCAGTCGCCCCGCCGCAGAATTTTCCGTCCTGTTTTTTCCAGCGCCGCCAGGCTTTCCCGGGTCGCTGTCAGCTCTCGCGCAGCCGCTGCCTCCGGCGATGCTGCGGCTTCATCGCCGAAGACATTATCCTCGGCAGAAAGCAGCGCCTGCCGGAGGGACAAGGCGTCGAACCAGAGCTCTGTGCCATACTCTGCCATCTGCTGCCGCACCCCGGTTTCATCCGCCGGCAGCGGACTCCGGTAGAGCGCGCCGAAGGACAGGGCATAGTGGATGGTGTCGTTGTCCATCTTCAGCTCCCGCAGGATGCGCTTCGTGTCGTCCGGCAGCTCCCGCAGCAGCATCCCCCAACGAAGGCCCTTTTTCGCCGGAATTTCGCCGGAAAGCGTAGGAAACTGCGTAAGCTTCGGAAAATCCGCCGTCACAAAGGGCGCAAGGCCGGTCTCAAACACCAGTTTGAGTGTCTCCGGGTGCTTCGACAGCAGAAGCTTCGTGAGCTCTGTGGCGATCCGTTCCTTCGACACCTTCTGCAGATTCAGCGCCAGGGTAGAAACGGCCGCCAGGGTCTCCGCTTCGATGCTGAAATCCAGCTGGGCGGAGAAACGAATGGCCCGGAGCATCCGGAGGGCATCCTCCTCGAAGCGATGCACGGGATTTCCCACGGCCCGGATCTGCTTTGCGCTTAGATCCGCCATGCCGCCAAAGTCATCCACAATGCCCGCCCTTTCGTTATAGGCCATGGCATTGATGGTGAAGTCCCGGCGGGCCAGATCCTCATGAAGAGAAGGGGTGAAGATCACCTCCTTGGGATGGCGGCCATCCAGATACTCCCCGTCGATCCGATAGGTGGTGACCTCGTAACCCGTCAACTGCTGATTTTCCTCTCGCATCAGAACGGTCACGGTGCCGTGCTGTATGCCCGTGTCGATGGTTCTGCGGAACAGGGCCTTCACCTCCTGCGGCCGGGCCGAGGTGGTGATGTCCCAGTCCCCCGGCTGCCGTCCCAGCAGAGTATCCCGGACACAGCCGCCGACGGCATAGGCCTCATAGCCCGCCTTTTCCAGGGTGCGCAAAATCCGCGCCACCGATTTGGGCAGGGTTATGGATACTGTATTCTGTTTTTCTGTCACACTAAGCTCCTCTACACCAAACAAAAAGGGGGCTTCACAGCAATCTGCCGCGCCCCCTTCGAAACGTCGTTTTTCCTTAATATGCTCTGCCCCAGTACAGCATCTTCTGGGCCGGCTTGCCGCAGACCACGCACTTGTCGCTGATGCTTTCCTGCTTGAAGGGAATGCAACGGGAAGTGATGCCGCTCATCTCCTTCAGCTTGTCCTCGCACTCACGGCAGCCACACCACATGGCCTTGACGAAGCCGCGGCGGGTATTCACGATTTCCACCAGCTCGTCCATGTTCGTTGCGCTGCTGGTATGCTCCTCAAGGAACTGCTGTGCCTTCTCGAACATATCCTTCTGGATGGTCTCCAGTACCTCAGCGGTCTTCTCATTCAGCGCCTCGAAAGGCACCTGGATCTTCTCCCGGGTATCGCGGCGTACCAGTACGGCATGACCGTTTTCGATATCCTTCGGGCCAACCTCGATACGAAGGGGAATGCCTCTTACCTCGCAGTCGGCGAACTTGAAGCCCGGGGACTTGTCGGTGTCATCCACCTTTACCCGGAAACCGGCGGCGATCAGCTGGTCCTTCAGGGCATAGGCCTTGTCCAGCACACCTTCCTTCCGCTGCTGGATGGGCACGATGCAGATCTGTGTCGGCGCGATGCGCGGCGGCAGCTTCAGACCGGAGTCATCACCATGCACCATGATCAGGGCACCGATCATACGAGTGGTATAGCCCCAGGAGGTCTCATATACCGGCTTCAGCTGGTTGTCCTTGTCCAGGAACTGTACGTTGAAGGCCTTGGCGAAGTCAGAACCGAAGTTGTGGGAGGTACCGCACTGCAGTGCCTGTCCGTCGTGCATCAGGGCCTCGATGGTATAGGTGGCCACCGCACCGGCAAACTTCTCTTTCTCGGTCTTCTGTCCCCGTACCACCGGGATGGCCAGATACTGCTCTGTGAAGTCTGCGTAGATATTCAGCATCTGGATGGTTCTCTCCTCAGCCTCCTCCGCAGTGGCATGCACGGTATGTCCCTCCTGCCACAGGAACTCTCTGGTCCGGAGGAAGGGACGGGTGGTCTTCTCCCAACGCACCACAGAACACCACTGGTTCAGTACCTGGGGAAGGTCACGATAGGATTTCACCACTCTGGAATAGTAGTCGCAGAACAGGGTCTCGGAGGTCGGACGTACACACATCTTCTCCTCCAGCTTCTTCTGTCCGCCTTCGGTGACCCAAGCCACCTCCGGTGCGAAGCCTTCCACATGATCCTTCTCCTTCTGCAGAAGAGACTCCGGAATCAGCAGAGGCATGGATACATTCTGTACCCCGGTCTCCTTGAACATCCGGTCCAGTACGCTCATGTAATTCTCCCACAGGGCATAGCCCGCCGGACGAATCACCATGAATCCCTTCACAGAGCTGTAATCACAAAGCTCCGCCTTCTTCACCACATCTGTGTACCACTGTGCAAAATCCTCCTCCATAGGAGTGATCTGCTCCACAAGCTTTTTGTCTGCCATAAGTCAGCCTTTCTTTCGAAAAAATGAAATCTCCGGCAGCGTTCGCATCACCATTATGCCTTGCCGGAGATCGGTTTCGATTTGTCATTATACGCGGATTCCCGGGAACCCACAAGCCCCTGTTTCTTACTGTCTGCCGTACAGACGCTGTACATAGTCCATCCGCGCCGTCATATTCATAAGGAGCACGTCCGCCAGCGTCAGCATTGTCATACATTCCACCACCACAGTCGCCCGTTCTGCCACCGTGGGATCATGCCGTCCCTGAATTTCGATCCGCAGATTCTCCCCCTGTTCATTGGCAGTTTCCTGCGGCTGGGCAATGGAGGGTGTGGGCTTGAAATAAGCCCTGAGCAGAAGCTCGCCGCCGTCACTCATACCTCCAAGAATGCCTCCCGCGTGGTTGCTGGTCTTGGAAAATGTCTTCGTGCCGTCCGGAAGGGTCTCCGCCCGGAAACCATCATTGTCCTCAGAGCCATGCATCCGGGAAACGGCACAGCCATCGCCGATTTCCACCGCCTTCACCGCACCGATGGACATGATGCCCTGGGCAAGCTTGGCGTCCAGCTTGTCAAAGACCGGCTCGCCGAGTCCTGCCGGAAGTCCCTGCACCCGGCACTCCACCACGCCGCCGGTGGAATCCTTCTGCTCCCTGAGCCGCAGTACCTCTTCATCGGCCCGGGCCTGTCCTTCCGGCGTCCGGGTGTCAATGCCGGCCAGCTCGATGCAGCGGGCCTCCGCCTGAATCCCCAGGGATGCCAGCAGCTTCGCCGCTACGGCACCGGCCGCCACCCGGGAAAGGGTCTCTCTGCCGGAGGAACGGCCGCCACCGCGATAATCCCGCATGCCGTACTTTTCATAAAAGCCGAAATCCGCATGCCCCGGTCGAAAAACCTCCGCGATCTGCGAATAGTCTTTGGAGTGCTGGTCTGCATTCCGCACCAGCATGGCAATGGGGGTTCCCGTTGTCTGTCCTTCAAAGACGCCGGACAGGATTTCCACCCGGTCCGCTTCCTTTCGCTGTGTGGTTTTCAGATTCTGTCCCGGTTTCCGCCGGTCCATATAGGGCTGAATGTCCGCCTCGGAAAGGGGAAGCCCCGCCGGGCAGCCATCAATGATGACGCCCAGACCGGCGCCATGGGACTCGCCGAAGGTGGTGATTCTGAAGCTGTTTCCAAATGTATTTCCTGCCATGCCTCTTCCTTACGTCTGTCGTTCTTTATTTCTGCAGCTTCACCATGCAGATGCAGTTGGGTTCATCCACTTCCAGCTCCCGGGCATTCATCACCAGAAGCCCCTTCTCATAATCCACAGAGAAGAAGGTCAGTGTGCCGGATTCATGATTCGCCACCGCGATATGCTTCTCATCCGGGAAGACACAGAAGTCCTTCGGATATTCGCCGCCGATAGGCAGTGAGCCCTTCATGGTGAGGAGTCCTGTCTCTGTATCCCGGTCATAAACGCTGATGCTGTCTGCACCTGCATTAGAAACGAAGAGATGCTTCGCCTCCGGATCCGGTGAAAAACGCATCTGACATGCGGCGATCAGCGGATTGTTGCTGCTGTCGTTGTGGGTGCAGATGCTCTGCAGCTTCTCGAGAGAGATGTCGTTCTTCTTCTCTCCCTCCCGGAAGGAATAGACCTCCACCACGTTCTTCAGCTGGTACATGAGGTACAGGAACTTTCTGTCCGGTGAAAAACGGAAATGCCGGGGTGCCGACTCCAGCTCACAGCGGATGGTGTCGATCTGCCGCATCTTTCCGTCGGGCTTATCGAAACGGAATACCTTTACCTGGTCGATACCCAGATCCGCCACCAGAATATACTTCTGATCGTCTGTCATCCGGGAACAGGTCACATGGGGCCGGAAGGTACGCTCTGCCACAGAGCCGATGCCCTTGTCATAAACGCCGTCCACGATGGGACCCACGGAACCGTCCTTCTCCAGCTTCAGCAGGGTTGCCTTGCCGTCATGATAGCCGGATACCATCAGATACTCATCATACTGGTCCACGGCCAGATGGCAGCCTCTCATGCCCCGGATGTTCCGGGTGTTCAGCTTGCTCAGTGCGCCGTTGTCCAAAATGCGGAAGGCCACGACACCTTCATCCGAAATGGAATACAATGTCTTCTGGTCTCTCGATGCCACAAGATAAGAGGCATTGTTGACCTCCACCTCGGTCCGCTTGGTCAGCGTTCCCTTCTCTACATCCACATCACAGATCGTAATTCCCTTTGCCGAACCGGTATATGAATAGGAGCCGACATACGCAACATATTTGTTCTTCATACTGCCCTCCATGTAAACTATAATACCCTTTATTTTACCACAGGCCGCCGGGATTTTAAAGCGCTCAGCTTGCCTTTACGGTCTTCCAGCGATCGTTATACTGCGCGTCCCCGGACTCTCCCAGGTAGTTGTAAACCTCGCCCTTTTCCAGCACCGCTTCCATATCGGGGAACACGGCCTTGTTTTCCTTATATTCCTCGTCCAGAAGCTCATAAGCGCCCTGATTGGGCGTAGAGTAAGTAATGTACTCAAAATTCAGCTTCGCAATGTCCGGACGACAGAGGAAATCGATCCACTTCGCCGCATTGTCCTTGTGCTTCGCATTCTTCGGAATCACCCAGCCGTCGACCCAGAGATTGGTGCCTTCCTCCGGGATCACATACTCGAGATCCATCTCATCCCCGACCTCATCCTGAATGTACAGAATTTCGCCGGAGTAAATGACGCCCACGGCTGCCTCGCCGCCGATCATCTTGTCCCGGACCTGGTCCACCACATAGGCCTGCACCAGGGGCTTCTGGGCAATGAGTTCGTCTCTTGCCTGATCGAGCTCCGCCTCGTTCTCCGTGTTCATGGAATAGCCGTCCTTCTTCAGGGCCACCATGAAGGCATCCCGGACGGAATCCTGCATGAGGATTTCATTCTTAAGCTGCGGGTTCCAGAGATCTGCCCATTTGGTGGGATAGGCAACGCCCAGCTCGTCCAGCATTTCCTTGTTGTAGATAATGCCGACGGTGCCCCAGGTATAGGGCACCACATACTTGTTCTCCGGATCAAACTTCCGGCACATGGCCTCGTATTCCTCGCCGATTTCCGAAATATTGGGAATCTTCGAATAGTCCAATTCCTCCAGAAGGCCGTTCTGGATCATCTTCTCCACCATGTAGTCAGAGGGGCAGACGGCGTCATAAACCACGCCCCCGGCCTCAATGACCGGATACATTTCCTCGTTGGTCTCGAACATGTCGTAGACCACCTTAATGCCCGTTTCCTCTTCAAACATGTCGATGACATCCGGATCAATGTACTCACCCCAGTTGTAGACATTGACGACATTATCCCCGGAAACAGTCCCGGCGTCCTCAGTCTCCGCCTGCTGCCCGCAGCCGCTGAGAAGCAGCAGTCCCAGGGCCCCACAGCCCAGCAGTGTAAGCTTTCTCATTCTCATTTCCGCTGTCCTCCCTTTTTCTCCATCCGCTCCAGAATCCCCGGCGCATAGTTGGAGATCAGCAGCACCACGAAGACTACGGCGAAGATCACCGTGGACAGGGCGTACATGCTGGGGTTAATGCCCCGGCGCACCTCGGAATACACCAGCGTAGAAATGGTGTTGATGCCGGCACCTCTGGTGAAGTGCGTGACAATGAAGTCATCGAGACTCATGGTGAAAGCCAGCAGAAAACCGGAGAGCACACCCGGCATGATGTCCGGGAGCAGCACCTTCCAGAAGGCATAGAGCGGCGTTGCGCCCAGATCCTGGGCCGCTTCAAAGTTCACCTGTGAGGCCTGCCGGAGCTTCGGCATCACCGACAGGATCACATAGGGTATATTAAAGGTAATGTGGGCGATCAGCACAGTCTGAAAGCCGAGACTGATCTTAAACGCAATAAAGCAGAGCATCAGAGAGATGCCCGTTACAATATCCGCATTCAGCATGGGCACATTGGTGATACCCAGGATGATGTTCCGGCTCACCGGCTTCATGTTCCGGATGGCGATGGCCGCCATGGTGCCGAGTATCGTGGCCAGCAGCGCCGACAAAAAGGCGATGACCAGCGTATTCTGCAGCGCCACCAGGATATCCTCGTTGGACAGCATTTCCGCATACCAGCTGAGGGTGAAACCGCCCCAGTGGGCCCGGGACTTGGAGCTGTTGAAGCTCATCACGATCAGCACCAGGATGGGCGCATACAGGAAGAGCATAATGAGGGCAAGATAAAAATCCTGCAGGAAGCCGATCAATGGATTTTTCTTCATCAGAACATGGCCTCCTCTCCTGCGTCATAACGGGACAATACCGCCATGGACACGATGATAAAGAGCATCAGCACCATGGACAGTCCGGAACCGAGATTCCAGTTGGAATTCAGCATGAACTCCTGCTCGATGACATTACCGATGAGGAAGATCTTGCCGCCGCCCAGCATGTTGGAAATGGCAAAGGTGGTCAGTGTGGGCACAAAGACCATGGTGACGCCCGACACGATGCCCGGTACGGACAGGGGCAGGATCACCTTCAGAATGGTCTGTCCGAAGCTCGCACCAAGATCATAGGCCGCATTGATGGTGTTGTCATCGATCTTCACCAGCGTATTGTAAATCGGCAGGATCATGAAGGGCAGGAAGTCATAGACCATGCCCAGCACGATGGCCGCCGGGGTATTGATAAGGTTCTGCTGCGGCAGATGCAGCATGGCCAGGATGCCGTTGATGACACCCTTCCGCTCCAGCAGTGTCTGCCAGGCCAGGATCCGGAGCAGGGAATTCATCCACATGGGCAGGATGAACACAAAGGCCACAAAGGAGCCCTTCCCGACCTTCCGGTTCCGGAGCACCAGCGCCAGGGGAAAGGCCAGCAGGAAGCAGAGCAGTGTGCTCAGCGCCGACAGTCCCAGGGCCAAGTACAGGGGGCGGTAGTTCTCCCAGATGAAAATCTCCGCCACATTGTCCAGTGTGAAGGCACCGCTTTTGTCCGTCAGGCCGTAGTAAACCACCAGCAGCAGCGGAATCAGAATGAAGCCCGTCATCCATACGAGATAGGGCAGTGCCAGGTAACGTGATCCCTTACTCTTCAACGCCGATGGCCTCCTCATCCTCAGAAGCCGGCTTATTCATGATCTGAATGTTGGAGGGCTTCACATATAAAGAAACTTCCGTACCAACGGGATGCATCTCGGTAGAATGCACCAGCCACTCGAAACCGTCCGGTGTGGTACACTCCATTTCGTACATCTCTCCCTTGAAGATGATATGGGTCATGGTGCCCTTCAGGATACCGCGGGGATCCTCCGGCGCCAGCAGTTCCACGTCCTCGGGACGGATCACCACATCCACCGGCTTGTTCCGGCCGAAGCCGGTATCCACGCAAGCGAAGCGGGCGCCGAAGATCTCCACCATCCTGTCCTCCAGCATGACGCCCGGGACAATGTTGGAATCGCCGATGAAGTCCGCCACGAAGGCATTTTCCGGCTCGTTGTAGATCTGCTCCGGCGTACCGGCCTGCTGGATATAGCCCTGATTCATCACGACCACATAGTCCGACATGGTGAGGGCCTCTTCCTGGTCGTGGGTGACGTAAATGAAGGTGATGCCCAGCTCGTTTTTGAGCCGGATCAGCTCGTACTGCATCTCCTGACGGAGCTTCAGATCCAGTGCACCCAGGGGCTCGTCCAGAAGCAGAAGCCGGGGCTCGTTCACGATGGCCCGGGCAATGGCGATTCTCTGCTGCTGTCCGCCGGAAAGCGAATTGATGGAACGCTTCTCAAAGCCCTCCAGATTCACCAGCTTCAGTGCATACTGAATTTTGTCCCGGATATAGCTCTCGGACTTCTTTTTGATACGCAAACCAAAGGCAATGTTGTCCGCAATACTCATATGTGGAAACAGTGCATACTTCTGGAATACTGTATTCAATTGTCGCTTATTGGGTGGTAGATTTGTGATATCCGTGCCTTCGAACAAAACCTGTCCGCTGTCCGGCCTTTCAAAGCCTCCGATGATCCTGAGCGTGGTGGTTTTTCCACAGCCCGAGGGACCAAGCAGCGTCACAAAGCTGTTCTCCCGGATAGAAAGATTGAGATCGTCCAGAATGACGTCTCCGTCAAAGGATTTCGTAATGCCCTTCAAATCAATCAGCGCTTTTTCCAACTCATAAACACCTCTCAGGGTCAGCAGCTCGGGGAGGGAATCGTAATGTCGCTCTCGTCCCGGCATGACCTTCCTTCATTCAGATTCTGCCGCTCTGCGGCATCTATCGTATTTTATCAAATCACCCCGTAAAAGCAAGAAGTCCGGGCTAAATTTTTCCTTCTCTTTACAGGCCGCAGAAGGGCGAAAGAATTGCTTTTTTTCCCCATCTGTGATAAACACTAAACTATACGAAATGAGGTTCTGACTATGAAAGCATACGAAACACATGAATCGGAAGAAAACTATCTGGAGAGCATCCTGATGCTCTCCATGCAGCACCAGAATGTCCGCGCCGTAGACATTGCCAACATGCTGGGCTTCTCCAAGCCCAGTGTCAGCGTGGCCCTGAAGCGGCTCCGGGAGGAGGACAAGGTGCTGGTGGACGACAAGGGCTATCTGTCCCTGACGGAGTCCGGTATGAAGATCGCCAAGTCCACCTATGAGAAGCACGTGGTGCTGACGGACGTGCTGATTTCCCTCGGCGTCAATGCCTATACCGCCTCTCAGGATGCCTGCCGCATCGAGCACGTCCTGAGCCCGGAATCCTTCACCCGCATCAAGGATTTCTACAACAAGCGAAAGGCCGAAGCCGAGCAGGGGTAAGTCGTTCTACGCAACTGCATCTGTTGTGTATACAATCGGAGGGGGTATGGAGTTTAATCAAAACGACATTTTTCTTCTGCACGGTGATCCAACCATCGCCAGCTTCGACATGCTGGAGCATCTGTTTGTCGATCTGCGTCCGGAAGTCAAAAAGGCACGCTGCTATGCCCGCTCCGCCAGTCCGGTGCTGATCGAAGCCAGTGCAGGACCGGAATTGGAAATGCTTGGACAGGCCATTCACAACGGCGGCAGCCGGAAGGGCAAACCCTATGCCGTCATTTCTCTGTCCGGTCTCAGCAGTGAGGACCAAAACCGTATGCTCTTTGGCGATCCACGCATGGGACGGAAGGGTGCACTCATGGACTGTAACCACGGCACCCTGATGATTCAGGGCATTGACAAGCTGACCCTGCCAATGCAGTCTCAGTTGGCCCGCATGATCCGCACGAAGCGCATTGCGAGCCAGGCCAATTTTGCGCAATACAGTTATGTGGATATCCGCATCATTGGCACCACCTCGAAAAATCTGACCGCACTCCGAGACCAGTTTCTCTTCCGTTCCGATCTCCTCTTCTCCTTTCGTTCCCTTCGTCTGCGGATTCCGAAGCTGAAGAACCGCCCCCACGATATCGAGAACCTTCTGGATTTCTATTTCAATGACTATAACCGGGAATATGGCATGCATCACAGCCTGACCGATCACGCCCGGGAAACGATTCTTCAGTACCCCTGGGACAGCAATATATTGCAGCTGAGCGCCTTCTGTGAACGCATGGTACTGACTGCACCGGAGACAAAAATTCACACCGGCTACGTAAAATCTTTGCTGTTCGAGCTGTACGAACAGGATTCCGCCATTTATGACAAACCGGCAAAGCAAAATACCCCGCAGACATCGGAGGCCAATGTTGCCGAACGCCCTGTTGCGGACAGCGCCCCCATTCAGCCCACCCTGCTACCGCAGCTGCCGGAAAGCAATGATATCTACCGGGATCTCCTGATATCCTGTCTCCGCAAAAACAAAGGAAACCGGAAGCGCACCGCCCGCGACCTCGGCATCAGCACCACCACACTCTGGCGGAAAATAAAATATTATCACTTGGAATGATACATCTTCCGCACTATCCGCACTATTTTAGAAGCCACTCCATCGTTTCACGAAGGTGCGTTGTATCCAGATGGTGCGGTCCTTCTGTGATATCCTGCCTCACATGCGCAGCCTCTCCTGCAGTTTCGTAGTTGTTTCGAATGATATCCACCTGCTCCTGTACATTCGTAATGCCGCGTTTCCCATTCAACCGGTCTCCTCGACAGGACTGAATCATGAGTCGGCGTGGTGCCGCCAGACTGGCAATATCTCCCATATCAAAGTGCTCCATAAGATGCGGAACATAATTACAAGAACAATTCCGGTTCATTTCAAGAAGTGAATCCCGAAAACCATACATGTACCCGGATAAGAAAGCTGCATGAATCCGCGGCTCCAATGCCGCAAGATAGAGGCTCTGCATCGCGCCACCAGAAAATCCAAACGTAATGATGCGGTCTGCATCCCATCGCACAGCATTCTCCGGCAAATGCAGAGACTGTACAAGCTCGCCCTCACGGGTCACCGTATAGTTCTGAAAAAAATCCACGCAACGCATCAGATCCCATACCAGCATGCCGAGGACAGGAATACCCAATGGTTCTCCCATATGCGCAAGCCAATAGCAGTCGCCCTTCATGGCCTGCGGCAGCTGTTCTGTATCCTCCAAATATTCCCGGCGCTCGCCGAAGCCTCGTATATCCGGGCACAAGACCACATACCCGAGCTGTGCCAGCTGCAGTCCATAATCATAGTTGTATTTTTCAATGCTTTCCCGAAGCGCCGCATAGGTCCGGATACCTGCGACCGTATACTTTCCGGCGCCATTATGTCCCGGTGGACACAAAACCACCGGTGTGTCTGCATTGGCCATTTCCGGAATCAGTAAATACGCCGTCAGAAAAACATCCGCTTCTGTCTGCATAATAATATGATGGCGCGTTATTCTCTCCACTGGCAAAGTGTCGCATTCATTTTCTGTGCACTCCAGTAAAATTGTTTCATCTATTTGCGGCGCCAGCGAACAGAAATCCATTTTGTCGAGTCCCAGCAGTTCCCATAGCGTATCTCGACTTGCGTTCTGCCAGCTTTTGAATTCTTCCTTTGTCTTCCCTTTAAAAAAATCCTTCCGACCATACCGCTCATACTTTTTCAGCATCGACGGCAGAGTCGGAAAGATTCTGGTAATTTCAGGGATCGACGGGTCAGTCGTCCTGTACATCTTCATCGGCAATCACAGCAGCTGCCTGTGTGCTTTTCTTTTTCTTCAATGCATCCGAAATATACGGCCATGCAACAGAGAAAACAGCCAGCAATAAAAAGATCAGCGACAATGGTCTTGTGATAAACGGAAGATAGCTTCCATGTGCAAAACTAACGCCCTTACGGAAATAGCCCTCCAAATCATCTGAAAGAATGAATGCCAGTACAAGCGGGCTCAAGGAAACACCTGCAATATTCAGGAAAATCGCCAGCACACACCAGAGCAGCATGATGAGGATATTAAACTCTGTATTCGAAACACCGAACGCTCCGATGTAGCAAATGGTCAGAATCACACTGTAAAGGAAATGATACGGAATTTTAAGAATCAGCGGGAGCCATCTCTTGAACGCAATTTCCAGGATAAACGTAATAATCGCACTCACCAGTACGCAGGCAAACATCAGATAGCAGAGATCCGGCTGTTGCGTCATAAACAGCGGACCGGCCTGTAAGCCATGGATCGTAAGGCCTGCAATCAGCATTGCTGTGATTCCATCGCCCGGAATACCCAGTGCCATCATCGGAATCATGGCACCACCGAGGGAAGCATTGTTCGAAGTTTCGGATGCCCAAACACCTTCGTCACAGCCCTTTCCGAATTCCTCCGGATGCTTACTTGACTGCTGTGCCTGTCCATAGGCTACCATGTTGGAAATTCCGGAACCCATACCCGGCAGGAAACCGATCCAAAGGCCGATAAGGAAAGAACGAATAATGGTCGGAAGATTTGTGACAATATCCTTCAGATTGATGCCGAATCCACGGAGGTCAGATTTCTTCACCTCCGGAAGCTTGCCTTGTCCCTTTGCGTAATCCACAATGATGCGGCAAAGCGCAAACATACCCAGCATCTGGCACACGGTGGAAAGACCGGAATCAAGATAATGATTTCCGAAGGTATAACGTGAAACACCGGTAATCGGATCCAATCCGACACAGCCCAGGAAGAGTCCAATGCCGGCAGCCAGAATTCCTTTCCAGATATTCCCCTTGGAAAGTGCAGCTACCAGTGTGATGGCACAGAAGCAAAGGGAAAAGTACTCCCACGGTCCCAGCATAAGCGCAAGATCCGCAATCAAGGGTGCGACAACGGTAGCAATCAGTACCGATACCACAGTTCCCAGGAAAGAAGCCGTCATACCGATGGCCAGTGCCCTTGACGCCTTTCCCTTCAGCGTCATCGGGTATCCATCAAAACAGGTTGCAATCGAAGAACTGGAACCAGGAATACCGATCAGCACCGCAGAAATAAAAGTGCCTGATACACCTCCGATCCACATCGCCAAGAGTACGATGAACGAAGTGGTGGTAGACAGTCCAAATGTAACCGGAAGCAGCAGCGAAATTCCAAGCGTAGCACTGAGTCCCGGAATTGCGCCGAAGATAATGCCGACAATAACAACGCCGGCAATCAGAAGAAGGTTAAGTGGCTGCATACATGTCGCCAGCCCGGCAAGATAATATGACATAGGGTACCTCCTTTAATGAAACAGAATGCCCGACGGAAGCTTGATCTGGAAGCCGATAACGAACATCGCGTATAAGCATATCGTCACGGCAATACTGATCAGCGCCGCCATCCACCAACTTACCTTTTCGTCCTCCTTCAACGTATTGACGAAAGCAAACATAGCAAATGGAGTCGTGATGATAAATCCGAAAAGTGTCAACAGACCACCATAGATACAAAGCTCCGCAAACGCAAACAGGAGCTTTTTTACTCCGCCCTCTGGGAAATACGGCTTCTCATCTTTTTTGTCACGAAGTCCATTGATCAGAAGCATCACAGAGCTCAAAAGAATAAGTGCCAGTCCCACTGTCGGCATCAGCCGAGGCCCCGGTTCTACAAGATTCGGAAGCTGTTTCATGGACTGCATAAGGATATAACATATGATCACCGCGATAATGCCTGTGATTCCGGTGATGGTATTTCTCTTCAGTTTCATGACTACCTCTCTTTTAAAATTGCTCCGGGCCAACAGCCCGGAGCAGCCCTAAACGAATGACATCTTTAATCGATATGGTACATTAATCGTTTACCTTGGTTCCAAGGAATTCACCGACCTCAACCTCTGCTGCATACTCCGCATCACGAATGGCCACTGAATCCTCTACATTATGCCATTCCGGAACATGTCCTACCGAACGAAGTCCTTCGTTGCAATCTGCATTACTTTCAAGTACCGACATCGCTGCGTTGATTTTCTTTACCTGATCCTGGTCCATGCCCGCCGGTCCGTAAACGTAGTGCTTTACATTCCAGTAAAGTTCCTGATGGCCCTGCTCCTGTAAAGTCTTATAGTTATCCGAGAGTGACGCATCATAATCCGCAATGGTAAGTCCGTCACCGGCCATCGTACCAAGCACCTTCAGCTTTCCGGCCTTCTCATACTCCTGTGCGTTGCCAATACCTACAAATCCGAGGTCAATGAATCCGCCGGCCAAGTTTGTAAGGCGATCCGACTCAGAGGAAGCCTCCACTGCATTGAGCTGAATTCCCTCTTCCTTCTGAAGTTTACCGAACTGGAAGGTATTATTTCCGGAAGAAGGCATACCTGCATTGAGTTTTCCGGGGTTCTCCTTTGCATACGCAATCATTTCATCAAATGTGTCAAAGGGTGCGTTTACCGGTGCGCACAATGCGGTGAAACCATTGTCATCGAGTGCCGCAATCAAGGTCAGATCCGTCTTCGGATTCACATCTGCATTTCCCGTGATCCACTGAATATTCAATGCGCCGGTCGCCAGCATAATGGTGGAACCATCTGCCTGCGCATTGGCTACCATCTGATGTCCAACGGTATTGGAATCATAATTTGTCACTGTATTCGTGATGCCAAGGTCCTTCGTCATCGCCTCGGAAAGGTAACGCGTCGCAAGATCCGATCCGCCACCGGCCTTACCGGCTACCACCCAGGTAATCGTACCACTCGGGAAACCGTAATTGTCGGCTGCAGCTGCATCAATATCCGCCTGCGCGGCTGTTTCCAGTGTATCGGCTACCGCCGATGCCTCTGCTCCCGTTGTTGACGTACTGTTTTCTGCTGCAGAAGTTTCCGCTGCCTTTGTCGTTTCCGACGCTGCAGCCGTCGTGCTCGCTGTACTTCCTGCGCCGCAGCCGCTTACGATCGCCATAGTCGCTACAACGGCCATAGCAAGTGCTCTTTTTTTCATATTCTTATCCTCCTTTTATGGGATCCACGTCCCATGATTTCTAACCATCTGTCATGCTTTCCGGTCATACCGCGTTGCATCAGCCCTTCGGCGGCAAATAAATGCTTCTGGACTCCAGGTAATCCATCTTTTCCAGCTTCTCCAAGTTCATTCTGATCGGGATTCCCGGAATGTCCGTGCGAACGAAGCATTTTCCGTCATGAATCTCCGGCACATTCAGCATAAACTCATGTACAGGCTCAGAAATCGGTGCATGGAACTCGATGCGCTCGTTTTCACCGTAAAGGCATCCAAAGGATGCATTATAGGCAGTGCGACCGCCGGACTGAAATTCCTTTCCGGCTGCCCGAGCCATATCCCGGATCTTCAGAAGATCGTCGATGCGGGTCATGCGGCCGAGAGATGGTTGCACAATATCAACGCCCTTCTCGATATAAATCTCGTACATGTAGGAAATCCGCATCGATTCACCGGCGGAAATCCGCTGCGAAACGCCCATCTCCTTCATTTTTTGGATGCCGTTAAAATCAGCGGAGTGAATCGGTTCTTCAAACCATGCCAACCGGTACGGTTCTGCCAGCTTTGCAAATTTCACAGCTTCCTCTACACTCCAGCGCTGATTGCCGTCGACAGCGATCTCGATTCCGTCCCCGACTGCCTTCCGCACCTTTTCGATACGGCGGAGATCCCTGTCCATATCCTGTCCCTTGCCACTTCCCACTTTGAACTTTACTGTTGTGAAGCCCTCCGAGACGTAGCGGCACATGTCCTCCACCAGCTCTTCATCCGAAAGAAGGAGTGATCCGCCGCCCTTATAGGCAGCCGCCCAGTCCTTCTCAGCACCCAGGAAGCGATGAATCGGCTGTCCGGCCCGCTGCGAGAGAATATCCAGCATCAGAAGATCTACTGTACCAACATTGACCGCTGCTGTCGACTGGAACCCCGCATTTCTTGCCTTCCAGTAAAGGCTGTCGCGCCATTCGTTGTAGCTCTTTTTCTCACCATTCAGGATCTGCGGCAGCATATCCCGGACAAAAGCTCTTGTCACAGTATAGTGTGCCGTCATTCCCGTATCATCTGAAAGCTCCAGATATCCCTGCTCCGGAATGAACTGGCCAAAGCCACCCGTACCGTCCTGAAACGGTTTCGGCAACGGGATCTTCCGAAAATTATGAAAGATTGCCTTTGTGAATTGAATCTTGTCTTCGAAATTGAAAGCATTCATACTTCTGCCCCTCATGTTTTCATGTCGTCCTTGCTAACTGGCACAAATATAACGGAATTCCTCATCACATTCACCTTAAAAGTGCACAAAAATATATTTTTATTTATGCTTTCTGCACAAATATTTCATTTTTATGTGAAATGTTTCACCTGCCTCATGCAACATCATTTCATTTTGAAATACAGGTTTTGGGCATAAAAAAACTTCCTGTAAGCTATAAGCATTGAAGCTCAACAGAAAGCAGAAAAAGAGATTTCTCAATGTATGAATCATTTCCCAACTCGCCGGACCATAGCGGTCCGGCGCTGGGATTGGTATTTTTACGGCTGTTTTCCAATATACGCGAGAATACCACCATCCACATAAAGAATATGCCCATTTACGAAGTCGGATGCCTCAGACGCAAGGAACACTGCCGGTCCCTTCAGATCCTCCACGGTACCCCATCTCGCTGCCGGTGTCTTCGCAATAATGAACTGGTCAAACGGATGGCGGGAGCCGTCAGCCTGTCGTTCTCTTAACGGTGCCGTCTGGGATGTCGCGATGTAGCCGGGTCCAATGCCGTTGCACTGGATATTGTACTCGCCGTACTCGGAGGCAATGTTCTTTGTGAGCATCTTTAAGCCGCCCTTCGCAGCCGCATATGCAGATACAGTCTCTCTTCCGAGCTCAGACATCATGGAACAGATATTGATGATCTTCCCTGCCTTCTTTTTCATCATGCCTGGAATCACCGCCTTTGCCATGATAAATGGCGCATTCAAGTCGACATCCACGACCCTGCGAAACGAATCAACAGACATCTCATGCATCGGAATTCTTTTGATCATTCCGGCATTATTTACGAGGATGTCGATGACACCGATCTTCTCCTCGATGTCCGCAACCATCTTCTTTACAGCCTCCTCGTCTGTGACATCACAGACATATCCGTGGGCATTGATTCCTTTTTCTTTGTATGCAGCCAGTCCGCGCTCTAAGGACGCCTCATTGCTGCAGTTGAATACAACGGTAGCTCCTGCCTCCGCATAGCTCTCCGCAATAGCAAAGCCGATGCCGTGGGCGCCGCCTGTCACGAGCGCCACCTTTCCTTCCAAGGAAAATATGTTCTTCTTATTCATTTTAATCGTGTCCTATCACATGATAATGGTGTTCATGATAACTTACTTCAAATCCGTCGGCTTGATCGTATCCATGTCATCGAATTCCTGATTCTCTCCGCCCATTGCCCAGATGAAAGTATAGTTAGAAGTTCCGGCTCCGCAGTGGATGCTCCAGGATGGACTGATAACAGCTTCCTCATTCTTCATGATGATGTGTCTCGTCTCTGTCGGCTCACCCATAAAATGCATGACTACCTGGTCCTCCGGCACTTCAAAATACATATAGACCTCCATGCGTCGCTCGTGCGTGTGGCATGGCATGCTGTTCCAGACGCTCCCCGGCTCCAACGCCGTCATTCCCATGGAAAGCTGGCATGTTTTCAATACATCCGGGTGAATGAACTGGTTGATGACTCTCTTGTTGGAAGTGTTGGAATCCCCTAACGGGCGCTTTGCGGCTTCCTTTAATGTGATCCGTTTTGTCTCGTAGGACGTGTGGGCCGGCGCGCTGACCATGTAGAATTTTGCCGGAGCTTCCTCGCTGTCGCTGGCAAAGACAACTTCCTTTGTTCCCTTTGTGATATACAGGCAGTCTTTATAGTCGAGATGATATTCCACACCGTCCGCTGTGATGGATCCAGAACCGCCGATGTTGAAGATTCCGATCTCACGGCGTTCAAGGAAATAATGGGTGCCGAAGTTCTTCCAGCAGTCGATTCCCTTCTCGATGGAAACATGCTCCTTCACCGGCATACAGCCAAGTGTCACCATGCGGTCTACGTGAGAGTAGACAGATACCACCTCATCCGGACGATAAAGATCCTGGATCAGGAACTCATTGCGAATTTCTTCTGTCGTGTAGTGTTTTACATCTCTTTGATTTGCAGAATAGCGAATATCCATTTGCTTTTGTCCTCCTTATTTTGACAACATCTTCCCCTATAAGATCAAGAATTACCGACAACGGGTAGATCAATCTCAAACAAAATCCTCCCGCATGGGGGTAAAAATATCCAGCAGAACACCTGGCTCCAATGCCTCACAGCCGTGGATGACGGAATCCGTTTTCAGCATAGTGTCGCCTGCAGTGACCTCGCGGGTCTCGCCGTCGATGGTAAAGCGAAAACGGCCCGAAACCACATAGGTGATCTGGGTGTGAGGGTGACTGTGCAACGCGCCCACAGCGCCCTTCTCAAATGTATTTTCCACACACATCAGGCCCTTGTTGTAGGCCAAAACACGACGAGTCACACCGGGGCCTGCGGGTTCCGGCATGGTTTCGACATGCGGTACCCAAACGGTATTTTCGTGCTTTTTCTCCATAAATTTTTCTCCCTTCTGCCAAAATCGATTCATAAGTAGTATATCTTTTTTATTAAAGTACAACAACAAAAGATTGTGTCAAGTATTTTGTGTGAACATTTTCCCTTATCTTTACAGACCATAAAGGGCCCGGATAATTCCGGGCCCTGCTTTGTTAATCATATTTTTTCACTTGGAACGGATCGTCTGACTATCGATTCGCTGTCCTACCAAGCAGGCGGAAGATCAGTCCGATGATTCGAACTCCGTATGTGATACTTACGGTAAACAGTAAGATGACCGTCCAGCCTTCAAGTTCATCACCCTCCAACACAATAGTCCCTATTTTGTATACACGAGCCGTCAGTATCATGGCTGCCAAAATAATTTCGTTTGCAATAGCTCTGCCCTTTTCCCAGAATACTTCCAATGGTTTTACCACAAAGCTTAACACATACCACAAAACACAAATACTCACAGCCTGTTTCAGCTCCCACTCCCGCATAAATAGTGAGCACATATACAGCGCCAATATCAGTGCTATTCCGCCGCGCCAAAAAAGACGTGATCGGATTGCTGTATTTTCCCATCTCCCTTTTTCAAGATGATACCGTGACAGCAACACCATCAATGCAATTCCGATCACCTGTATCGCAGGGATAGCGATATATGCTACATTAAAAGCAGCTGCGGCCCCAGAGACAGACAAATCAACGGCCGGAAATAGAAGCTCTTCTTTTAATGCACTTGATAAGAAAAAACCATATATGGCTGCCATCGCCACACCGAGAACTTTGGAAAATCCTCCGATATATTCTTCCACGAAGAACAGCGTCAGATTCACCGTTGCTGCGGCAGCTACGCAAAGAACCGCGGACGTGAAACCGCCTCCTTTAACGGCACAATTTTTCTTGACATCAAGAGAAATATACGCAATAAAAGCAATAAACCATACTGCTGAAGCGCCAAAGCAAACGTACTTTTTAAAATCCTTCGCCCGCTGATTTGTCCCCGTAAATTCGCTTCTGATCCTGGCGATTTTCTCACCAATCTTATTGTCGGTGGCAATGGTACATTCCTTATTTCCTACTGCTGCATCAAAAAGCACCAGCCGCATATCATTAAGCCTGGAAAGCCTCGATGAAATCTCCTGCTCTATTTTGTCAATTCTCTTTGCATAGGCATCCAGCCTTTTGCAATAAATTTTTATTCCCGCCCGATATACGCAATACAGAAATGCCGCAACAAGCAACATTCTCCTTAAATTTAAAAGTACATTGGGTCTGAGCAGCAAGGATTCAAGTATCAATATCAAATCAAGCACCCTTAGCAAAACCGAAGAACGAATCGTTATGTTGTTTATGACTTCAATGCTCAATAAGTGTCCCCAGAAAAGCATTACAAGAGACGCAGCTCCCAGCAACACAAAACAGAATATACCACTCCGGCTGTTTCTCCTGTAATAAATGTTTTCTCCTATGCGTTTCTCGCAGTCGCTTCTGAGCTTACGTACCACTTCCTGAAGTCTTTTTTCTGCAGAGCCATAGGATCGGTTAATTCTCCCTATATTAGAAATCTCTGTCTTGTTCATCCTATGCCTCCCTACAGTCCCAAATAGAATTTAAAGCCAACCGGTGCCTGCTGCCCCAGGAATTCATACTCCCATACACAGCTCAATTTATCCGAAAAAATATAATCTTCTGTCAGACCTTGTATTCCGATACTTCCCATAAACAAATCCGCTTCCATTCTCTGTCTGCATTGATCCGCCAGAGACGACAATGTTTCAAATGTCTTACGCTGTGCCGGAATATCAGCACGCGGATTGATCTGAACAGAATCCAAGCTCTTCTTGAGACTCTGGCTCACTTCTCCATGATAGGTATAGGCCTCCGCATGCTTCTGCCACCAGGTCAAATAAGCCTTCGGACCATAAAAGCAGTAGAATGCATCCACCAATTGCTTATCTTTCTCGTTCTTCATCTCCTGTTCAATGAAGTCAAAGAATTGCTCATATCGTTCAGCATATCCTTTTTCAGATGCATCCAGGAACATTTTTATGATTTCATCATATCCCCATGCGCACATCAAGCCCATCCATCTGTCATCGTCAACCACCGGCATCCAATCCGTTCCACCATATACTCTTTCCGGCTTTTCCATTAAAAATTTCACATAGCTGATCAGATTGTCGCAGCCCCGGATCTTCAATTTTGTCCTGTCACCCACCAACAGATAGTACTGCCAATACAGCGCAACGACGGCACCACGCTGGTTCGTATTTGCTCTCAGCATATCTGTGACTGCAAGCAGCGTCTCCGTTGCCGTTTTTTGTGCACCGGGCATTTTCGCATACCATTCAGCGATAAGTCCCGAACCAATCAACCCGTAATAATCGTTGTCTTTTTTTGCATTACTCAGATATCTTTCCAGTACACTTCCAATATCGGCCAATGCCGTATATACTTCACCCCGCCAGCACAGAATCTTGTTCTGTGAAAGATAAAGAATGGTTTTTGCTAAGCCGATGTTATTCACAAACGGAATCCACTTTGTATCCCGGCATGTGGAATACTGCTTCATGATGCCATCCAGAAATCTCGTATACTCGTAGACTTGAGATGCATAAAAATCCTTCAGGACACCATCATACAATGCAGCAACCGCATCATCCCAACGTGCACAAAGCGCCCTGCATACGTCTTCGTTGTCCCAGCATTTTGCGCCAAAAAAAACAAATGGTCTTGTGAATGTTTTTTGCGCATCAAAGTTCGCTATCTCGTGCACGAGTGCTCTGTCGCCGGACAACCATCTCCCGACTTTCTCATAACCAAATCTCTGATTGATATCGTACTGCAGCAACCCGCGAATCAACACCTCCAGGAAAGCATCCTCCTTACGGATTTCCTCCAACCCATAATAGGTATTGTTGAGCATGGCTTTATTTACTTGTATTCTCTGCGCATCCAGTCCGTCTGCACTATAATTGCGGAGAATGTTTCGATACATCATTTCCCCACTGTACAGCGTCCATATCGTTTGCCCGAGAGAATAGTAGTCTGATGCCTCTACAGCGGCCTGAGACATCAATTCAGGTGCATAATAGCCAAGGGTTCCTGTCTTATTCTTGTCTGTCGCCAGACCGTCCCGCAAATCGCAGGTGATACCAAAGTCTCCGATAACAATCTTGCCTTTATATTTATACAGATTGTCCGGCTTGACATCCCTATGCACCAGACCCGCCTTATGGAAATGATACAGTGCCTGATTCAGCGCCGGAATCACCTCATCATGTAACTCCCGATATGTGATCTCTCCCTTTCGACGACCAAGATCACCATCCTCGCAAAACGGATAGATCTCAACATAACGCTCTTCTCCATTTAAAATCACCGTGCCATGATCCAGCAGCGGGAGAATATGTGCATCTTCATTGTCGCGCACACTGTCCAGAAATCGGATAACCTTATCCCTTGTCTGGCGCTTTTCGAACGAAGATGCAGGTGTGAGCGATATCAGAACCCTGGCAACATATCTGCCCTTCTCATTTACCTTGTGGCAGCCATAGATCTGGGATTCACCGCTGTCTGCGCTGACAACATTAGCCGCTTCTATGACAAAACTGCTTCCTCTGTCACCGGCAAAGTTCACATCAGCTGTCACCAACAGTCTCCCGCCAGTAGCACCGACGCGGATTGCCCCCTGCTGCGGCACCGTCGCAATTCTTCCATCCGCACCCATCGCAGCCTGTGGCATCGTAGGCACTCTTTGAGCCGCCGCTGATCCTTGCGGCATCGTGGGTATGCGTCCCGATGCTGCCGCATTTTGTGGCATAGTTGGAATCCGCTCGGATGTCACCGCATTTTGTGGCATTGTCGGAATCCGTTCGGATGTCGACGCATTTTGCGGCATTGTCGGAATCCGCGCCTCATCTACCTGCGGCATCGTAGGTATTCTTTCCTCACTCATGTTCCTCCCTCCTGAGCAGGATGACACTCATATTGTCTTTTGAGCCGCCTGCCACGGCCATTTCACAGATCAGCCTGCAACATTCCAACAGACTTTCATCCTGCTGATGTTCCATGATAAGTTTCTTAAAATCAGCATCCGACACTTCATCCGTAATGCCATCAGAACAAATCATCAGGATATCCCCCGGCACAAAGTCCTCGGACATATCCAGAATTCTCGGATTTACTGTTTCTTCATTGCCAATGCATTTGGTGATAATGTTTTTTTTCGGGTGGCTCCTTGCGTCTTCCGGCAATATCTCACCCATGTCAAGCAAATCCTGCACAAAAGAATGGTCTTTGGACAATCGCGTAAAAAAACGATGCCTGAATCTGTATACTCTGCTGTCACCGGCATTAAATACATAAAACTTATCGGCATCGGCATAGATACCGGCGACCGTCGTTCTGAGACCATTTTGCAAATTCTCCATGCTCTGAATATTTCTGATTCTTCTGTTCGAAAGCTCAATGGCATCCTTGATCTCTTCCACTTTCACACCATCCCGGTTCAACTGGCTGAGCGTCTCCAGCGTCGTCATAGCCGCCCTGCCGCCCTGGGCCATGCCACCAACACCATCACATACCGTCGCCAGAATATACGGACTTTCTGTCTGATCCGCGAACTGACCATCGGTAAGCAGATGCGATCCGATGAGCAGCCGATCGTCATTGTGGTCTTCATATACACCAATATCTACTTTTCCGGCAAATGTATACATCCTATACTTCCTTTACAAATTTGATTTTCTGATCCTCAACCACTACGCCTATGGTGTCGCCCTCTTTACATGCCGCTTCAAAAATAAATTCAGCCAGCGGATTAATGTATTTGTCCTCCATAAGATTTCCGATACCGCGGCCGCCCATCTCCAGTACTTCATCATGGTTTGCCAGTGCATAGTAATATTCCAAAACGTCTTCCGGAACTTCAATCGTTATCTTATTCTGCTTTGCGATACGGGCGTTGATCTTGGATATCTGCCCTTTTACAATGGCTCTGGAAGCTTCCGGCCGGATGAAGTCGTATACAATAATGTTGTTGCCGATTCTGTTCAGAACCTCCGGCTTGAAATGATCCTTGATGGCACTCAACACCTTCGGCTCGATCTCCTCATAGCTTTCACTCGGGAAAACCAGCTGTTCTCTCCGCTCGCGTCCATTCGCATCAACGTATTGCTGTGTAATGCCGAGATTGCTGGTGAAAATAATCAGGGCTTCTGAGAAATATACCGTATTGCCTTGTCCGTCTGTCATGCGTCCGTCCTCAAGGATCTGTAGGAACTTATCCATGATAGACGGGTGCGCTTTTTCAATCTCATCAAAGAGGAGAATGGAAAAGGGTCTTTCCTTGATGGCATTGGTCAGCTGGCCACCTGCTTCATATCCGACATATCCCGGGGGCGCGCCAAAGAGCTTCTGATCTGCATGGGATTCCGAAAATTCGCTCATATCGAACCGAATACAATTGTTTTCATCGCCAAAAAGCTGCTCCGCCAAAGCCTTGGTCAGCTCTGTCTTTCCGGTACCGGTAGGACCAGCAAAGAAAAGGACACCCCTCGGTTTGTTCTGGCCGGAAGAATGCTGAAGTCCTGACAATCCGGAAACCGCTCTTTTCACGATATTCACCGTTTTGGCAATCGCCCGGTCTTGTCCCATGACACGTTTCTTGAGCAATTCCGCCAGATTGGAAATTTTTTCCGTATCTATGGAATGCCACATATTCTCTACAATTCCATATTTATAGATGGACACAGCATCCAGCAGATCCGTATCCGACTTTCTCAGCAGAAGCCGCTGGTATAGGCTGCGCAGCTCCTTCAGCTCTCTGTGCTTCAAACCATCCGTCACATCAATAAATTTTTCTTTGATCTTCTGAAGAGACGGATTGTTTTGAAACTCGGTATATTCCTTATCGACAAAAATCGACCTTGTGTCCTTATCGGGGTTTGGAATCGATATGGTTCTGACATTCGGGTTATTATAGAAAAACCAGGCAGGCAAATCGTTGAACTTTTCGACCACCAGGATCAACGTATTGAATTGATCATTGATCTTGGCCGCATTCAGCGAAGCAAACAAAAGGTTCAAAAACATTTTGTTTTCCGAAGCTTCCAGTGTCGTCGGCGAAGATATATATCTTGAAGCAAAACTCATCACCACGCATACCGGTTTTTCCCGATCCAGATCTACGACAGCATTCCGAATCGTAGATGACAATTTTTCGATATCGTCCATTTTGCAGGATTTTTTGAAGATCCGATCAATTCCGAAAGAAAACGGACTCCCGCCTTCCTCCGATGTCGATGTATCTGCATACTTCTGCATCATTTCCTCGATATTTCCGAATTTGTCTCCGAACTTGTTGTAAATACCGGTGGCGGGGTCACAAAACATGAAGTCATAGCTGCTTTCCGCTGTATTCTCATTAAACAGCTTGAACAAGGTCATGTTCAGATCCACAAATGCCTTCGGTGTCTCGTCGCCCGCATGCAGATCATACATGGGATAAAAGTCATTGATATTTCCCTCGATAATGAAGGTACTTTTAATGCCTTTAAAGCTACAAATTTCCTGCTGCCATTTTGGTATAGAATGCTTTTTCAAAAGTTGTCTCCTTTTCTATTGTGGATTCCCACAGACACCATCTGCTTTCCCATAAACACATTCTGAATTTTTCTTCCCTTTTTCAGGTAATCTTCATACACCGGGATATATTCTTTTTTGAAATACAGAATCCTTTGATTTCCCGAGCCTCTCAGCACAACATCCTCTCGGTTATCTTCTTCCAGATAAGGCCCGTCAATCAAAACCGCAATGTTCTTTTTCAAACTTGCAACCTCGTCAGCGTCCCATGCGTCCTCGATTTCTTCTATCGTATATCCGGTATATACCAGGATATCCTTGGTGACTTCCTGAGTCGTCTCCAAAAGCGCCAGAATTTCTTCTTTCTGCTCCAGCGGATCTCCTCCGCTGATGGTGATGCCATCGTAGCCGGGTTCCTTTTGCAAATTCTGCAAAATCGTCAGAACATCCTTTATGCTGTAATTCTTTGCCCCGGCTGTATCCCAAAGCTCAGGATTTGCGCAGCCCCTGCAATGCTTGCTGCAGCCTTTGGTCCAGATCACCAATCGTTTACCCGGGCCAAGCGTCTCAATCGGAACCAATATTCTGTCAATGTACATTATCCGATCCTTACAATAAAGGACACCGCATTGGCCAGCGTGAGCACCTTGCCATCCTCAAGCACTGTGGGCGCATTGGCTGTAAGAATCATATTGTTGTACATGGTTTGATTCGTCCTGCTGATATGCTGCAAAACCCATGTCCCGTACTGATAGGAAATCACGCAATGTTCTCCGGAAACCACCAGCAAGCCGCGGCTCTGGAAGAAATCCGCCCCATATTTACCATATCTTCCCAGTGTACCGCCTGCTTTGTCGATATCAATCCGCACATGAGAATTGATTTCTTCAAGCCACAAGTTGTCCTCTTTTGGCGCAGACTGTTGCTGTGTGGCATTGGAAACCGTCGGTGCCTGTGCCTTGACTCTTTTTTCAATACTCCATAACACACCGTCGATCTCATGCTCTTTTTTACAGCCTTTGCAATAGAATGTTGTGACATTCCCGCCGGGAATCATGGTTTTGCTTTGGGATTCCGGACAAATGACAAAATACTCATTGCCATCCTCTGCCGTCGAAACCTCTTTCTCTACTGCGTCTGCCTGTACTGCCGGTACGACGACATTGCTCTGCGGCATCGCCTGCTGCGCAGCCGCGGCTTCGCCGACATTTTCCAGTGGTTCTGCGCAGATTTCGCAAACGACTGCATCATCAGGGTTTTCATACCCGCATTGCTTGCATTTAATCATTTTGCTTACTCCTTATGCATGGTTTTAAGCTCTGTACGTTTCAGTTCCTTTTTCGCTCTGCTCATGCTCTGGGAACTATTCTTCGTCCTTGTCTGAATCTTTTTATTGAACCTTCTGTCCGGCGGCATGTGTTTCTTTGTATGGAGAACGACACCCCTCATGGCCAATTCCGCTGTGATCTGCGGATGCATACTGCAGAAGGCACACTGCTTCTGAAAAAGCCGTTCATTCTCCGCTTCAGAAATATCAGAATCAAATCCAATGCCGACAACCCGCATAGTCACCTGGTTCTCATCAGAAACAAAAACATCAATGGCCGTATCTTGGTCTACGCCGTAAAGCACTTGACCATTCTGATTTGCCTTTGTCAGCATATCTGAGCGCACAATATCGTAGCCATGCTTGGCCATAACCTCATTGATCTGCCGCTGAATATACTCCTTAGAAAGTCTAGCCTCTGCGCATTTTTTAGCTGCTGCAATTTCTTCTTCTATAGCGCTTTTTGAATCAAAGGAAGTAATATTCTTCAGCGGTGCAGACAAATCAAAGCATTCTTTTTCATATTCAGCATACAGAGCGGCCATCTCGTCCATTTCAGTCTGAATATGCTCGCGCATTCTCCGAAAATCGCCGAACAGTCTTTTGATCCGTTTTTCCTTGCGCTCCGCCGGGATGCTGCTTTCCGTCAGTTCCCGGAGATCTTGCCGGATCAGCAACATGGCATTCTTATGCTTACTCGTCATCGTGGTTCCGGTCATGAAGCTTTCAAATTCATCCGAAAAGCTCTCAACCAGTTCCCTGACATCCGCTTCCGTAACCACTGCATCCGTGTTTTCTTTTTCTGTCGTAAGCAAGACGATCTTCTTCTTTTTTGCCTGCTCCAATTGTCGTCGATTCGTTTCCAGTTGCTGGAATTCCGCTCTCGTTTTCAACCGTTGCCGCAGAATCTGCACATCCGACCGTGTGCTGTCATTGAATCCATCCACCGCCCATTGTGCTTCCTTCGATAGCTCCTCAATGTTCAGCAGCTCGTTACCGGATCTAACTGTTTCCTGTATGCGCTTTAATTCTCTGCAGCACTCAGATTGCTGCTTGACTATGCGATCATAGTCTGCTTCATTCTTAAGCAGCTCCAGCTCACCTCCAAGGCAATTGCTGACTTGATCGATCATGCGCTGTATTCTGTTCATCAGATTTTTTCTGGCTCTTCTTGCGGCAGCAAGTCTCTCCATTTCCATTTGGCGAAGTGTAGCTTCGTCCACCTTAGGTCCGCTCATTTTCCCAGTCACCTACCTCTGTCTATTTCGACTATTGTTATTTCCATGCCAGATTGTTGCAAAAACACTGTCCCTTACGATTTTCAAAACCTCAATTCTTATAAAAGCAGGGGCCGATATAACTCGGCCCCTACTTGCTGATCAAAATCGCAGCTTCCAGAACGTGCGCACGCTTTACACCAAACCGTGCTGTACGTTATATGCATGGCAAATTCTGTTTGTATTGTTGATAAGGATGTTCATAGCAATAAAAGGTCCCACGCAACAAAGGCAAACACCGAAAATTTCCCACATAAGGACGGTCGTACCATTTTCCTGGAAGGTAAGACCATATCTGTGCGCATTTGCAGCAAGTCTGTTTCCGATCTTATACTGCCAGTACAAGGAATAAATGCCGCATGTGATGACGGAAAGCACGATATACATCACCAGACCGGATGTTGTTTCATCATCTCCTGCACAGGCAATGTTGGTATCATGCGCCATCTTATAGATGAAATACCATGCATAAATGCCGCATGTAACGAGGGACAAAAGTACATACATGCCAAGGCTTCTATTCTCCGTAAGTGGCTGCGCTTCGTTCACTGTGCCATCCGGACCAGTCGCCCTATCCCTTCCGTTAAACGTGTCTCTTACCTCATTGATGGCCTCTCCAAGGCCTCTCTCCGCAGAATCTGCCATTTCTGCAGCAGCATTCCTAACGTCATTGATCGCACTGACATTTTCTCCGCAATTGGGACAAAACCTCGCGTTGTCTGCCATCTCATGTCCACACCTTTTGCAAAACATACTCATACCTCCTTTTGCAAGAACTTCGCCATTTCCCGCATACCCCTTCCTATGAGACCGTTCCATGGTTCAAATACAACAATATCGCCGCTACACCCGGTTTTTAACCGGTATAAATACAGTATAGCATAGGCCAATATAATAAAAAATATGGCTAAAAAGAAAATCATTTTATGGATCTTGTTTCTTTTCATGTACAGCAAAAGCGCAATGGGCGGCACCCAAAACATGGGATGATAATACAATGCCGTTCTAATGTCACCTCTCAAAAATGCGAGCCATGCGCGGGTTGTACCGCAGCCCGCGCAGGAAATTCCCGTCAGAAATTTGATCGGACACGTGATCCCCATCAGCTGTAATACTGTGTAAAATGCTACCACTGTAAGTATTGCCGCGATATCTCTTTTCATCTGTCTTTTCCGTTTATGCGTTTTCTGTCACATTATCCTCATGATTAAAGGCGTCAATGTTCCGGGTCACAGCATCCTTATACAGATCATCCAAAGCTGCATATCCGTAATATCTCCAGCCATGATTGTAGCCCCAAATGTATTCGTTAACGCCGGATTTCACTTCTACTTCGGCATTCACGGTTCGATAACTGGAAAGATCAACGGTCACGCTTCCATCCGATCCCACCATAAGATTCTCGAAGCTGATATACCAGTAGACCGGATTCACCTGATCATAGCTGCCGTATTCATTTGAATAGGTATTATGAATCTTTGCCTTGTATACCAGATACAATTTATTCATGCAGGAATAGTTGTATGACTTTGTATCCTTCGCCGTCAGCAGATAGCTTCCGATATAATCGAGTGATTCCAGGCTCTCACCTTCACCCCAATATTTTGCAACATATGCATTGTAAACATCGTTGGCCTGGGCCTGCATAGACTGCAGTGCCGCATCATCGATTTCGCTGGTGTGCATCAGATAGCTTTCCAGACCTTCCACGGTATAGGTTTTTTCGAGTTCCGCCGGAATCTGTCCGATAGACTGCACACAGGACTCCACGGTAGCATCATCAATGGTGACTGTAACCACATCGCCATTGCTCAGCCCGCTGGTTTTGTCGCAGGAGAAGTCATAGGAATGCATGAGCGAACCCGTATAGTTCAGATTTGCCTTGCCGTCAGGGGAAATGCCGGAGAACTCCACATCCAGATCCGCAAAGGCATCAAAGGTAGCCACCTCTTCCAGATCGGAAACGGTATAGCTGCCAGCCTTATATTTCAGCTTGCACTTGAGATACTTGGCAACCTCATCGTCCACATCGATGGTATACTCGAGCTTGTCTCCATTGGACAAATGCCATGTATTCTGATCGAACTCGATATCCACATCACCCTGCAGCACCTCAATCGGTGTTGTCATGCTCAAGAAGCCGCCATATTCTTTTTTGGCATCACTGGTGAAGGACACCTTGGAGCCATACTTCTTTTCAATGGCATCCCAGTCAATGGTGGCATAGACATTGCCGTAGCCGTTATATCCACTGCTCTCGATGGTGATATACTTATTCAGGTTAATGGTGTTTCCGTTATGGATCACAATGCCGCCGATCACAAGCAGAGCGGCCACGCCGACACCGGCACCGATCAGCGCCGTCTTAGGCACTGCCTTGGCCTTATCGGCCAGCTGCTGCATATCCACCTTCGGGGCTGCGCCTGCACCACCGGTCTTCTGCGTTGCACTTTCCGGTCTCATCTTCGGCGTGGCTTCCGACTTTGCCGCTGTTTCCTGCTGCTGTGTCTCTGCCTCCAAGGGCATGCCGCACTCACCGCAGAATCTTGCGCCTGCACCATTTTCTGTTCCACAATTCTTACATTTCATACTTTTCTCCTTCCAGAAGTGTTCACACTTCAGTCACAATTTAATTTACTACAATCTGTGTTTTTTTCAACAAATATTCTTTATGTTTTATTTGTTGTTCTGACTATTTTGCCAAATCATTAATTTTTCGCAAAAATAGCCTCGTTTTTAACATCAGCTTCACTGAATTCGCTCCTTTCTTTGTTTTCTAGTCATTGGTAGGAAAGGTTTTCAAAAAGGTTTGGGGGTGAATTCAAATTTTTTTAAAAAAAGTTTCAAGTACCCCAAACTTTTCATAAATCTCCTCCTACCAGTAAGCAGAAACAAAAAATGCTTTAGGAGAAAAAATATGAAAACAAGAATCGCAAAGGCAGCAGCAATCTTCGGTATGACCCTGGCAATGGCAACAAGCACATTTGCACAGGCAGGGACCTGGCAGTTCAACGGATCAACCTATAAGTGCATCACTGTGGATGGTTCCATCATCCATGACGCATTTACGGATGATGGCTACTGGGTAGACCATAATGGAGACTGGGTACAGAGTACGATCCCTAGAGATATTGTTAAAACCAAGAGTGCGAATGGAAAACGAGTCATCGCTGTATCAAAGTCAGCCCACGTCGTTGAGCTTTGGCAGAACGGAGAATGTATTAAATCCTATAAGTGCAGCACCGGAAAAGCCGATGGGGACAAAGAAAGCGAATCCGACGGCAAGACGCCGGTAGGTGAGTTCTATGTATGTCTCATGAACGATCACAGCGCTTATACAAAGGGCATCGGCGTAAGTTACCCAATGACGGAAGATGCTGAGAGAGGTCTCAAGGCCGGACTCATCACACAGGATCAGTACAATTCCATTGTGACCACCGTAAAGCAGAAGGGAAAGCCGGACTGGTACACAAATCTTGGCGGAGAAATTGAGCTTCACGGCGGAAGCGATGTGGTTGGCGGCAACGCCAGTCGCGGCTGCATCGTTCTCAGCAATGCAGATATCCTGGATCTTTACAGCCGGGTAGCCTACGGAGACACAATCCTCATCTACGAATAAAAATTTTCAAAAAAATTTCGAATCACCCCAAACCTTTTCGAAACCTTTTCCTACCAGTAACTGAGAGGTTAAGAAAGGAGTAGCCTCATGAAAGCAGTATTACAGAAACACGTTCGCAATTTCGCGCAAATGAAAAACAAAGGAGAATATCAACAATGAAAACAAGAATCGCATTCGCAGCAGCAGGTATGGCAGTAATGATGGCAGGAACCGCATTCGCAGGGCAGTGGCAGCAGGATGAAGCCGGCTGGAAGTGGCAGGAGAATGACGGCACCTATACCACAGATCGCGGAAGATGGATTGATGGTAATGCAGACGGCATCGCAGAATATTATGTATTCGACAGCACCGGACACTGCTATATGAATACCACCACGCCGAATGGTGTGACGGTGAATGCAGATGGTGCCTGGGTGGAAAATGGTGAAGTCCAGACTGCCCAACTGCTCGATCAGACACCATACAACAAGGATGAAAATGTCTCTGTCATGTCGATTCTGACCAAAACGGACAATGGCGGATACGCCACCGCTGACGGTGTGACCGTTGGCTACATTGCATCGCAGGCCAATATCGAGGATAAGGGAAGTTTCTATCGAATCTCAGACATTATCCTGATGAATTCCGATGCGACCAAGGAAGTCCGCCTTGGCAATAAGTATAAGCTTGACATCGCCAAAAGTGCCACTGTCTATACCTCCGTCGGGTTTATGAGCTTCGAAGAGGGAACGCTTGAATCTTACCTGAATAAGGGATCACTTCTCACACCGGGTTCCGGCGATTCCTATCAGTATACGGTTTGCATCTGCCCGGGAGACTATGACAGCGCAAGCGGTATGATGAAAAATCTGATGATCAATATGGTGTATTGATGCCTGTCCCGTAAGTCCAGCGCAGGAACAGGCAAAGGTAGAAAGAGACCGTGCAGCAGTGCTGCACGGTCTCTTTTTATGGACTTTAGGCGCTGCTAGTATCGCGAGCTTATAGCCAGTACCTCGAACCACCCGTTTTACGGGTTGGGGCGTTTTTCGACTAGCTTTTCTGAAGATGACAGGGCGTCCATTAACCCCTTTTCGTCAAGGGTTATCAAATCTTCATAGAAAATGTGGGGTAGGTCAAATGTGTCCGGAGCACGGGTATCATCTAGGTATTCAGAAACTAACTGGTTTGCTAGATCGTCGCTTGCACTATGTTCATCCGTGGCATAATCAAAGGACATAACCAACGACGCAGAAGAACCACTAAGGAAATACATCTCCTCTGAACTTTCACTGGTATGGACGCGTACATATACCCCGCCATCACCTTCTCTATAAAGCATATTAGCAACCGAGCTGGCTACCAAATGGGCATTACCATCTGCAGCCGTATAAAATGATTCATACGTATCGTCAAATGTAAAGACAAACATCTCCAATATGCCATCCCCATCAAGGTCTGACATATTAATCAATAGCTCTTCAAGTG
>CAVFNN010000009.1:0-2129 GCA_963623925.1 bacterium | reverse complement strand
TATCGTCTGCGAGAGTATCGATAAGCGACGAATCAACATCATCGTCATCATTTTCCGCAGATTCCGCTTTGGGCGAGTTTTCGCGAAGAATCGTCTGTCCCTGCTTCGAATCGAAGAAATCCTCCGTCTTCCCCTTGGCGATTTTATTTGCCCATCCCAAAAAAGCCCGCGGCTCTTTCAGCGCAGACAGATGGACACTCATATACAGATACACATCCTGCATAACGTCCTCTATGTCATATGAGGCCGCTTTTCTTTCATGAAAATAACCACGAATCCAGTTTTGAACAAATCCATAACTTTTATGATAGATAATGCTGAAATTATCCTCCGGATCGATGCCGGCCTGATAATCCTCTACCGCTTTGATCAGCTCCTGCAGCTCCTGCTCATTCATACCCCACTCCCAAACATTAAATTCTAATAAGAAAATATACCCAGGAGCCGCACAAATCAAGTTCTTCTGTAAAAATTCCAAACACACCAAACCTTATTTATTTCAAAGACACCATTTCCCGATTCGTCTTATAATACCTTGCTCTGGAAACTTTTTCCGAAATCAAATACCCTTTTTCCACCAAATTTCCAAGAATTTGCTTTCTCAGATACGTAGAATTGCTAATACCAAGATATTCTGCAATTTCAGACGATTTATGTGCCTTGTAATAGCAGAAGGCCAGCACCTTTTCATCCATTTCTGTGCCATCCGCAATCGGAAAATGATCGATCACCGGAATGTTACTGTCTTCTACTCCATCTTGATACGTCAGATCCGGCAGAACCAGCGTAAAGTGATCCGACGAAGCGTAAACATACGGCTTATGCCTCTCATCTGCGCCCGCATACTCTTCTATGATTTTGTCGAATCCGGTCCCTGCTGCCTCCATGACGTTGCAGGCCACCAGAACTCCGGCAATCAGTTCATTTCTCCGTTTCGACATAATGCGGGATAGGTCATAGGTCTTTCCAAGCTTTTCGCCTCTGTAAAAGCCTCCCGGCGAAGAAATTTCCAAACGATCCTTGAACATATCCACCTGAATCTGTGTTCCGTCCAAAAAATAATCCCGATGCGCGACAGCATTAACGACTCCCTCGAATAATGCACGCTGTGGATATGCATCAATATTCTTCCTGCTATCCTCCAGCTTGATCATGGAATGATTCATTCTCTGATTCACAAAATCCATGATGTACTGAATTGTTGATGTAATGTTGCCATGAAACCGGTTGATGGTGATAATGCGCTCGCTTCCTTTATTGAATCCGGAGAATACAGAACACTGCACTTCTGTTTTTCGGCCATCATAATGATCCGTAAACAGAACCGCTCCATTCGTCAGATAGCCCTCTTCGTTATAAAAACCAAGCGATTGAAGTGCTTTCTCCTTTAATTCCCTTCCATCGTTGTGAATGGTATAGAAATTCCGAAGCATAGAAATTTCGCCTGCATCATACTTTTCGTCTGAAACAAGAACATCGTACTGGACATTCTTACTTTTGACGCTCATTTCTATGATTTCTTCATAGGTGGCCCCATTGGTGAAACCATCTCTTCTCATAAAAATAGACGGAATATTTTTGTATTTTAAAATAACCGGCTTTATCACAGACTCCATTATCTCCACCCGAATGATAAAACGCTCCGTTTCATTGATTTCATAGCGAAGAAACGAAAGCTTCATCTGCGGTCTCGGCGTCAGATGTTCATTGACCTGATTGTTAAAATAATTTCGTTCATTGTCTGCGTTCTTTTTATCAAATCCAATCAGTTTGTTTGTCTTGTCCTCTACTCCGATAAAAAATACACCGCCGGACGCATTCGCAAATCCGGCAATGCTTTTCAGCCATCCCACTACATCTTCCCGATTCAGTTTACTTTTACATTCCAGTTTATCACTTTCCAGACAGATGCCCGGGATCAGTTCCTCAAGATGCATATTTCGACCTCACGCAATATAAGCATTCCCATAATTTTGAATCACTTCCATTTTAGTTCGCATTTACTTCTGCGTCAACTTCTATATCACTTCTGTATAAGCTTCTGTATCACTTCACTTTAACTTCGATTCAAACAGAAGCAGCTAGTTACACCTGGCGCATGCAAGCGTCGATTCCCCCTCATCTACGAA
>CAVFNN010000008.1:0-63361 GCA_963623925.1 bacterium | reverse complement strand
GGCTTCGCGGCAGCTTGGCTGACGGGTGCCCATAGGTGGATGCCATAGCGGCGAGAGTGAAGAAGTTTGCATCAGGCAAACTTCGGAACGATCTGACATGCATCGAAGATGCATGCTTGCCGCAGACAAGTTCATAGAGAGCTACAAGCTCGAGATGAATCGTATCAGAGGTTTTGCGAGAGCAAAACCTACATATTCGCATATGGGCTCGGCGATGGAAAGAACAGATTTTCTTATTTCGCTAGTGGATTTTGTTGTTAAAATGGAGTATACTATATCCACCTATGGGCTTCGCGGCAGCTTGGCTGGCGGGGCGCCCGCAAGCGGATGACTTAGCATTTATAGTTGGGAAAGGGTTTCATGGCTAGACCGAAGGGAAGTAAAAACAAAAAAAGCGGTAGCAAGTCTGCTGCAAAAAAGAATACAAAACGTACACAGGTGAATAATGAGCCGTTGATGGGGGATGAGGTTGCCATTATCGTGACCTTCGCCATTGCCATGCTTCTGCTCCTCAGCAATTTCGGACTTTGCGGACCAATCGGGGCCGCCTTCCGGGGACTGCAGCTGGGGCTTTTCGGCACCATCGGCTATATATTTCCGCTGGTGCTGCTGTTCGCAGTGCTCTTTATTCTATCCAATGCGGACAATGCCTATGCGGTGCTGAAGATGACAGCAGCGCTGTTTATGCTGGTCTTTATTGCGGGTATGCTGGCACTTTGCACAGGCTACGGCGTAGAGGGTATGAGCCTCTGGGAGTTCTTTGAAGCCGGTGCGGAGGGAACCCTGGGCGGCGGTGCCGTAGGTGGTGCGCTGGGGCTTTTTTTGCATACGATCTTTGGACAGATCGGTGCGGTATTGCTGCTTCTGGTTGCGATTCTGATCTGTCTTGTCTATATCACGGAGAAGCCGTTGATGCGCATGCTGGCCAAGGGTTCGATTTCGGCGGCCGGACGTGCCGGTGAGCGGGCCCGGGAGGATTTTGAGCAGCTTTCTGCCTCTGCCCGGAGTTATCGCGACGCCCGGAGCCGGGAGCGGGAGAAGCGGCAGGCGGAGGCTGCGGAGCGCCGCCGTCGGGAAGAAATGGCTAGCGGTCTGGATCTGCCGCTGTCCGGAAAGCATCAGGACAATACGAGAAGCAGCCGATTGGAAAGAGCGGAGGTACCGGAGTCCCTGGGCCTGGATCTTCCGTTGAACAATGCCCACAGTGACGGACGGATTTCCAAGGCAGAGCTTCTGAAGCGCCGTCAGGAAACGGCTGATGAGCGGCCGGAGAAGACCGAACCGGCGGAAATCCTCACCATTGAGCATGCCAAAAAGCGCACAGAGTCCGCGAAGGAGGCCTTCCGGGAGATTCTGGACCAGAGCAGTACCTTTACGGGTCGGATCAACGGTGCTTACAGTGCACCGGCGGAAGGCGCTGCCGAAGAAGAGGATACGCCTATTTCTGATGCATTGCCTTTGTCGGAAGAGGATAATGTCTTCGACGTAGAGATCGGAGCGGATGCCGAAGCGTCAGAGATAGCGCATAGCCAGGCATCAGAAAATACCCTGACAGAAGAGGATACATCGGAAGAAGAGAATGCATCAGAACTGATGCCGTGGCATGATGATGAGGTGGATGCCTGGGAGCAGCGTGCAGAAGATGCAGAAGCAGAGGATGCGGAATATACGGCCTACAGTGCGCCGGAAGAGGACGTTGTACAGGATGTGTCAGATGTACAAGATGCGTCAGAGATACATGAGGAAGCCGCGGATTTCAGTGCGCTGGATCCCGATGAACGTGTGCTTCACGCTGATGAAACCGGCAACGGCACGCGTCGTGTGGTGACGTCCAATGGAAAGATCATTGATTCGGATGTGGAAGACGTCAGAAAGCGGGTGGAGCAGAAACGTGTTGCTGCTGCCACAGATGCAGAAAATGCCAGTGTGAAGCAGCAGATTGAGACGCAGCAGAAGCCCAAGCGTCCTTATCGCTTCCCGCCGCTCTCGCTCCTGGAGCAGGGCGGTGTTCAGGATACGGACACCCGGGAGGAAATTGAGAAAAATGCCATTACCCTGCAGCAGACACTGAAGAGTTTCGGCGTCGGTGTGACGGTGACCGATGTTTCTGTGGGACCGGCGGTGACCCGTTATGAGCTGCAGCCGGAGCAGGGCGTCAAGGTCTCGAAGATCGTGGCACTGACCAACGACATCAAGATGCGCTTGGCGGCGGCGGATATCCGTATCGAGGCACCGATCCCCGGCAAGTCTGCCGTGGGTATCGAGGTGCCCAATAAGAAGGGCCAGACCGTTTATCTCGGAGATGTACTGAGTTCCCGGGAATTCCAGGATGTGAAGGCAAAGTTGGCCTTCGGTGTTGGTAAGGACATTGCGGGTAAGATTGTGGTGACGGACATTGCGAAGATGCCGCATCTGCTTATCGCCGGTGCCACAGGCTCCGGTAAGTCCGTATCCATCAATACCTTGGTCATGTCCATTATTTACAAGTATAAGCCGGAAGATGTCCGGATGATCATGGTGGACCCGAAGGTGGTGGAGCTGCAGGTTTACAACGGCATTCCCCATCTGCTGATTCCGGTGGTGACGGATCCCAAGAAGGCGGCAGCGGCCCTGAACTGGGCGGTGGCGGAAATGCAGGAGCGCTATCGGAAGTTTGCGGCCACCGGTGCCCGGGATCTGCAGCGCTACAATGAAAAGGTGGAAGCCGTTCTCCGGGATCCTTCGGTACCGGAGAAGGAAAAGGAAAATTTAGAGAAACTGCCTCAGATTGTCATCATCATCGACGAGCTGGCAGACCTCATGATGGTTTCTGCTCAGGAGGTGGAGGATGCCATCTGTCGTCTGGCGCAGCTGGCCAGAGCCTGCGGCATGCATCTGGTGATCGCGACACAGCGACCTTCCGTGAATGTCATCACGGGTCTTATCAAGGCAAATGTGCCCTCCCGTATCGCCTTTGCGGTATCCTCGGGTGTGGATTCCCGTACCATTATCGACATGAACGGCGCAGAGAAGCTGCTGGGTAAGGGCGACATGCTCTTCTTCCCTCAGGGCATTCCGAAGCCGGTGCGTGTGCAGGGTGCTTTCGTTTCGGACCAGGAGGTGCAGGCTGTCGTTGATTTCCTGAAGGAAAACACCGATGCCGATTACAATGAGAGCATCAAGTCAACCCTGGAGAGCCCGGGCAGCGGCGAAGGGGGCGGCGGCGCCGATACGGACGAGCTGTTCACAGAGGCCGGTCGGCTGATTGTGGAGTCGGAAAAGGCTTCTATCGGTCTTCTGCAGCGGAAATTCCGCATTGGCTTCAATCGGGCCGCCCGGATTATGGATCAGCTGGCGGAAGCCGGCGTGGTGGGACCGGAAGAGGGCACCAAGCCCCGCCGGATTTTAATGAGTGTGGAAGAGTTCGATGAGCTCTTTTCATAGATTTTCAGGCAGCGCACACTAAGGAGGAGAGGCAGATGAAAACAGATATCGAAATCGCACAGGCAGCGGAAATGATGAAGATCCGGGATGTGGCGGCAAAATACGACATTGAGGAGGACGAGCTGGAGGAGTACGGCAAGTACAAGGCCAAGCTTTCCGATGACCTCTGGGACAAGGTGAAGGACCGCCCGGACGGCAAGCTGGTGCTGGTGACTGCCATCAACCCGACACCGGCCGGCGAGGGAAAGACCACAACCTCTATTGGTCTCTGTGACGCACTGAATGCCATCGGTGTGAAGGCTGCCTGCGCTCTTCGTGAGCCGAGCCTGGGCCCCTGCTTCGGCATCAAGGGCGGCGCAGCCGGCGGCGGCTATGCCCAGGTGGTTCCCATGGAGGATCTGAACCTGCACTTTACCGGTGACTTCCATGCCATCACCAGCGCCAATAATCTCCTGGCTGCCCTTCTGGACAATCACATCAAGCAGGGCAATGCACTGGACATTGATCTGAAGCGCATCAACTGGAAGCGTTGCCTGGACATGAATGACCGCGTACTGCGAAACATCGTGGTGGGCCTGGGCGGCCGCGGCGACGGTGTGGTTCGCGAGGATCACTTCGTGATCACCGTGGCCTCGGAAATCATGGCCATCCTTTGCCTTGCCTATGATATGGAGGACCTGAAGGAGCGTCTGGGACGGATCGTAGTAGCATACAATTCAAAGAACGAGCCGGTAACAGCCAAGGATCTGCAGGCAGTCGGTGCTATGGCGGCTCTTCTGAAAGATGCCATCAAGCCCAATATCGTCCAGACACTGGAGCACAACATGGCCTTCGTGCACGGCGGCCCCTTCGCCAACATTGCCCACGGCTGTAACTCGGTGCAGGCGACACGTTTTGCCCTGAAGCTTTCCGATGTGGCCATTACCGAGGCCGGCTTCGGTGCAGATCTGGGTGCCGAGAAGTTCTTTGACATCAAGTGCCAGATGGCGGGACTGAAGCCGGATGCTGCCGTACTGGTGGCGACGGTGCGCGCCCTGAAATACAATGGCGGCGTGGCCAAGACCGACCTCGTGCCGGAGAATCTGGAGGCGCTGCAGAAGGGTATTGTCAATCTGGAGAAGCATATCGAAAACCTGCAGACCTTTGGCGTACCGGTGGTGGTGGCTATCAACCAGTTTGCCACAGACACCGAGGCAGAGCTGCAGCTCATCGAGGACTTCTGTCGGGCCCACAATGCAGAGTTTGCGCTTTCCCGCGTGCATGGGGAAGGCAGCAAGGGTGGCGTGGAGCTGGCAAAGACGGTGATGAAGACATTATCCGAGAAGACAGCAGACTTCACACCGGTGCAGAAGCTTGGCGATTCCCTGGAGGACAAGGTACGCGCGGTGGCCACAAAGATTTATGGTGCCGGACGCGTGGTGCTGGCACCGAAGGTAAAGAAGGAATTCGAGCGGCTGACAGAGCTTGGTTTCGGCGAGTTCCCGGTATGCATGGCGAAGACCCAGTACAGTCTGTCGGATGATCCGAAGAAGCTGGGACGCCCGACGGATTTTGAAATCAATGTGCGCGACTGCTACGTATCGGCCGGTGCGGGATTCGTGGTTTGCCTTACCGGCGATATTATGACCATGCCGGGACTGCCGAAGACACCGGCGGCCTACGGCATTGATGTGGTAAACGGAAAGATCACAGGTTTGTTCTAACCTGCGTATGAGAGGAGAAAGCATGGCGAAGTTCAGTGAATGGCTCAGTAAGCTGGAATATGAGGTACTGCATGGCACACCGGCAGAAGTGGAGGTTAATGAAGTTGTTTTCGACTCCCGCAAGGCCGACCGCAATGCGGTATTTGTCTGCATGAAGGGAGCCAACACGGACTCCCATGCCTTCCTTCCGGAAGTTCTGGAGAAGGGCGTCAGTGCCATTGTGGTGGAAGAAGATGAGGATGCATTGCCGGTGGATCTCAATGAAATCTATGACGGCATTGCCGTGGTGAAGGTGAAGTCCTCCCGGCAGGCGCTGGCGCTTCTGTCGGCGGCCCGCTTCGACGATCCGGCAGAGAAAATGACGGTGATTGCGGTGACGGGAACCAAGGGGAAGACCACCACGGCCCATATGATCCGCTCGGTGCTGAAGACTGCCGGCAAGAAGGTGGGCATCATCGGTACCACAGGTGTGGAATATGGCGATGTACACATCGAGACGAAAAACACCACGCCCGAGTCCTATGACCTCCACAAGTATTTTGCGGAGATGGTGGAAAATGGCTGCGATTATCTGGTGATGGAGGCCAGCTCCCAGGGCTTCAAGATGCACCGGACAGACGGCATTGTGTTTGATTACGGTATTTTTACCAATATCGAGCCGGATCATATCGGCCCCAATGAGCATGCGGATTTTGAGGAATATAAGTATTACAAGTCCTGCATTTTCAAGCAGAGCCGGGTGGGCCTTGTCAACATCGATGCAGACTATGCGGAATGGTTTCTGGCCGGTTCTCCCTGCAAGACCTATACCTATGGCATAGAAAAGGCGGCGGATTTCATGGCACAGTCCATCCGTCATGTGAATACAGCGGAATTCGTGGGCGTGGAGTTTGATGTACTGGGTCTGACGGAGTTGGATGTGCAGCTGAATCTGCCGGGCAAGTATAATGTATACAACGCCCTGTCGGCCATTTCCGTCTGCTCCCTGATCGGCCTCAATAAGAAGACCATACTCCAGGCCATGCGCCACATTCAGGTGGACGGTCGTATGGAGGTCTGCTTCAAGAACCAAAATATGACGGTGCTGGTGGACTATGCCCACAATGCCATGGCGATGGAAAATCTGTTGGGTACTCTGCGGGAGTACCAGCCGAAGCGGCTGGTGGTGGTGTTTGGCTGCGGCGGCAACCGATCCAAGGACCGGCGCTACGGCATGGGAGAGACAGCAGCAAAGATGGCAGATCTCAGCATCCTCACAGCGGACAATTCCCGTTATGAGAAGACCGAGGACATCATCGCGGACATTAAGTCCACGCTGGTGCCGGCGGGCGGTAAGTTTGTGGAGGTTCCCGACCGGCGGGAAGCCATCGAATATGCCATGACCCATGCGGAAAAGGGCGACATGATCGCTGTTGTCGGCAAGGGACATGAGGATTATAACGAGGTAAACGGTGTCAGAACCCATTTCCTGGACCGGGAGGTGATTCAGGAGACGGCAGTTAAATTTGGACTCTGAGGAGGCAGCGCATGAGATCAGCAGCGGAAAGCTTCGGCTTTTCTGACGAAGGCATTACACAGATCGTTCTGGATTCCCGAAAGGACATCAGCAACGGGCTTTTTGTGCCCATTGTGGGGGAGCGGAGCGACGGACATGATTATATCGAAATGGCCATAGAACATGGCGCCGTTGCTGTCCTGTCTCAGCGGGATGTGTCCGCATTGCAGGCACGTTACCCGGCGGTGCGCTTCTATCAGGTGGAGGACACTCGACTTGCATTGCAGGAAATCGGCTATATGGAACGGCAGAAGTTCCGGGGCACGGTGATCGGCGTCACCGGCTCTGTGGGGAAAACCACCACGAGAAATATGATCGCGGCGGCGCTGGGTTCCCAGCGGAAGGTGTTCCAGACCGCAGGCAATGCCAATTCCCAGGTGGGCGTTCCCATCACCATGTTTGAAATGGCCCGGAGCGGAGCAGAGCTGGCGGTGATTGAGCTGGGCATGTCGGAGCCGGGCGAAATGACCCGCATTGCGCAGGTGGCCTGTGTGGACATGGCGGTGATGACCAATATCGGCATCGCCCACATTGAGCAGCTGAAAACCCAGAAGAACATTCTGCGGGAGAAGCTGCATATCCTGGATGGTATGAAGGATGGCGGTACCCTGCTGCTGAACGGTGAGGATCCGTTGCTTGCCTCTGTGACGGAGGAGATGCTGCACGATTGGGATATCATGACGGATCGTCGGGTACAGCTTCAGTGGTACCGGAGTACGGATTTTACGGCTCCCCTCAGTGTACGGGGTCAGCATATGCGGCAGAACGCGGCGGCAGCGCTGCAGGTATGTCGTGCGCTGGGACTGGAGGATGGTCCGGCAGAAGCAGCACTGGGAAATTTCACCGGTGTGAAGGGCCGGGGAGAGGTCCTGCGACTGTCAAACGGCGTGACCGTCATTGACGATGCCTACAATGCGTCGCCGGTATCCATGAAGGCAGGGCTTTCTGTGCTTTCGGAGATGGAAGGCAGCAGGCGCATCGCGGTGTTGGCGGATATGCTGGAGCTCGGCGAAAAGAGTGCAGAATATCACGCAGAGGTCGGCGAATACCTGGCGAAGCTCCCGATTGAAACGGTATTCCTGTATGGTGAACGGGCAAAGGATATCGGTGCCGGGCTGCAGAGGGCCCTGGAAACGGGGGCGAAGGCACCGGTGCTTCGCAGCTTTACGGATTTTTCTGAACTGGAAAAAGCGGTGGCAGAAGCAGCCTGTCCGGGAACGGTATTTTTATTTAAGGGCTCCAATTCCATGGGACTTTCCCGCTTGGTGGAGCAGTTCCGTCAGCAGGAGGCAGCTTGTACGCACGTGTCATAATCGATATCACGAGTGAGGCCCTGGACCGCGCCTATACCTATCATGTGCCGGATGGCATGTCCTTGCAGGCAGGTGACAAGGTGAAGGTACCCTTCGGTACGGCCAAAGCCCCCCGGAGCGGCTACATATTGCAGCTGACAACCCAGGCGGATTATGCGCCGGAGCGGATCAAGGATATTCTGGAAAAAGACGAACAGGCCATTTCTGTTACGGACCAGCTGATGCAGCTGGCGGTTTGGATGTCGCGGGAGTATGGCACGACCTTGAATCAATGCCTGAAGACGGTTTTACCGGTAAAGCGCACGGTGCGGCGGAATGCCCGACGTATCGATCCGTTAGCCGCTTACCAGGATGAGGACCGGGGATTCACCCTGAACGAAGAGCAGAATGCCGCGGCGAATGCGGTGATTGCCGGATTGTCCTCCGGCGATGACATTGAAAAAGCAGAGGAGGTGCCGCCGCGCTACCTCCTCTTCGGCATTACGGGCTCCGGGAAAACAGAGGTTTATCTCCGAATCATAGAGGAAGTGCTGCGGCGGAAACGGCAGGTGATTCTCTTGATCCCGGAGATTTCTCTGACCTATCAGACGGTGCTGCGGGTTTCTGCACGCTTCCGGGGTAGAGTAGCGGTGATGCATTCCCGTATGAGCCTCGGGGAACGCTATGAGCAGTATCTGCGCTGCGCCCGGGGAGAGGTGGATATCCTGGTGGGACCGCGTTCGGCGGTCTTTGCACCCTTTGAAAAACTGGGGCTCATCATCATGGATGAGGAACATGAGGGGGCCTACAAATCCGAGACGGCGCCCCGCTATGAAACCCGGGAGGTGGCACGACAACGTGCATTGCTCGCGTCTTGTCCCGTGCTTTACGGTTCGGCGACGCCGTCCCTCGAGATTTATACCGCGGCACTGCAGGGACATGTCAAGCTGCTGCGTCTCACGAAGCGGGCCCATCCGGGTAGCCGTGTGTCAGAGACGGAGATTGCGGACCTGCGGGAGGAGCTTTTGCGGGGCAATCGCTCCGTGTTTTCTGCGGTACTCCGGCAGCAGATGGAAGAGGCGCTCAGTCGGGGCGAGCAGATCATGCTGTTCATGAACCGGCGGGGCTATTCCAGCTTTGTCAGTTGCCGGAGCTGCGGCGAGGCCGTGAAATGTCCGCACTGTGACGTTTCCCTGACCCTGCATCGGGACGGACAGCTGCGCTGTCACTACTGTGGTCATCAGGAAGCGCTGATGAAAAAATGTCCGAAGTGCGGCAGTCCGTATCTTGCGCCCTTTGGCTTCGGCACGGAAAAACTCGAGACAGTAACGAAGGAGGCATTTCCGACCGCCCGGGTGCTCCGCATGGATGCGGATACCACGAAACGTAAGGGCGGACACGAGGCAATTCTCCGTACCTTCCGGGAAGGCAAGGCCGATATTCTCATTGGCACCCAGATGATTGTGAAGGGACACGATTTTCCCAAGGTAACGGTGGTGGGACTTATAGCGGCGGATCTGTCGCTGTCGGCCCCGGATTTTCATGCCCAGGAGCGGACCTTCCAGCTGATTACCCAGGCGGCGGGAAGAGCCGGCCGGGACAGTCGGCCGGGACATGTGGTGATTCAGACCTATCAGCCGGAGCACTATGCCATCCAACTGGCATGCCGGCAGGATTATGAGGGCTTTTATCAGCGGGAAATGCTGTATCGCCGTATGCTGGGCTACCCTCCTAAGGAACGGCTTCTGACCATACAGCTGGCTTCGGGGGATGAAAATTTTCTGAGCTATGTGGCGACACAGTCGGTGCAGCGGCTCCAGCCCTATGCGGCACGCCAGGAGGCGGAGCTTATCGGTCCTTTGAATGCCGGCATCTATCGGATTAAGGATATCTATCGGAAAATTGTCTATATAAAACACCCCGACCATGATATAATCATACGATTGCGGGAGCAGTATCAGGGCTTGTGCCGGGCGCTGGATCGTCGGGGACTGGTGTTGCTGAATTATGATCTGCAGTAGGCTTTTTTATAGAAGGAGAAAAACATAATGGCATTGAGAACCATAAGAACCATCGGAGATCCCATTCTGGAGAAGGAATGCAAGGACATCAAAACCATGACCGACCGTACCCGGGAGCTGGCGGCGGACATGTTCGAGACCATGTACCAGTCCAATGGTGTGGGACTGGCAGCACCCCAGGTGGGCATTCTGAAGCGACTTTTTGTGGTGGATATCGGAGACGGAAAGCGTTATGTCTGCATTAACCCCACCGTGACGCCGATCGGCACGGAGATGCAGACCGGTGATGAGGGCTGTCTTTCGGTTCCCGGCAAGGAGGGCGTGGTGACTCGTGCCATGCGCGTGCACGTGGAAGCGCTGGATATCAATTTGAAGCCCTATTCCTTTGATGCAGAGGGATTGCTGGCGCGGGCCATGGCCCACGAGAACGATCACCTGCATGGTATACTGTATACCACGAAGGTGGAGGGCGAGCTCAATGATGTCAATTATGAGCCGCTGGAGGAAGAGGAATACGAAGACGACATGTTCGAGGCATAAGGACAGAGAGCAGGGAGGTGCGGAATGAAGATTGTGTTTATGGGCACACCGGATTTCGCGGTGGCCACACTGCAGGCGCTGGTGACGGCAGGTCATGAGATCTGTCTTGTGATGACCCAGCCGGATCGCCCCAAGGGGCGGCATGGTGAGCTGCAGAAGTCGGATGTGCGTATCGCAGCAGAAAAATACGGCATTCCCGTGCGGACGCCCCTGCGGCTTCGGAAGGATGCGGAAGCCATCGCAGAGCTGAAGGCACTGCAGCCAGATGCAATTGTGGTGACGGCCTTCGGTCAGATTCTGCCGAAGGAGGTGCTGGAGATTCCGCGCCTGGGCTGCATCAATGTCCATGCCTCTCTGCTGCCGAAGTACCGGGGTGCGGCCCCGATCCAGTGGGCGGTATTGAATGGTGACGCGGAGAGCGGCGTTACCACCATGATGATGAATGAAGGGCTGGACACCGGCGATATTTTGATGACGGAAAAGCTGACCCTGGATCCGAAGGAAACCGGTGGCAGCCTCTTTGACCGGCTGGCGGTGCTGGGCGGTGATTTGATTGTGAAAACGCTGGCGGCCCTGGCGGCAGGGAATTGTCCCCGGATTCCCCAGGATGACACCCAGGCCAGCAAGGTATCGGTGTTCACCAAGACCTTTGGTCTCATTTCCTGGGCGGAGCCTGCTGTGGTACTGGAGCGGAAGGTGCGGGGCCTGAATCCCTGGCCCTCCGCCTATACCTATCTTTCCGGTAAGCAACTGAAGCTCTGGGACACAGTGGTTTGTGAGAATCTTCCGGCGGGCAGCCGTTCCCTGGGCCAGGCAGACCTGGAGAAGAGCCGGGCTGTATTGGAAAAGGCCGGGGATGCCGGGGAGAAGACATTAGACTGGAAGGCTGCAGAGGGAAGCTTCTATACAGACGCAGACGGCACAGGACTCTATGTGCAAACGGGAGAAGCCTATCTGCAGATCCTGGAGCTGCAGCTGGAGGGAAAGAAGCGAATGAAGGCAGCGGATTTTTTGCGGGGCTATAAGTGGTAAAGGAGAAGAACGTGAGGGAAGAGAAGCAGAAGGGCAGAAAGCCGTCGGAAAATCGGAAGCTGCCGACACCGAAGAAACAGCCGGAAAGAAGCAGCCGTGCCATTGCACTGGAAATTCTGATGGATATTTTTGAGGACGGTCGCTTTTCACACCTTGCGCTGCGGGAAACGCTGGCAAAGGAAACGGCACTGTCAGAAAAGGACCGGGCCCTCATCACGCGAATCGTGGAAGGCACCACAGAGCTGTCCATTCAACTCGACTATATTTTGAATCGGTATTCCAGTATCAAGGTGAAAAAGATGAAGCCGCTCATTCGGAATATTTTACGCATGAGTGCCTATCAGCTTCTCTATCTTGAGCGGATTCCCGACAGTGCGGCCATCAATGAGGCGGTAAAGCTCATCAAAAAGCGGGGCCTGCAGGGACTCGCCGGTTTCGGCAATGCAGTGCTGCGGCGAATTTCCCGGGAGAAGGAGGAAATTCAGACCTGGCTGCAGTCGGAGGAGGTACCGGCACACATTCGCTACAGTTTGCCGGAGTGGCTCTACAACTACATGTGTCTCAACTTCGGCGAAGAAGAGACCATCCGCATGGCACAGTACTTCCTTTCGGACGACAACAGCATCTATGTGCGCTACCGCGACGGTCGCACAGAACAGGTGCATGGTAATGTGGCCAAACAGGCGGATTTCAAGAGCGGAGAAATGACGGTGCAGGACTATGCTTCCCAGCAGGTGGGCGTATGGGCAGCGCCGAAGCCGGGGGATTATGTCGTGGACCTCTGCAGTGCACCGGGCGGGAAATCCTGTCATGTGGCTGCGCTGCTGCAGGGCACAGGCCGGGTGGATGCCCGGGATGTGAGTCGTGAAAAAACCGCTATGATTCTCGAAAATGTGCGCCGTCTGGGACTGAAAAACGTTTCTGTGAAGGTTTGGGACGGCCGTGTTCGGGATGCTTCGCTGCTGCGGGACGGCGAAGGTATTGCAGATATCGTGCTTTGCGACCTGCCCTGCTCCGGCCTCGGTATTCTGGCCAAGAAGCCGGATATCCGTTTTTCTGCCAGTCTGGAGGGCATTCAGTCCCTGCAGCGACTGCAGCGGGAGCTTCTGCAGGTGGCGGTACAGTATGTGAAGCGAGGCGGCCGTCTTTTATATTCTACTTGTACCATCACACGGGAAGAGAATGAACAGAATGTGCGCTTCCTGACGGAGGAGCTGGGACTCAGGCTTCTGCGTTCGCAGCGTTTCATGCCGGGACAGCCCTCGGATGGATTTTTTATTGCGGAACTTGTGAAGGATTGACTATGGAGAATCTGAGAGACTATGAGTTGCCGGCGCTGAAGACTGTGCTGACGGCGCTGGGGGAGAAGCCCTTCCGGGCAAAGCAGCTCTATGCCTGGCTGCACCAGCGACTGGCGGCGTCCTATGAAGAGATGACAGACCTTGGCAAGGGGCTGCGGGAAAAGCTGGCGGAAAAGTATACGGTGGCACTTCCGGAGGCGGCGGAGATCCTGACCTCGAAGATTGACGGCACAAAGAAGTTTATTTTTCGCCTGGCGGATGGTCATGTGATTGAATCCGTATGGATGCAGTACCAACACGGCAATTCGGTCTGCATTTCCAGTCAGGTAGGCTGCCGCATGGGCTGCCGTTTCTGTGCGTCTACCTTGGACGGCCTGGCGCGAAATCTCAGCAGTGGGGAAATGTTGTCGCAGATCTACGCCATTCAGCGCCTCACCGGAGAACGGGTCTCCAACGTGGTCATCATGGGCAGCGGAGAACCCTTGGACAATTATGAGGAGTTCACGCGCTTTGTGCGCATGTTGTCGGACGAGAGCGGACTGCACATTTCCCGGCGGAACATTACCGTATCCACCTGCGGCATCGTGCCGAAGATACGGCAGCTGGCGGAAGAGAATTACGGCATTACGCTGGCACTTTCGTTGCATGCACCCAATGATGCGGTGCGGAAGACACTGATGCCGATTGCAAACAAGTATTCTTTAAATGAGATTCTTCCGGCGGTGGAGTACTATTTTGAGAAAACCGGCCGGCGCGTGACCTTTGAATATTCTGTGGTGAAAGGTGTCAATGACAATCGCAAAGAGGCCCAGGAGCTGGCGGCTCTCATCGGCGGCATGAAGCATGGCGGCACATTGCAGTGTCATGTCAATCTGATCCCGGTGAATCCCATTAAGGAACGGGACTGGAAGCGGCCGGACCGCCGGAAGGTGGAGGAATTCCAGCACATTCTGGAACGGCATGGCATCAATGCGACGATCCGCAGAGAAATGGGCACGGATATTTCCGGTGCCTGCGGGCAGCTGAGAAGAGATTATCTGGAGGAACAGCAGGATGGAGTTCTACGCGAGAACGGATAAAGGCAAACGCCGCAAAATGAATCAGGACTATGTCTTTGCATCGGACAAGGCAGTGGGGAATTTTCCCAACCTTTTCCTGCTGGCAGACGGCATGGGAGGTCACAAGGCGGGAGATTATGCCTCTCGTTATCTGGTGGAAGGACTTCGGCATTTCGTGGAAGCGGCAGAGCCGGGGCCTCTGGTTCGTGTACTGGAAAGCGGCATTGCGGCCTTGAACGGTGAGCTGTACCAATTGTCGCTGCAGCGTGAGGAGCTTAATGGCATGGGCACCACACTGGTGGCGGCTGTGGTGGAAGCGGACGGCATTCTGAATGTGGCCAATATCGGTGATTCCAGGGCCTATCTCATCCGCGGCAACAGCATCCGGCAGATCACCCGGGATCACAGCTACGTAGAGGAAATGGTGGAAAAGGGATTCATGCGGAGAGGTTCCGAGGACTATCTCCAGTCCCGTAACATCATCACCCGGGCGGTGGGAGTGCAAACTCGTGTTCATGCGGACTTTTTTGAGCTGGAGCTCTGTGAGGGCGATTACCTGCTGCTTTGTTCCGATGGACTCAGCAATATGGTGGACAATGAAAGCATATTGCATGTGGTAAGGGACGCTTCATCCGTGCGGGCCAAGGCAGAGGCACTCATTGATCTCGCCAATCTGAACGGGGGCAGAGACAACATTGGCGTGGTTCTGCTGGATCCCTTCGGAAAGGAGGTACAGGCATGATTCTTCAGGATGGAACGCTTTTAAACGAGCGCTATGAAATAGAATCCATGATCGGCCAGGGCGGCATGAGCTATGTATATCGTGCCCTGGACCGGAAAATGGGACGCGAGGTTGCCATCAAGGTGCTGAAGGAAGAGTACTGCGAGGACGAAGACTTCATACGGAAGTTCCAGAATGAGGCGCAGGCGGCGGCCAAGCTGAACCATCCGAATATTGTGGCGGCCTATGACGTGGTGGATGACGAAACGCAGCGGCTGCATTACATTGTGATGGAGCTGGTCAGCGGCATTACCCTGAAAAATTACATTCAGCGGAAGGGCAAGCTGAATAACCGGGAGACCATCGGCATCGCGCTGCAGGTGATCGACGGTATGGAACAGGCCCATAAAATGCGCATCGTACACCGGGACATCAAGCCGCAGAATATGATCGTCGGTGAAGATGGCGTGGTGAAGGTGGCGGATTTCGGTATTGCGCGGGCGGCCACCCAGCAGACCGTGAATGCCACGGTGATGGGCTCCGTACATTATATTTCTCCGGAGCAGGCCCGCTCCGGCATTTCGGATGAGCGCTCGGACATCTATTCCTTGGGCTGTACGATTTATGAAATGCTGACGGGGCATGTCCCCTATGACGGCGATACCTCGGTGGCGGTGGTTTTTTCGCATCTGGAAAATCCGGTGCCCCATGTACGGGAACAGCAGCCGGACGCCTACCCGGCCTTGGATGCAGCGGTATGCAAGTGCATGCAGAAAAAGCCGGAACGGCGGTATCAGCATATCGGTGAATTGGGACATGACTTGCGGCTTGCTCTGGAGGATCCCAGCGGCAGCTTCATGGACAGCCTTCCGGAGGAAGCCACGGGACGCGTACTTTCCGACCGGGAGCTGTCGGCCATCCGGGAGCATGTGAAGTCACCTGTGGATCATGTTATGGAACGTTTTCTTCGCAGGAAGAACGGAGAAGTGAGCCATCAGGAATTGGACGAGAGCATGGCAAAGATGTATCGTTTTATTGCCATGTTCTGTGTGGCTGTGATCGTTGTGCTGCTGGTGCTGGCGGGCACGCGCCTGCTGCGTTTCCTGCATCGGGAGGATGCGGTCTACCAGAGCACGATGGCCAGCACGGAGACTTCTACCCAGGTCAGCATCACCATTTCCGGACTCGATACCATGCTGCCGGGTATTATCGGAAAAACCGTGGACGCAGCAGAAGATTATCTGTCCGATTATGACATTCATGTGGAGAGCAGCACGGAGGAGTATTCGGATCGTTACAATGAGGGCATGATCATCAGCTATCCGGATGGCAGCTACAGCGCGGGGGATACCATCAAGGTAACGGTGTCCAAGGGTGCTGCGACACTCAGCTTTTATGATCCGGCAAACGCGGACGATCTCAGCAGTCTTCACGCCACACGCTTCGCAGATCTGGAAAAGGAGCTGAAGGCCCGGAACATTCCCTATACCGTGGACTACAGCTATTCGGATTCTGTGACAGAGGGTAATGTCATCAGCACCAATAAACCGGACAGCAGCGGTGCACAGCAGCTCCGACTCGTGGTGTCGAAGGGCTTGCCGGCGGATGAGGCCCTGGTGCCGTCGCTTTTGGGCTGTACGGAGGAGGAAGCACTGTCCCTGCTGGCAGAGGCCGGTTTGAATGCCGGCGCCATCACGGAGGAGCCGTCGGATCAGGTGGAAATCGGTGTGGTGACAGCCCAGACACCGGCAGCGGGTTCCCTGCTGTCGCTCGGCGCTTCGGTGGATTTTTCAGTCAGCTCCGGTGTAGACGGTGAGACTACTGTGCGGGAAAATGCACCGGAATCCCACTGGTATTCCAGCATCAACCAGACGGTGATGATCGGCAAAGGAGGCCCCGGCATTACCGGAACCATGGTGGTTTCCGTGCAGCTTTGTCAAAATCTGAACGGAACCGACATTTATACCACGCTGCAGAGCCCCCGCAGCTATACACTGGGCACGGAGTTACAGCTGGTATACGGCAGAATTGAGGGCGCGGTCGGCGTTTCCACCGGTACCATTTACGTAATGGATGCGGAAAATGATACGGTGCTGGATTCCTTTGAGGTAAGCTTCGCACCGGAAGACTGAGAAAAGGAGAGGCATGAGTCTGGAAGGTAAAATTTTCAAAGGCATCGGCGGTTTCTACTATGTGCATACGCCGGAGGGTGACTATGAGTGCCGCGCCAGGGGGCTCTTCCGAAACCGGAAGGAGAAGCCCCTGGTGGGAGATCTGGTGGAACTGGAGCCGGTGGCGGATTCCGAGAAGGAGAGAACCGGCAACGTGGTACGGATTTTGCCCCGTAAGAATCAGCTGATCCGGCCGGAGGTCAGCAATGTGGATCAGGCGGTGGTGATTTTTGCATTGAAAAATCCGGATCCCAGCCTGTCTCTGCTGGACCGCTTTCTGATCAATATGGAAGAAAAGCAGATTCCCACGGTGATCTTCTTTAACAAGGCAGATCTTCTGGCGGACAGCGAAGAGGGAAGAGAATACATTGCCCATGTCCGAGAGATCTATGAAGCGGCGGGCTATGAGGTGCATGTTCTGAGCGCTCGTGATCCAGGATATCTATCGGAGATCATGGCAGTGCTGCGGGGAAAAACCACGGTGCTTTCCGGCCCCTCCGGTGTGGGAAAGTCCACGCTCACCAATCTCATTCATCCGGCGGCGGAAATGGAAACCGGAGAGCTGTCAAAACGGATTGAGCGAGGAAAGAACACCACCCGCCACAGCGAGTTCTTCTATATTGACGATGAGACCTATGTGCTGGATACGCCCGGTTTCACTTCTCTCTATGTCATGGAGGTGCTTCCGGAGCGTCTCATGTACTTTTTTCCGGAATTTGAGGCATATCGCAGCAAATGTCGCTATAATACCTGCGTACATATCGGTGAACCGGTACGGGATTGTGCTGTGAAGTCTGCGGTGAAGGCCGGCATTATCCCACGGGAACGCTACGACAGCTATCGAAAGCTGTTTGCGGAGCTCCGTGAGCAGCAGAGATTCTAGGACAACAGAGGGAGACAAGAGATGAAAAATTACCTGGCACCATCTATTCTGGCGGCGGACTTCGGCGCCCTGCGTGAGGAAATCGGAAGAGCGGAGTCTGCGGGGGTATCGTACCTGCATTTTGATGTGATGGATGGTTGCTTTGTGCCGAATATTTCCTTCGGCCAGCCGCTGATTTCTTCCCTGCGGAAGCAGAGCAATTCTTTTTTTGACGTACATATGATGGTAGAGGACCCGGGACGCTATATCGGGGACATGCTGCATTGCGGTGCCGATGGTATTACTGTGCATGCCGAGGCTACGAAGCATCTGGATCGTGTGCTGCAGCAGATCCGCGAGGGCGGGGCAAAGGCGGGTGTCGCGTTGAACCCGGCGACGCCGATACAGGTACTGGAGCCGGTGCTGCCGCTGCTGGACCTTGTGCTCATCATGTCGGTGAATCCCGGCTTCGGTGGTCAGAAGTTGATCCCCTATACCATCGATAAGATCCGTGCACTGCGTTTTCTGGCGGAGGACAGGGGACTTTCACTGAATATCGGCATTGACGGCGGTGTGAATCTGGATAATGTTCTGGACATTGCAGAGGCAGGTGCCAATTACTTCATTGCCGGTTCCGCGCTTTTCCGCCCGCAGTCCATGATAGAGGAAAATGCGGCCGCTTTCCTGAAGAAGCTGTCCGGGGATGCTTGAAAAAGCCGCAAAGAGAAGGTATAGTAAGTAGGAAATTTTTTAGATTAAATCATTCTGTAGGGAGGATAGGATTTTCATGTTGGATATAAAATTTGTCAGAGAAAATCCGGAGCTTGTCAAGGAGAATATCCGGAAGAAGTTCCAGGAGTCGAAGCTTCCGCTGGTCGATGAAGTGATTCGTCTGGACGAGGAGGCGAGAAAGGTGCAGGCGGAGGCCGATGCACTGCGTTCCAAGAAGAACCAGGTTTCCAAGCAGATCGGTGCGCTGATGGCCCAGGGAAAGAAGGAAGAGGCGGCTGCCGTGAAGGCAGAGGTTTCTGCTTTTTCTGAGAGACTGAAGGAGCTGGAGGAGCAGGAGCCGAAGCTGCAGGACGAGGTTCTGAAGCGCATGATGGTGATCCCGAACATAATTGACGCCTCGGTTCCCATCGGGCCGGATGACGGCAGCAACGTGGAGAATGAACGCTTCGGTGAGCCGGTGGTGCCGGACTTTGACGTGCCCTATCATACCGATATCATGGAGAGCTTCGGCGGCATCGATCTGGATGCTGCAGGACGGGTAGCCGGCAACGGTTTTTATTATCTGATCGGCGACATTGCACGTCTGCATTCTGCAATCCTCAGCTATGCCCGGGATTTCATGATCGGCAGAGGCTTCACTTATGTGATTCCGCCTTATATGATCCGTTCCAAGGTGGTGGATGGCGTGATGTCCTTCGCAGAGATGGATGCCATGATGTACAAGATCGAGGGCGAGGACCTGTATCTGATCGGCACCTCAGAGCATTCCATGATCGGTCGCTTCATTGACCAGATCATCCCCCATGCAGAGCTGCCGCTGACCTTGACTTCCTATTCCCCTTGCTTCCGGAAGGAGAAGGGTGCCCACGGTATCGAGGAGAGAGGCGTTTACCGTATTCACCAGTTTGAGAAGCAGGAGATGATCGTGGTTTGTGAGCCTGAGGAGGCCATGGACTGGTACGAGAAGCTCTGGCGCAATACGGTGGATTTCTTCCGTTCCATGGAGATTCCGGTACGTACCCTGGAGTGCTGCTCCGGCGATCTGGCAGATCTCAAGGTGAAGTCCTGTGACGTAGAGGCATGGTCACCGCGCCAGAAGAAGTACTTCGAGGTAGGATCCTGCTCGAATCTGGGAGATGCCCAGGCGAGACGTCTGAAGATCCGCATCAAGGGCGAGGACGGTAAGAATCACTTGGCCTATACCCTGAACAACACCTGCGTGGCACCGCCCAGAATGCTGATCGCATTCCTGGAGAATCGCCTGCAGGCAGACGGAAGCATTACCATTCCCGAGGTTCTGCAGCCGTATATGGGCGGCAAAACCGTTCTGGTGCCGAAGTACAATTCCATCACCGGAAAGAAAGCTGAATAAGAAAAAACTGGAGGGGGATCCGGGGCAATTTGCCCCGGGTTTCTTTGTAGTAAACATTTACCATTTTGTCATAAATTCTTTATAGGCATACATTGCCGAGAGGGTATACAATGGAAGCACTGATCAAGGTACGGGATCTCTATAAAATTTATCAGATCGGTGAAAACCGGGTCTATGCCCTGAATGGGGTAAGCTTTGATATTTATCCGGGAGAGTTCATTGCTATCGTGGGAACCTCCGGCTCCGGAAAATCTACCTGCCTCAATATGCTGGCGGGGCTGGAAAAGCCCAGTCGGGGCAGCATTGAAATCGGTGGTAAGCACATCGAAGGCATGAACGAAGCCCGCCTGGTGCGCTTTCGTCGTTTGAACGTGGGTTTTATTTTTCAAAGCTACAATCTTCTAAACACCATGAATGCAGTGGAAAATGTGGCTATGCCGCTGATGTTCCGGGGTGTTTCGCTGCAGGAGCGGAATGAGCGGGCCATGAAAGCACTTCAGCAGATGGGAATTGCAGACCAGGCAGCGCATATGCCGAATCAAATGTCCGGCGGCCAGCAGCAGCGCGTGGGCATCGCCCGGGCCCTGGTGATCGATCCGAAGATCATCTTTGCGGATGAACCCACGGGAAATCTGGATTCCCACACCACGGAAGAGGTGCTGCGGCTTCTGCAGCGGATTGTGGCGGAAGAGGGAAAGACGTTGATTATGGTGACCCATGACCCGCAGATTGCGGCCTGGGCCGACCGCCAGATCCGTGTGGTGGATGGCCAAGTGGTGGAGACCGTGATTCGCAAAGAAAGTGCAGTGGAGCAAAGAATCCTTGCGGAAAACGGCAGTGCGCCTTTCTGTCGGGTTGTAAAGCCCTGAGGAATCACGGCAGAGAAAAACAGCGGGTACAGTATTCTTGTGATACTGATAATAGTAAGCGCCTGACAAATGTCGGGCGGGAGGTAAATATGCGGAACAGATGGAAAAAAGGAGCAGCGTTGCTGTTGGCGCTGGTACTGGGCCTTTCTGGCCTTCCGGGACGAAATGGCGGTATGACGGCCCAGGCCTCCTATATCAACACCAACATGAACACCTTTATCCATGACAGTGCGGATACGCAGATCGGTTATCCGGGCCAGGAAATGCAGATGCATGTGCGCATCGGCTACAATGGTGCCAACGGTCTTTACAATCCCACGACGGATGAGATTCAGAATGTGCGGGTGCGCCTGTCCAATGACCAGAACTATCTGACCACCAATGAGCCCAGCGGCTATAAGAAAAACAATCCCTACGGCAGCACAGCTACGGATGATAGCAGCGGGGACAGTGAACGGGCAGATGTCTGGGAAGAGGGATACCAGGCCGGCAAAAGCTATGCCTACAACAACAAGCTGAATTATGTTTATCCCGTGGACGGCGGCGTTTATCCTTTCGAGATCAATGCCTCTCTTTTTACCCAGGAGCAGACGGTGGGTACCCTGAAAAAGGGCGAATATGTGGATCTTACCTTCAATGTGACGGTTCGAAGCGATGCCCTGACCATGAAGGACAATGACGGCAACACCAGCGACGGCTATTTCGGCATTCCTTTTACGATCTGGTACGAAGTGCCTGAGAACAGCACCGGCTCCTATGGCAAGTTCAATAAGACCGAGTTTGTCAATGTATATATTGATAAGGGAGGAGAAATCACGGATCCATCGGCCCGGACGAAGGACACCGCCTTTGTTATTGGTGAAAATCAGTCGACGCCGACCGGCAATTATCCCAATGTCATGAACTTCGGGGTCAATCTTCGCAACCAGACCAGCCGGGCCCTGTATGATGTGAAGGTGCATTTGAAGACCTCGTTGGATGAGAAGGCGGATGTACAGACCACGGCCAATCCGAAGTCGGAGGCGAGCCGGGCCTTCCCCTTTGAAATCAACGAATCCAATTATGACCGGGAGTATGAGAAGGTGGAGGCCGGTGCCGTCATTACCCCGGAATATTCCATGGCCATCAAGAAAAATGCCGCTTCTGCCTACTATCCCCTGTCCTATGAGGTGAGCTACAAGCAGACATCCGGCGCCACCACAAACATCACAGAGACCTATACGTTTTATGTTAATGTCGGCAATTCCACGATGGTGAACACGGACAGTACGCTGGGGGACTTCAATGAGAATGACCGCACCAAGGCGCGGCTTATCGTGGATGCCTATCACACGGAACCGGCGGATGTGTACGCAGGAGAACCCTTTACGCTTGTGTTTACCATGAAAAACGCCTCCGCCAACATTGGCGCCAGCAACATCCTCCTGAGTTTGGAATCGGACAAGGCGAATGATGCGGCGGTTTTTGCCATGGAGGGCGGCGCAAATTCCATTGTGCTGAATTCTCTGGCGGCGGGAGAAAGCCAGGAGCTGCGGGTGAAGATGACGGCAGCAGCCGGTGTGGATCCGAAATCCTATGCGGTGACCATTAACGAGAAGTATGATTCACCGGAATTTAAGAATGCGGCAGAAAAGGTGACGGTGGATGTGCCGGTGAAACAGCAGGCACGTCTCAGCTGCTCCGGCTTCGACATCACGCCGGGTACCATTGAGGTAGGCGGAGAGAGCAACGTTACCTTCAGCATCAACAATACAGGAAAGGTGATGCTGTACAATGTAGAAGCAGAGTTTGCGGCAGATTCCATCAAGACAAATTCCTGCTACGTGGGCAACATCAAGTCCGGAGAATCCGGCAACGTGGACATCATACTGACGGGAACGGCAGCCACCATGGATGATGGCACCATACCGGTGACGATCCGTTATGAGGACGTCAACGGCAATGCGTTCACGGAAGAAAGCGCTGTGACCCTGACGGTGACAGAGCCGCTGCCGACGGATACGGATACAGAATACACAGAGGAAGCGGAGAAGGACGAAAAGGGATTCCCGGGTTCCTTTATGCTGGGCGGTGCGGCCGTTCTTGCGGGAGCCGTCATTGGCATAGGAATTTACTTTGCCCGGAAGCGGAAAAAGAAGAGGGAGGAAGATGAGAGCATCTGATCTGTTCCGACTGGCAGTTAGCAATCTCCGGCGGCGGCGAACACGAACGTTGCTGACGGTGATGGGCGTGGTCATCGGGACGGCTTCCATTGTCACCATGATCGGTCTGGGGCTGGGCATCCGGGAGGGTTTGATCCGTTCGTACCAGTCCTCCGGCTCCCTGACCATGATCACTGTATACAATTACGGCGCCGGCAGCAGTGGTCAGCAGTACATGACAGACGAGGCAGTGGACAGCTTTGGAAAAATTCCCCATGTACTGGGAACTTCACCGGCGCTGTCGGTCTATATCCAGGCCAAAAGCGGGGCCTATCAGGGGGAGTATTCCATTCTGGGGGTTTCGCAATATTACTTGCAGCAGCTGGAGCTTGCAGAAGGCAGTATCCCTGAGCCGAATCAGCAGACGCTGTCTTTGGTCTATGGCAATATGATCAAGCGCTGGGCCTTTCATAAGGGAAAGGATTATAGCAGCTATGGCGTGATTGACCCGCTGAAGGATACCATTTTCTATACCTTCCCGGCACCAAGCAGCGGAACGGGAGACGGGGAGAACAGCAGTCGGACCAGGACCAAAAAGTACCTGTTGGAAACAGCTGGCGTGCTGGCGGGCGATGAAGAGGTCAGCGACAACGAAAATGCCTACCGCTGTCTCGCAGACATTGACACGCTGAAGAACTTTCTGCGGAAGATCTACAAAAAGCAGCTGGTGCCGTATCCCCAGACGGGAAGCAACGGAAAGCCTCTTCGGTTTTATGCCTATGATACAGCCTATGTTTTTGTGGATGATATGGATCATGTGGAGGAGGTACAGAAGGAAATTTCCGGCATGGGATTTGAGTGTTACTCCAATATGCAGTGGCTGAAGCAGTCCCAGGACAGTGTGGCGCTGGTGCAGATGGTGCTGGGCGGTATCGGTGCGGTATCCCTTCTGGTGGCAGCCATCGGCATCATGAATACCATGATGATGTCCATCTATGAGCGGACCCGGGAAATCGGTGTCATGAAGGTACTGGGCTGTGACATGGGAGACATCCGGAATATGTTTCTGGTGGAGTCGGCAATGATCGGCCTCTTCGGCGGCATCGTCGGTGTGCTGTTGAGTCTGGGTATTTCCGCTATCATCAACTTTATGTCCCGGAACGGAAGTCAGCTCATCAGCCAGATGGTGGGTGCGAACATTACCGGTAATATTTCCAGTACGCCGCCGTGGCTCATGGGCTTTGCGATTCTTTTTGCGGTATTGGTGGGCAGTATTTCGGGATTCATTCCCTCCGTGCGTGCCATGAAGCTGAGTCCGCTGGCGGCGATTCGGAACGAGGCATAGCAGAGTATAAAGAGAATTTTCATGGCAGAAGGCCGGACGGAAAGACTTTTTTGCTTGAGAATGAAATATAAGGGTGCTATAGTGAAGAGGTTTTATTCGGCAAACTACGTAAAAGAGGAGAGAGCGCATGCTGAAGGTTGCTAAATTCGGAGGAAGCTCCTGTGCTTCCGCAGAACAGTTTGAGAAGGTCGCAAATATCATTCGGAGTGACCGCGGAAGAAAATACATTGTGGTGTCGGCACCGGGAAAGCGTCATGGTGCGGATGTTAAGGTGACAGATATGCTGTATCAGCTCTATGATGCGGTACAGTCCGGCAAGGGAACCGAGGAGGCGCTGGCCCGGATTGAGCAGCGTTATCAGGACATTATCGACGGGCTTGGACTGTCTCTCAGCCTGACAGAGGATTTCCGCGTGATCCGGGAGAAACTGGAGCAGGGCGCCAACCGGGACTACGCAGCTTCCCGCGGTGAGTATCTGAATGCCAAGCTGATGGCCGGTTACCTCGGCTTCCAGTTTGTGGATGCGGCAGACTGCATTGAATTCAATGCAGATGGCAGCTGCAACTTCGAGGCAACGGAGAAGAAGACGGCGCAGGTGCTGAAGGACATTGACTATGCCGTTCTGCCGGGCTTCTACGGCGCGGATGCAGAGGGACATACCGTGACCTTTTCCAGAGGCGGCTCTGATGTGACCGGATCTCTGATTGCGGCAGCTGTGCATGCGGATCTCTATGAGAACTGGACCGATGTATCCGGCTTCCTGGTGGCCGATCCCCGTATCGTGAAGGAGCCGGAGGTCATTGATTACATCACCTATCGTGAGCTGCGCGAGCTCAGCTACATGGGCGCAGGTGTATTGCATGAGGATGCCATCTTCCCGGTGCGCCGCGAGGGCATTCCCATTCAGATCAAGAACACCAACCGGCCGGAGGATCATGGCACCATGATCGTGGCCAATACCCTGAAGAAGCCTCGTTTCACCATCACCGGTATCGCTGGAAAGAAAAACTTCTGTTCTATCAACATCGAGAAGGCCATGATGAACGCAGAGGTGGGCTTCATCCGGAAGGTGCTTTCTGTCATCGAAGACAACGGCATCTGTGTGGAGCATGTTCCCTCCGGTATTGATACCATGACACTCTTCATTCATCAGGAGGAGCTGGAGCACAATGAGCAGAAGGTATTGCAGGGCATCCAGCGGGCAGTAAACCCGGATCTCATCGAGCTGGAGGCAGACCTGGCGTTGATCGCTGTGGTTGGCCGCGGCATGAAGTCTTCCAGAGGTGTGGCCGGCAGAATCTTCAGTGCGCTGGCCCATGAGTATATCAACATCCGCATGATTGATCAGGGCTCCAGTGAGTACAACATCATCATCGGTGTGCGTAACGAAGACTTCGAGAGTGCCATCAAGGCAATCTACAATATGTTCGTTCTGCCGGTAAAGTAAGAGGAAAAGCAGAATGAATATCGCAGTGATCGGCGGTGGGGCAGCAGGTATGGCGGCTGCCCTTGCCGCAAAGCGGGAGAATACAGAGGCAAATGTCTTTCTCCTCGAAAAAAATGAGAAGCTGGGTAAGAAAATTTTCATCACAGGCAAGGGCCGGGGAAACCTGACCAATGCCTGTGATCTTTCTGATTTTTTTGAGCAGTTTCTTTCCAATCCCCGTTTTCTGTATTCGGCATTGTATGGCTTTACGAATCGGGATTTGATGGCCCTTCTGGAGGAGGGCGGTACCCGGGTGAAAACGGAACGGGGCGGTCGGGTATTTCCCACCTCGGACAGGGCCTACAGCATCACCGATGCCTTGAAACGACTGCTGAAAAAAGCAGGCGTGAACATTGCATACAACACGGAGGTGCTGGAAATCGAAGAGAAAGACGGCCGGGTCTGCGGCGTGAAGACGAAGCGGCAGCATTACCGGGCGGAGCGGGTGATCGTGGCCACCGGCGGACTTTCCTATCCCTCCACAGGCTCCACGGGAGACGGCTATCGTTTCGCCCGGGCCTGCGGCATGCAGGTGACGGCATGCTATCCCTCCCTCACTTATCTGGAGCCGGAGGAGCAGGACTATTACGCCCTGAAGGGACTCAAGCTCAAAAACATTGCTGTTAATATCACAGACGAGAGCGGCAAGCGCTATTATGAGGACTTCGGCGAACTGGATTTCCTGCCGGAGGGACTGTCTGGGCCGGTGGTACTGTCGGCCAGCGCCAACATTACTCGATATCTCAATGCGGCGGAGCCGAAGAATCGGCGGCTTCTGACCCTGCATATCGACCTGAAGCCGGCCATGTCGGCGGAGGCCCGGGATGAACGGCTGCGTCGGGAGCTGGAGAATCTTCGCAATAAGGAACTGCGAAACTGTCTCGGGAATCTTTTACCTGCCCAGCTGATTCCGGTTTTCCTGAAGCGCTTGGAGCGTCGCGGTGTGGACATCAACCGGAAGGCCACGGAGGTTTCCCGGGAAATGCGGCAGCAGATTCTTGCGCTTCTCGGGGATTTTTCCTTTACTTTGCGGGGAACCGGCGGTTTCCGCAGCGCCATCGTGACCCAGGGCGGTGTATCGGTGAAGGACTTGAATCCGAAAACGCTGGAGTCCAAAAAGAGAAAGGGATTGTATTTTGCCGGTGAGGTCATTGATGTGGATGCCTATACCGGAGGCTTTAATATGCAGAGCGCCTTTTCTACCGGCTGGCTGGCCGGAAAGAGCGCGGCAAAGGAGGATGAAGATGCCCTATAGTATTGCCATTGACGGCCCCGCGGGAGCCGGTAAGTCTACCGTCGCAAAGGCTGTTGCGAAAGAACTTTCCTATATATATGTGGATACCGGTGCCATGTACCGGGCGCTGGGGCTGTTCTTTGTCCGGAAAAATGTGAATCTGCAGGATGAGGATGCGGTGGTTGCCGGCCTTCCCGAAGTTGATGTTTCCATTGCTTATGCCGAGGATGGAACGCAGCAGGTATACCTGAACGGAGAGGATGTCTCTTCCGCCATTCGTACCCAGCAGATCGGAGACGCGGCTTCTACTGTATCCCAGTACCAGCCGGTGCGGGACAAGCTGGTGGCCTTGCAGAAGAAGCTCGCAGAAGAGAGCTCTGTGGTCATGGACGGCCGGGACATCGGCACCAAGGTGCTTCCCAAAGCCAACCTGAAAATTTATCTCACGGCGTCTGTGGAAGTCAGAGCACGCCGCCGTTTCCTGGAGCTGCAGGAAAAGGGCATGCCGGCAGAGCTTTCCCGGATTGAGCAGGAAGTGGCAGAGCGAGATTACCGGGATATGCACCGGGAGAATTCACCTCTCATGCAGGCAGAGGATGCTGTACTGGTGGATTCCTCGGAGATGACTTTGGATGAGACGATCGATCGGATCATCGCGCTGAGTCTGGGCGGTGGAAAATGAAGGTAACGCTGGCGAAAACGGCGGGATTCTGCTTCGGCGTGGAGCGGGCTGTGAATACAGTGCTTTCTGTGTTGGAAAAGGAAAAACAGAAGCCGGCAGCAGAGCAGAAACCCATTTATACCTATGGCCCCATTGTACATAACGATACGGTTGTGAACCGACTGAAGGCCCAGGGCGTTTCGGTGCTGGAGGGGCCGGAGGATCTGGACCAATTGTCGGAGGGGATTGTGATCATCCGGGCCCACGGTGTCGGCAGAGCGGTCTATGAGCAGCTTGAGAAAAACGGACTCACGATCATCGATGCTTCCTGTCCCTTTGTACAGAAAATTCAGCGGCTGGTGCGGGAACATACCGCCCGAGGAGAGATGACCTTCCTGGCAGGCAGTCCGGTGCACCCGGAGGTGCAGGGCATCGTGGGCTGGGCAGAAGGTCCGGTGACGGTGCTGCCGGATGTCGAAACGGCCGCAGCTTTGCCGAAAGTTAACGGTATAGCGGCTTTTGTGGCGGCGCAAACCACATTTAATGTCGATAAATTCAAAGTTATTGTTGAAATTTTGCGCGAGAAGGGTTATTATGTTACCGTTATAAATACGATTTGCAACGCAACTTTCGAAAGACAGAACGAGGCAAAAGAGCTGGCTGGACGCTCTGACGCCATGGTTGTCATTGGAGGAAGCAGTTCATCAAACACGAAGAAGCTATTTGAGATTTGTTCGACAGAATGCCGGAACACCCAGCTGATACAAACGGTAGAAGATCTTAACTTCGATTCGGATGAAGCGATTCAAAGCGTAGGTATTACAGCAGGGGCAAGCACCCCAAAAGAAATTATAGAGGAGGTTCTAACTTATGTCAGAAATGAGTTTTGAACAAATGCTTGAAGGATCACTGAAATCAATTCATGCGGGGGAGATTGTTACTGGCAAGGTCATCAGCGTAAAGCCTGATGAGATTGCGCTGAATATCGGCTACAAGTCCGACGGAATCATGACCAGAAACGACTACAGCGCAGATAATTCACTGGATCTTACGACTGTGATCAATGTCGGTGATGAGATCGAGTGTAAGGTGAAGAAGGTTAATGACGGTGAAGGTCAGGTTGTGCTCTCTCACAGAGATGCACTGCAGTCCAAGGCTTCCGAGGAGCTTCGCAAGGCTTACGAGGACGGCACCGTTCTTACAGGTAAGGTTATCCAGGTTGTTAAGGGTGGCCTGAATGTTGAGGTTGATGGCGCAAGAGTATTCGTACCGGCTTCTCTGGTATCCGATACCTTCGAGAGAGACCTGACAAAGTATCAGGGTCAGGACATCCAGTTCGTTATCACTGAGTTCAACCCGCAGAAGAGAAGAATCATCGGCGACCGCAAGCAGCTGATGTCCGCTGCAAAGAAGGAGCTGCATGACAAGCTCTTCGCTGAGCTGGCTGTTGGCGATGTTCGTACCGGTGTGGTAAAGAACCTGACAGATTTCGGTGCATTCATCGATCTGGGCGGCGCTGACGGACTTCTGCACATCTCCGAGATGAGCTGGGGCAGAATTGAGAACCCGAAGAAGCTCTTCAAGCCGGGCCAGGAAGTTAAGGTTCTGGTGAAGGAGATCAATGGTGAGAGAATCGCGCTGACCAGAAAGTTCCCCGAGGAGAACCCTTGGAAGGATGCTGACAGCAAGTATGCCATCGGCGCTGTTGTAGAGGGTAAGGTTGCCAGAATGACAGACTTCGGTGCGTTCATCGAGCTGGATAAGGGAATTGACGCTCTTCTGCATGTATCTCAGATTTCCAGAGAGCATGTGAACAAGCCGTCAGACGTTCTGTCTGTAGGACAGGAGATCACTGCTAAGGTAGTGGATCTGGATGTTGACAGCCACAAGATCTCTCTTTCTATGAAGGCTCTGTCTTCCGGAGAAGATGCTGATGTTGCTGATGTAGACATCGATGCAGTAGCAAACAACGAGCAGTAAGCTGATTACTCTGCGCGGAAAGATACAAAGGGTCGGGCAGGTTTTCCTGCCCGGCCCTTCTTCGGTCAAAAGGGGAAAAGCATGGGAATGGAGATCGAACGGAAATGGCTGGTGCCGACGCTGCCGGACGGATTTTCGACATATCCGAAGCGGGAACTGGAGCAGGCCTACCTGAATTTTTCACCGGCCATCCGGGTGCGGCACGATCGCTCCGCTGAAGGAGAGAAGTATGAGCTGACCTACAAGGGCGGTGGTCTGGTGGCCCGGCGGGAAGAAAACCTGCCATTGGATGCAGAAAGCTACGCCAACTTGCTGAAGAAGCACGAAGGGACAGTTATTCGAAAGACCAGATACATGATTCCGCTGCCGGAAAGCGGATATACGGCGGAGCTGGATGTTTTTTCTGAGTCGCTGGCCGGACTTCTTCTTGTGGAAGTGGAATTCCCGAGCCTTTCTGAAGCGGAAAATTTTCAGGCACCGGTGTGGTTTGGCGAGGATGTGTCGGAAACGGGACTCTATTCCAATGCGCGACTGGCCCGCCTGGGACGGCCTGCGGACTAGGAATTTTCTTGCGCGGATAGCATTTCGGTGCTATACTCTTGATTTGGACATGTCTACCACGGGCAGAGCATCTTGAGGAGCATGTACCGGGTATTCAATGATAAAGAAGTTTGTGGAGGTACTCTTAAATGAGCGTAAAAGTTGAGAATTTAGAGAAGAGCATGGCGAAGCTGACCGTAGAGGTTGAGGCTGCGGAGTTCGACAAGGCACTTGTAAAGGCCTATAACAAGACCAAGAATAGATTCAATCTTCCCGGTTTCAGAAAGGGAAAGGCACCCATGGCTATGATCGAGAAGATGTATGGCGTTGAGGTGTTCTATGAGGAGGCAATCAACACTGTTCTGGACGCTACTTATCCGGAGGCTATGAAGGAGTCCGGACTGGAGATCGTTTCCAGACCGGAAATTGCTGTTGATCAGATCGGCAAGGGCCAGAACCTGGTGTATACCGCTACCGTTGCTGTGAAGCCGGAAGTGACTCTGGGCGAGTACAAGGGCGTGACCGTAGAGAAGGCTGATACCACAGTATCTGCCAAGGAAGTGACAGAGCGTCTGAACAGAGAGCTCGAGAAGAATGCCCGCGTGGTAGATGTGGATCGTGAGATCAAGACAGACGATACCGCTACCATCGATTTCGTAGGTTCTGTTGACGGCGTTGAGTTCGCCGGCGGCAAGGGCGAGGACTATCCGCTGACCATCGGTTCCGGCACCTTCATCCCGGGCTTTGAGGATCAGCTCATCGGCCATAAGACCGGAGAGACTGTAGATGTAAACGTAACCTTCCCGGAGGAGTACGGTGCAAAGGATCTTGCCGGCAAGGCTGCCCTCTTCAAAGTAACCATCAAGGGCGTAAAGGAGAAGCAGGTTCCGGCTGCGGATGATGAGTTCGCTTCTGAGGTTTCCGAGTTCGATACCCTGGATGAGTACAAGAAGGATCTGAAGAAGACCATCAAGGAGGAGAAGGAGAAGCAGGCTGCAGCTGCCAACCAGAATGCCGTTGTGGCAAAGGTTGTTGAGAATGCAACCCTGGAGATTCCGGCACCCATGGTGGAGATGCAGGTTGAGCAGATGTACTATGAGTATCAGATGAGACTGCAGCAGCAGGGCATCCCGATGGATCAGTATCTGCAGATCACCGGCCTCACCAAGGAGAAGCTGGAGGAGCAGATGAAGCCGTCAGCTGAGAACAACATCAAGTCCTCTCTCGTTCTTGAGGCAATCCAGAAGCAGGAGAACATCGAGGCTTCTGATGAGAAGGTTGAGGAAGAGTTCAAGAAGATCGCCGAGCAGTACAAGATGAAGTATGAGGATCTGGTAAAGACTGTTACCGATTCTCAGAAGGAGTCTGTAAAGAAGGAGCTGAGCATTCAGGCCACCATCGATATGCTGGTTGCAGAGGCTAACTTTGTGAAGGCTGAGAAGAAGGCAAAGAAGGAAGAGACAGCTGAGAACGCTGAGGCGTAAAGCAGCGCTTTCTTTATTGAGAGAAAAAGAGCGATGCGGACAGGATCTGCATCGCTCCTTTTGTACAGGAGGCAAAGGAGGTTTAGAACAATGAATAACTTTGTATATCCACATGACATTTCCACCATTCCTTATGTCATTCAGTCCACATCCAGAGGCGAGAGATCCTATGATATTTTTTCCCGTCTGCTGAATGAACGAATCATTTTCCTGGGGGATGAGGTGAACAATGATACGGCATCCCTGGTGGTGGCACAGCTTCTGTACCTGGAGTCTGAGGACCCGGACAAGGACATCAACCTCTATATCAATTCTCCGGGTGGTGTGATCACAGCCGGTATGGCCATCTATGATACCATGCAGTATATCAAGTGTGACGTTTCCACCATCTGCGTCGGCATGGCGGCATCCATGGGTGCCTTCCTGCTGGCTGGCGGTGCCAAGGGCAAGCGTATGATTCTGCCCAATGCAGAGGTTATGATCCATCAGCCTTCCGGCGGTGCACAGGGCCAGGCCACGGAGATTCAGATCACAGCAGAATGGATTCTGCGTACAAAGCAGCATATGAATGAGATCCTGGCTGCGAACTGCGGACAGTCGGTGGAAAAGGTGGCGCAGGACACAGAGCGCGATCACTGGATGACCGCGGAGCAGGCATTGGAGTACGGAATTGTGGATCATATTTTCCGTTCCAGAGACCAGGGTGTAGAAAGTAGATAAAGGGGAATTTGGAATATGCCAATGAAATCTGAGGAGAAGGTCAGATGCTGTTTTTGCGGCAAATCGGCAAAACAGGTGCACAAGCTGATTGCGGGTCTGAACAATACCTATATCTGTGACGAGTGTGTAGATCTTTGCCAGGAGATTCTGAACGAGAAGAACGGAGAAGAAGGACTGGTGGACGCAGAGTCCATTCGTCTGCTGAAGCCCCGGGAGATCAAGGAATTCCTGGATGAATATGTGATCGGGCAGGATGAAGCCAAGAAGGTGCTTTCTGTGGCGGTTTATAACCACTATAAGCGTATCACTTCAAAGATCAAGGACATCGATGTACAGAAGTCCAACATTCTCATGATCGGACCCACCGGTACCGGAAAAACTTATCTGGCACAGACACTGGCCCGGGTACTGGGCGTTCCCTTTGCCATTGCGGATGCCACAGCACTGACAGAAGCCGGCTACGTGGGTGAGGATGTGGAGAACATCCTGCTGAAGCTGATTCAGGCAGCGGATTATGACATTAAGCGTGCCGAGGTGGGCATCATCTACATCGATGAGATCGATAAGATCACGAAGAAGTCGGAAAATGTCTCCATCACAAGAGACGTATCCGGCGAGGGTGTGCAGCAGGCGCTGCTGAAGATTCTGGAGGGCACCGTGGCTTCGGTTCCGCCCCAGGGTGGCAGAAAGCATCCGCAGCAGGAGCTGATCCAGATCGATACCACAAATATCCTCTTTATCTGCGGCGGTGCCTTTGACGGCCTGGAGCACATCATTGAGAAGCGTATCGCGGCAGGCTCCATGGGCTTCGGCGCAGAGATTGTGGAGAAGAACAAGGAAAACTATGATGATGTGCTGCGGCAGGTACAGCCGGAAGATCTGGTGAAGTTCGGCCTGATTCCCGAGTTTATCGGCCGTGTGCCCATCGATGTGGAGTTGACAAGCCACGATGTTCATACGCTGAAGCAGATTCTGACAACACCGAAGAATGCACTGGTGAAGCAGTATCAGAAGCTGTTTGAGCTGGACAATGTGAAGCTGAACTTCGCCGATGACGCCATCGAAGCCATTGCAGAAAAGGCAGTGGAGAGAAAGACCGGTGCCAGAGGCTTGCGCTCCATCATGGAAGACATGATGATGGACATCATGTACGAGATTCCTTCGGATCCGGATATCACCGAGGTGTGCATCACCAGAGAGGTGGTGGAAGGCAAAGGTGAGGCGGAGATCACCCGCCGGGATGCTGTAGAGAGCGGACACGGCAGAAGCCGTCGCGTAAAGCTGCAGGCTGACGGTGAGAGTGCAGATTTATGATTAAGATCAAGAGCGTAAATCTGGATTTTGTATTGGGTGTGAAGTCTGCGCTTCCCAAGACGGAAAAGCCGGAGTTTGTTATGGCCGGGCGTTCCAATGTTGGAAAATCCTCCTTCATTAACGCTTTCATCAACCGGAAGGCCTATGCGCGTACTTCCCAGACGCCGGGAAAGACGAGAACCATTAATTTTTATAATGTGAACGATGCCTTTTATCTGGTGGATCTGCCGGGCTATGGCTATGCTTCTACGGGCCCCGTGGAGCAGGAAAAATGGGATCGAATGATCAACCGCTATTTTGCGGCCTCGGAAACCATCGAAGAAGTGATTCTGCTGGTGGATATCCGGCATGATCCCACCCGACAGGATGTGCAGATGTTTGAATTTCTGAAGGCGGCCACGGGCTATGAGCCTCTTGTGGTGCTGACGAAGACGGATAAGATCAACCGTTCACAGGTCAAGAAGCAGACAGAGCAGGCCAGAAAGGTACTGGGTGCCAGTCCGGACTGCACGATGATTCCTTTTTCTGCCACAACGAAGCAGGGACTGGAGGAGATTCACAGCATCGTAGAGAAGCTGTCTCTTGACAAGTGACCATCGGCGTGCCTATAATGCAGTCTGTAGTTGAATAAATGTAAATCGTTGATGAGGAAAGTAGCTTTTTCGGGAAGCCAAAGAGAGGGACAGTTGGTGAGAAGTCCTGCGGATCGGATCGGTGAAGACCACCTCGGAGAGGTCCTTAATCGGACACGGTGATTCCGTTATCATCCTTGAGTGGCTGGCTTTGTACAGCAATTTGGGTGGAACCGCGAGTAATTCGTCCCATATGTCCCTGTGACATATGGGACTTTTTGTATTTGTTCAGCAAGGGCAAGGCGCGAAGCGCCTCTGAACCGCCACATCTCGCATCGCGAAGCGATGTAGCGATGTGGTGCTGGACATTTACCTCATTACAAATTACCATCCCCTCGGCCCAAAGGAGGGGACGGCAGGGAAGGAGTCGTTTATGGAGAAGGAAGAATTTTTGCAGGTATATCGTCATTCCATGGCGCATATTCTGGCGAAGGCAGTGATCGAGCTGTTCGGCGAAGAGGTACAGTATGCCATTGGACCGCAGATCGAGAACGGACTGTACTATGATTTTGTGCTGCCGAGAACCGTGAGCCAGGATGATTTCAAGACCATCGAGGACAAGATGCGTGAGATCATCAAGCGCAGAGAGACCTGGACCCGTAAGGAGGTTTCCAAGGAAGAGGCCCTGGAAATGTTCAAGGGCCAGAAGTTCAAGACAGAGCTGATCGAGGAGCTGCCGGCGGACGAGACCATCACCGTTTACTATACCGGTGAGGATTATGTGGACCTTTGCCGCGGACCTCATGTGGAGAATTCCCAGGAGCTTATGAATGTGGCTTTCCAGATCCGTTCCGTATCCGGAGCCTACTGGAGAGGAGACGAGAAGAAGGACCAGCTCCAGAGAATTTATGTGTACGCATTCCCGGACAAGGCACAGCTGAAGGAGTTCCTGAAGCTTCTGAAGGAAGCCCAGGAGAGAGACCATAAGAAGCTGGGACCGGAGCAGGATCTCTTCATGTTCCACGAGACAGCACCAGGCATGCCTTACTGGATGCCCAGAGGATGGAAGCTCTTCAATGCGCTGCTGGAGTTCTGGAGAGGCATCCACGAGGAACACGGCTACAACGAGATTGCAGCGCCGGTGATCAACAACCAGAAGATCTGGGCGACCTCCGGCCACTGGGGCCATTATAAGGAGAATATGTTCATCATCCCGGGTGAGAAAGAGGATGAGAGCGATTACTTCGCGGCAAAGCCCATGAACTGCCCCAATGCCATTATGGTTTACCGCAACAAGCTGCGTTCCTATAAGGATCTTCCGCTGCGCATTTCCCAGGTGGATGTTATCCACAGAAAAGAGAAGTCCGGCGAGCTGAACGGTCTCTTCCGCGTACAGATGTTCCGTCAGGACGATGCGCATATCCTGCTGACCGAGGATCAGATCGGCTCCGAGATCAATGATATCATGGACATTGCCGGTGAGATCTACGGTGCTTTCGGCTTGACCTATATTGCTGAGCTGTCCACCAGACCGGATGATTATATGGGCGATATCGAGGTTTGGAACCAGGCAGAGGCAGATCTGAAGCGCATTCTGGACGCGAAGTACGGCGAGGGCAACTATGAGATCAATGAAGGCGACGGCGCATTCTACGGGCCGAAGATCGACCTGAAGATGCGGGACGCCCTGGGAAGAGAGTGGCAGATGGGTACCATTCAGCTGGACTTCCAGCTGCCGCTGAACTTCGATCTGAAGTATGTGGCGCAGGACGGCACCCAGAAGAGACCGGTTATGCTCCACAGAGCAATCCTTGGTTCTTTCGAGCGTTTTATCGGTATCCTGATCGAGAACTTCAAGGCCGCCTTCCCCTTCTGGCTTTCTCCGGTGCAGGTGGGTATCGTGCCGATCCGCACAGAGCACAATGAGTATGCCAAGGAGATTGCGGATCGTCTCAAGAAGGCCCGCATTCGTACAGAGGCAGACTACAGCGACAAGAACATGAAGGAGAAGATCAAGGCCTTCAAGCAGTACAAGGATCCATATATCGTGGTTGTGGGTGATAAGGAAGCAGAGGAAAAGACCGTTTCCGTCAACCTGCGCGGCTCCAACCAGCAGCTGAAGGATGTTCCGCTGGATCTCTTCGTGGCAATGTGTGAAAAGATGAACGAGGAGCACAGCCTGGAGCTTCTGACCGAGGCAAAGATCTGAATAAGCACTGCATTGCTGCATTGCAAACAATTACAAAATCAGTATTGACTGGCGCGGAGAGCTGTGCTAGTATAGGAAAGTCGCAAAGACAGGAAAGTAGGTATCCACCTCACCTTGGCAGCAGGACGCTGATCCCGGGTTCATATTGATTTTTACTTCGTGTATTTTTCAATGGTGGATTGGCTTACAATCCACCATATTTTTATTATTCAAAATAAATTTTGAGAGGAGCTTATGGCAATTAAAAAAGGCACAGAAATCGAGATTAACGAGCAGATCAGAGACAAGGAAGTCAGAGTGATCGGTGCTGACGGACAGCAGCTCGGCATCATGTCCTCCCGGGACGCTTATATGATGGCGAGAGATCAGGATCTGGATCTGATCAAGATCGCGGCAATGGCGGCCCCGCCGGTTGTCAAGATCGCTGATTTCGGCAAGTATCGTTATGAGATGATGCGCAAGGAAAAGGAAGCTAAGAAGAATCAGCACACCACTGAGCTGAAAGAGATTCGTATGACACCGAACATCGATACCAACGATCTCAATACAAAGCTTTCCGCAGCCAGAAAGTTCCTGGAGAAGGGCAACAAGGTCAAGGTGGCACTTCGCTTCCGTGGCCGTGAAATGTCCCGTATGAACCAGTCAAAGTATATTCTGGATGATTTTGCCGAGAAGCTGGCAGACATTGCCATTCTCGACAAGCCTGCTAAGGTAGAAGGCAGAAATATGGCTGTGGTTTTGAGCCCGAAAAAGTAAATTCACAGGAGGCAAATATGGCAAAGTTAAAGCTTAAGACAAAGAAAGCCGCTGCAAAGCGTTTTAAGGTTACTGGTACCGGTAAGCTTGTTAGAAACAAGGCAAACAAGTCCCACATCCTTACAAAGAAGTCAACAAAGCGTAAGAGAGGTCTGAGAAAGGACACTGTAGTAGACGCAACAAATGTAAAGACAATGAAGAAGATTCTTCCGTATCTTTGATTTGCTGACGATTTGATTGAGGAGGAAATAAACAATGAGAATTAAGGGCGGCGTTAACGCTAAGAAGAAGCATAATAGAGTACTGAAGCTGGCAAAGGGCTACAGAGGAGCTCGTTCCAAGCAGTACAGAGTAGCAAAGCAGAGTGTCATGAGAGCTCTTACAGAGTCCTACAAGGGCCGTAAGGAGAGAAAGAGACAGTTCAGACAGCTCTGGATCGCTCGTATCAATGCTGCTGCAAGACTGAACGGTCTCAGCTATTCCAAGCTGATGTTCGGTCTGAAGAATGCCGGCATCGACATGAACAGAAAGATGCTTTCCGAGATCGCTATCGCAGATCCGGCTGGCTTCACTGCTCTTTGCGAGTCTGCAAAGGCTAACCTGGCTAAGTAATTAAACTTAAGTTAGAAATAGAAGAGGAGTGTCCGCGAAAGCGGGCGCTCCTCTTTTTATCATGCCTTATCACGCCTTGTCACGCGGGCACCCGCCAGCCAAGCTGTCGCGAAGCCCGCGTGATGGGGGGCCCGCGTGATGTGATGCGATCGCGAAGCCCGCGGGAAGTGATGCTACCCTGGGCATGTTTACTGCTAAACTTATACACATGAAAAATCCGATGCCATATGACACCGGATCTAAACTGCAGAAGATGGGAGTTGAACCCACATGAGTGTTAGCTCACACGGACCTGAACCGTGCGCGTCTGCCATTCCGCCACTTCTGCAAATATTCAATTCCTCAGATGAAAGATCTGAGAGTGCAGAAGATGGGAGTTGAACCCACATGAGTGTTAGCTCACACGGACCTGAACCGTGCGCGTCTGCCATTCCGCCACTTCTGCAAATATTCAATTCCTCAGATGAAAGATCTGAGAGTGCAGAAGATGGGAGTTGAACCCACATGAGTGTTAGCTCACACGGACCTGAACCGTGCGCGTCTGCCATTCCGCCACTTCTGCATTTGCTCGCTGTTCTCTCGCGAACTCGTTTATATTAGCATCCGGACTTTATTCTGTCAACAACTTTTTAGAAAAATTTGCTGACAGAATTTTCTTGCCGGAAATGTCCGGTAAGCCGGTTCTCAGTGCAGCAGCGCACCTAGGAGACCGTAGCTGACAACCGACATGATTACGGCCGCCAACATTACCCCGAGAAGAATGGAGGGGACAGATTTCCGGAGCTTCATGCCCAGGAGTCCGGCCACGATGGCGCCGGTCCAGGCGCCGGTACCGGGAAGGGGGATGCCCACGAAAAGGGTGAGACCCCAGAAACCGTAGCGCTCAATGCTGCTCTGGTTTTTGTCCACCTTGCCATGCAGGAAACGGGCCAGTCCCTGGGTGGGACGGAAGCGCTCCAGCAGTGCCACCAGCTTTTCGATCAGAAGCAGTACGAAGGGGATGGGGAGTAGATTTCCGATGAGACAGATGGGCAGTGCCGTGAGATAGGGAACCTGCAGGACGGAAGCCGCCAGGAGACCGCCCCGGAGCTCCAGAATTGGCAGCATGGAAATGATGAAGACGATGAGCTCTTTGGAGAGATGGCCCGCCAGATTGCTGGTAAAAAAGGTGACTAGACTGTTCATGTTTTTTCTCTTTTCTGTAAGGTGCGCAAGCTTGAATGCCCCCATAACTTGTGCTAAACTAGTTTAGTTTTCAATGGAAAACTGTGCGTTTCCGGGAAATTGTAATAGAGTGGATATAGAGGCGTCAATACTGAAATTCATTTTATAGAGGATATGACGCCATGAGGATAGAATATGATTAATTTTGAAGATGAAATTCAGAGATTTAAGCCCAGCCTTGACGTGGACCAGATTGAGGATGCGATTGTGAAGGTGGATCTCACGGATATGAATGACATTATGACGAAGCTGATCGAAGAGGCGACTGCGGGGAACGAGCGGAAATGAGATATGACGTAACACTCGAGCGGATTGCCAACTGTTATTACAATCTGGGACTGGAGCGGGCACGTCTTCGGGATCTTTCCGGTGCGGCAGAGCTTCTGAAGAAATCGCTGCAGTATGACAAATACCAGAAGGACGCCCGGAATTTGCTGGGGCTCATTTTTTTTGAATGCGGCGAAACGGCGGACGCGCTGGTGCAGTGGGTGATCAGCATGAATCTGATGCCCGAGGACAATCTGGCGGATCATTATCTGGATGAGGTGCAGCGGAAGCCGGCGATTCTTCGGATTTGCTCTGATAATGTGAAGCGCTATAACCAGGCCCTGGATTATGCCCAGAACAACAACGAGGATCTGGCCATCATGCAGCTGAACCAGGTGATCAGCGACCGTCCCAATTACGTGAAGGCCCATACCCTGCTGGCGCTGCTCTATATGAAGAAGGAGGAGTGGGTCAAGGCCGGCAAGAGCCTGTTGACGGTACTGCGTATTGACCGGAACAATCCCAAGGCCCTGGTGCTGATGGATGAGGTGAAGCACAACACCGGAAGGGCCGAGGTGGAGCAGAATCGTCTCAAGAACGTATTCTCCCACCGTCGCATGAGCGATGACGATGTGCTGGTGCCTCAGGAAGTGAAGCAGATTTCACCCTGGATGGTGGTTTTGTATATTCTCATCGGTTTTGCCTTTGCACTGCTTTCCTTTTATCTGCTTCTGCTGCCGGCGAAGACCAAGGCACTGAACAGTCAGAACAATCAGGAATTGATCCGCTATGCAGAAAAGTTGGACGCGGTGAATCAGGAAAACACCAGTTTACAGAGCCGGTTGGACAGCCTGCAGACCGAATATGATGCCGCCAATGCCCAGTTGGCCCAGTATGCCAGTGCCAATGCTTCCTTCGCGAGTCAGTATCGCGGCCTGAATGACATTCAGGCGCTGATTTCCGGCGGTGACATGGTGGGTGCAGCGGAACAATATCTGCAGCTGGATGTTTCCAATGTGACGGATGAGAGTCTCCAGAGTCTGCTCAGCACGGTGAAAGCGGAAATGGAAGGCACGGTATACCAGCGGCTTTCTGAACTGGGCACGGCAGCCTGGAACTCCGGGGACACGGCGCAGGCCCAGAAGGATTATGAGTTGAGTCTGCAGCTTCGGCAGGAGCCGGAAACCATGTTCCTGTTGGCCCGTCTGTACCAAAGCAGTGGTGACACGGAAAATGCCAATAAGCTGTTTGACCAGATCGTAGGTGAATATCCGGCTTCTCCCTATGCGGAGAGAGCGAGAAACGCAAGAGGCTATTAAAGAGGAGCACTATGCTGAACAGGGATAAGATCAGGCTGATGACCAAGCTGGCAGCCTTTGAAAAGAAAGAGGGAAAAGAGGTCCTGCAGACCGGAGAGTATTTCCGCAGCGATTACATCTCGAATCGCGTTCTGCTGGCAGAGCTCCATTATACCCTGTGCTTCATTCTGGTGGTGATGGTGGCCATGCTGATGCGGCTGGAAAATATCCTTCTGAATCTGAGCCTTCAATATTTGCGGGGGGCGGCACGGATTCTGGGGATTGCCTATGTCATCGGCCTGCTCGTCACCGGCATCATTTCCGGTACGGAGGCCCGCCATCATTACAATACAGCGCAGGCGCTCCGGGACTTCTATATGGAAAAGCTGGAACAGCTTCTGGCGCTGATGCGGGGTGAACAACCGGCAGAGGAGAGCCGATACGGCGATGACTTCAGTGAGGAGATCCGTCTTCTGCGGGCCGGCGTTCTGCCGGAAGAGGAAGAAGAGGATGTGCCGGAGGAGAACGATGAACTGCACGATTCTCCGGAGGCGCAGGAGGCGGTGCGTTTTGCCCGGGAGGAGGCCAGTCGGTACCTGCGGGAAGAAAAGCAGCGTCAGAAGAACAGGCGAATGAAGGCGACGCCGAAGAAAGAGCAGAAGGCACAGGAAGACGATGGCTACTGGCTGGATGATCCCATAGACCAGGATGCCGATGATTACTGGCTGGATGCTGAGATGGAAAATGATGAAGAAGGTCTGCCGGTGCGGCGGAGAAGCGCCGAACCGGAATGGCTGGATGAGGATTGGACGGAAGGAGACGAGGAATGAATCAGATTGCTGCCCTGCGGGATACGCTGGGAAATGTATACAGAAGACATGACTACTGGCTTCTGCCGCTGTTCCGCGCCCTGACCGCCTTTGTGTTGTTTATGGTTCTACGGACGCGCCTTGGCTACAGTGACTTGTTTGCCGGTGTACCGGTGATTCTGGCGGCCTCACTGTTCTGTGCTTTCCTTCCCTGGGCCGGCATTCCCTTTCTGGGGGCGGTGCTGGTGCTGGGAAATCTCTACAGCGCATCCCTGGAGCTTACGCTGGTGGGCACTCTGGTGCTTCTGATGGCGGCTCTGGTGCAGAGCGCCTTTCGTGCCAAGGGTGCGGTGATTCTGGCACTGCTGCCTTTCTTTTATCTCCTGCACATCCCCTACGCGGTGGTGCTGGCAGCGGGATTTTCCTTGGGGATTCTGGGCTTCATTCCCCTGGCGCTGGGGACGGTGGTCTATTATTTCCTCCACTATGCGGTGGAAAATGTAGGCGGTCTCAGCAAAACGACCGACATGACGGAGCTGGCCAGCCAGTATGCAGATATTTTCAGCGGCTTTCTCGGCAATCGGGAAATGCTTTTGATGATTGTTGTGGTATCGCTGGGCTTCCTTACGGTATTTATTATTCGCAGCCTACCCGTTGACTATGCGTTTCTGCTGGCCCTGCTGCTGGGCGCCGTTCTGATGGGCGGCTTCCTCGTTCTGGGCGGCGGTAAGCTGGGCGTTTCTGTTGCGGAACAAATCGTCGGATTGCTGCTTTCGCTGCTTTTGGGTGCGCTTTACCTTGTGCTGTTCCACAATGCGGATTACCGGGGCAGCGAGCGTCTGCAGTTTGAGGATGAGGAATATTATTACTATGTGAAGGCCGTACCGAAACGGCAGAGTGAGAAAAAAGGGGAGTAAGTCTTGGAAGAGATGCTGGGAAAAATGAAGAGCTGGGTGAGCCTTCTGCCGCCCTTTACCATCACAAGCATTGTGGAAATTCTGATTCTTGCCGTGTTTGTGTATGAGTGTCTGCTCTGGATCAAGAATACCAAGGCCTGGGAACTGCTGAAGGGCATCCTGGTGATTGTGGCCTTTACGGCCTTTGCGGCGATTTTTCACATGACCACCATCATGTGGCTCATCGAGCGGCTGTCGACAGCGGCCATCATCGCGGCGGTGGTGATCTTCCAGCCAGAGCTCCGGAAAGCACTGGAGCAGCTGGGCTCCAAATCCTTTATCAGTAACCTTCTGCCGGATTCCAGTGCGGTGGACACCAGCTTTGTGACGGCCAACGAAATCGCCAATGCCACCTTTGAGATGGCCAAAAAGAAAACCGGCGCACTGATCGTGATTCAGCAGAAGCAGTCTTTGCTGGAAATTGAGAACACGGGCATTCGCATCAACGGCATCGTGTCATCGGCACTGCTTATCAATATTTTTGAGAAAAACACACCCTTGCATGATGGTGCAGTGGTGATCGTCGGCGACAAGGTGACCTCCGCTACCTGCTATCTGCCCTTATCCGATACGGAGATTTCCAAGGATTTCGGCACCCGGCATCGGGCGGCCCTGGGTGTTTCAGAGAATACAGACGCCATCACGGTGGTGGTGTCGGAGGAGACCGGCCGGGTGTCCATTGCGGATAAGGGACGGCTGATTCGCATTCCGGATAAGGAAACGTTGCTGTCCTGTCTGCCCAATGAGCTGGCGGAGGAGTCGGAGCGGGACAATCGGAATCTGTTCCCTTTGAAGCTTTTCAAACGCGGAAAGGAGAATGAACAGACATGATCATGCGCTTTCTGAAAAACAACCCGGGACTGAAGCTCATCAGTGTGGCCATTTCTCTCATTATCTGGCTCGTGGTCATCAATGTTTCCAAGCCGGAGGTGGTGCGGGAGCAGACCGTCAGTCTGGAAGTGGAGAACCAGTCCGCCTTTGACAGTGAATCCAAAACCTGGGAAATTGATAAAAGCTCTGTTCGCGTGAGCTATACCGTGCGGACTGACCAGCAGTACAACATTTCCGCAAAGGATTTTCGCGCATATGTGGATCTTAGGGATTATTCCATCACAGGATCCGTGCCGATTTATGTGGAGGTACTGAACGATAAGGACGAGCTGATCCAGAATGTGACGCCGAAGCCGGCGGTGGCGCATGTGAGCATAGAGGATATGCAGGAAAAGAAGTTCACCGTCAATGTGCATCAGCACGGTACGGTGGCAGACGGCTATAAGGTGGGATCTGTGATATTGCCCACGGATACCATATATGCCAAGGGCCCTGTTTCGGAGATTGGCCGGATTTCCTCCATCGGCATTCAGGTAGAACTGGATGGCCTGACGGAGGACAAGAGCGGCAGTGAAACCCTGCGCTTTTATGATGCCAACGGCAATGAGATCCGGGACATCACGGATGTGACACTGTCGGCAGAGAGTGTCAGCTATACCGTGGCGCTCTATAAGCAGAAGACGGTTACGTTGGCTGCGGCTGTTAATGGAACGCCTGCCGACGGTTATCGGTACAGCTCTGTGCTGATTTCTCCGGCAACGGTGAAGCTGGCGGGACGTCCGGCCATGATCGATGCGCTGACATCCCTGAGCCTCCCGGCCGTGGATGTATCCGGTGCCACTTCGTCGGTGACGGCGACCCTGAGTGTTGAGGACTGGCTGCCGGATGGTGTGGAGCTGGCGGAGCCCAGCATTGATGTGACCATCACTGCCTATGTGGAGAAGCTGCCGGAAACCACGGAGGAAAGCAGCAGTGCTGCGGGACCGGATGCCAACATGACAACGATAGCTGAGGGATCAGAAACGACGGCGGAAAGCAGTAGTGGACGGCACGGAGAAAGCGGTACGGCGGAAAATGTCCAGGAAAGCATGACAAGGCATGAAACGGTGCAAAGCACAAGTGCGCATGAGACAACGGCGAAGGAGAGTCCGGCGCCGTCCGGGACGGACAATGCCAACAGCATCCGGGAAGTGGAGCAGGAGAGCAGTGCGCAGGAGCACGGCAAGTCATGATGGAGAAGAGAAACATTGGCATCAACCTTGTAACCTTTAGTATCCTGTATCTCATTGCCTGTGTGCTTTCGTATAGGGAATTGACACTGCTGCCGGCGGGGATTTTACTGCTGACTGCGCTGGGGCTCTATCTCCGGGAATATCAAAGGAGCGGTCAGCTGCTGAACCTGACCGGCCTCTATGCACTGGGCCTCATCGGCGGCGAGGGCGTGGCCTGCCTGAAACTGAGCCGTCTTTCTACGGTATGGACAGGAGAAACCTGGCTGAGCTTTTACCTGGCCTATGCCCTGTTCTACGCCGCCGCGGCCTTTGCACAGTGGCGACAGGAAAAGCGGGATGAGAAGCATGCGGCAGTGCCGAAGACAGTATCCGCGGAAGCAGATGCAAATGGGCAGATGCATGCGAATAAGGGAAGGGGACTTCTTTGGCAGCGCAGTATGATCCAGGGATTGCTGCTTTTGAGCTACGGCTGCTTCCTTCTGGAAGCATGGAAGCTCGGCTTTGTGCCCTTTTTTACGAAGGACATGCCCCATGCCTATTCCACCTTTCACCTGCCCGGTGTGCACTATTTCACCACGCTGGTGGTGTTGATCCCGGCCTTTTCGGTGCAGTATCTCCATGGAAAGGGAAAAATGGATGTGACCGCTGTGCTGGGCCTGGTTCTGCCTTTTGTGCTGACGATATTGCTGGTGTCCCGCTTTCAGATGATGTTTGCGGCCATCCTGATGGTCTTCACCTATCTTTTGAGCGGAGAAAGGCTGCGGCTCTGGCAGGGAGCTTTCCTGGCGTTTTGTCTGGTGCTGCTCTATGTGTTGATCACGGTGCTGCGGGCCCATTCCGTGTCCTACCTGAACGGCATCTTCGAAATGAAGAACCCGGACACGCCGATCTTCATCACCCAGCCCTACATGTACATCGCGAATAACTATGACAATTTTAATGTCATGACCCGCGAGTTGACGGCGCATTCCCGTGGTCTCAGGATGCTGTATCCCCTGCTGACCCTGTCGGGACTCAAGTTCTTCCTGCCGCTGGAGCTGGGATTTCCCCTCTTCACCACAAAGGAAGAGCTGACCACCGTGACCATTCTCTATGACAGCTGGTACGACTTTGGTATTTTTGGGGTAATGCTGTTTTCTCTGCTGCTGGGCATTTTCGCTGGATGGTTGATGGGGCAGCGCAGAGGACGGAATCCCTATGGCCTCGTGATGCAGTCCCAGGTCTGCTTTTACCTTTTGTTTTCCTTTTTTACCACCTGGTTTTCCAATCCGGCCACCTGGTTCTACCTTGGTACGAGCCTGCTGCTGTGGCTCCTTTACCGGGCCTTGGTTGACAAAGCAGCCTATGGAACGTATAATGCAAGCATATAGGGGGATTTTTTCCGTATATATTGTTGTTCATTTGGAAAGGGAGATACAAGACAAATGGCTAGAAAAGCAAAGACTGCAGCAGCAACACAGACCACAAAGAGCACAGCTCTGAAGGAGTCCTTCGCAGAGATCAAGAAGGCTGCGGTGAAGGCTGCAGAGACCGAAGCTGTCGAGACAAAGGCAGTGGAGACGGAAAAGGTTGCCGAGACAACAAAGACGACGGCTGAAGAGAAGGCACCGGAAAAGAAGGAAACCGTAAAGAAGCCCGCTGCGCACAAGACTGCGGCGAAGGCTGAGAAGGCAGAAAAGGCCGCTGTGAAGACCAGTGTAACACTGGAGTTCAACGGCAAGCAGATCAAGGTGCAGGAAATTCTGGACAAGGCTGTGGCTGCCGCCGAGAAGGCCAAGAAGGATGCCAAGCAGATTGATGTATATGTGGTGGCAAACCAGAATGCTGCTTACTATGTGATCGACGGCGAAGGCAAGGATAGCTACAGAGTGGATTTCTGATACGGCTTAGAAAAATGAAGAACCGGCCCGGGTACCCAGCGGCATACGCTGGGTACCCGGGCCCTTTTTGAGAGGAGAAAGCGATGAAACAGCTGCCGGAGGAATTTTTGAAGCGGATGCGGGAGCTTCTGCCGGAGGAAAAAGAATATGAGGCCTTTCTGGCGTCCTACGATGTGCCGCCGACCCGGGGCCTTCGCCTCAATTTGCAGAAGCTCTTGCATTGCCGGGGACTGTCCTATGATCAGCTTCTGTCGGAGTGGGGGCTGGAGCCCTTGCCCGGGGCCAGCTTCCTGGAACTGCCGGACGGAAAACACCTGTATCGGGAATTCTATGTGAATGAAGCACGTATGACAGAACTTGACATTCGACCGGGTAAGCATCCCTATCATGAGGCAGGTCTCTACTACATCCAGGAGCCCTCGGCCATGCAGGTAGTACCGGCCCTGGATATCCGGCCCTTTGATCGGGTGCTGGACCTCTGCGCGAGTCCCGGCGGGAAAAGCACCCAGGCAGCTGACATGTTGGACTACCGTCGGGGCGGCATTCTGATCGCCAATGAATACGTGGGAAATCGTGCCAGAACACTTTCTTCTAATATAGAAAGAATGGGCATTGCCGGTGTTGCGGTGCTGAATGAGGATACGGGACGTTTGGCGTCCGCGCTGCCGGGGTACTTCAGCCGGATCATCCTGGATGCGCCGTGCTCCGGCGAGGGTATGTTCCGAAAAGATGATACAGCGATTGCAGAATGGAGTCCGGAAAATGTGGCCCGCTGTGTGGAGCGGCAGAAAGAAATTGTGGACAATGCCCTGCAGCTTCTGGCGCCGGGCGGAAAGCTGAGCTATTCCACCTGCACCTTTGAATTGGCAGAGGATGAGGGCATGCGCGACTACATTCTGGCCAGAGATCCAGAGCTTCGGCTGATCCATGAAAAGCGCATTTTCCCGCATCGGGAGCGCGGCGAAGGGCATTATGTGGCGGTGTTCGAGAAAGCGGGAGAGGATCTCACGGCGGCGGCCGAAGACATTGCCCTCCGGGAGGAAAAAATCGGCGACACCACCTATCTCGTGCCGGACAGTCTCCCCTCGCTGCGGGGATTGCGGGTGCTGCGGAAGGGTGTGCCGGCCTGCGAGCTGTTGAAAAAGCGGGAAAGTCCGCATCATGCGCTGAGTCACGCCTGTCGCTTGTCCGTGCTGCCGGGCGATCCGGCGGATGCTTTGTCTGTGCCGCTTCCGGTTCTGGATTTTTCGGCGGTGGACCCGCGTGTCGATCAATATCTTCACGGCCTGGAGATCTCTGTGACGGCGGAGGAGGCCGGAGAGATACGGGGCGGTTTTGTGATTGTCTCCTGTGACGGGGCGGCCCTCGGGCTTGGCAAATATGTGAATGGCCGGGTGAAAAATCATTATCCCAAGGGGCTTCGGTTTGTATAAAAATTCACTATCGCGGGCATTGAAAATAACTATTACGTTACGCGTCAAAACTTTCACAAATCAGTGAGCATTTGGCTTGAACAAAAAAGGGCTATCGTTTACAATAGTACGGAGATAAACCGGGGAGATTTTACCCTGCTTTATAGGAAATGGAGGACAAAAAATGGATAATCAGTCAACATCATCTGCAATGACCAGAATTCAGTCACTGCTTGATGAGTCCAGCTTTGTTGAGCTCGGCGCTCTGGTTCAGGCCAGATCCACAGACTTCAATATGGCTGAGAAGAAGGCACCATCTGACGGCGTAGTCACCGGCTATGGCACCATTGACGGCGGTCTTGTGTATGTCTATGCACAGGATGCAGCAGTACTTGGTGGTTCCATGGGTGAGATGCATGCAAAGAAGATTGCAAATCTCTATGACATGGCTATGAAGATGGGCGCACCGGTCATCGGTCTTGTGGACTGCTCAGGTCTGAGACTTGAGGAGGCATGTGATTCACTCTACGGCATGGGCCGCATCTATCACAAGCAGACACTGGCAAGCGGCGTGATTCCCCAGCTGACAGCTGTATTCGGCGTAGCAGGCGGCGGAATGGCAGTGCTGACCGCTCTGTCTGATTTCGTTTTCATGGAGAAAAGCAATGCACGTATGTTCGTGACAGCTCCGGATGCGGTTTTCGGCAACAAGGACGACAAGATCGCCATGGCAGAGAACCAGGAGAAGCTGGGCAATGTGGACTTCAGCGGCACTGAGGAGGAAGTTCTTTCCGAGATCAGAAAGCTGGTTGCTGTTCTTCCCGGCAACAATGAGGACTACGGCGCTTATGAGGAGTGCACAGATGATCTGAACCGTTCTGTTGCCGGCATCGAGACCATGAAGGCCGAGGATGCTGTGAAGCAGATCGCAGACAACGGTGTATTCATCAAGACCCAGAGAGGCTTCGCACCGGATGTGGTGACAGGCTTCATTCAGCTGAACGGTCAGACCGTCGGCGTTGTGGCAAATAAGGATGCTTCCTTCAAGTGGAAGGGCGCTCTGCAGGCTGCCAAGATGGTGAAGTTCTGTGACGCCTTCGAGATCCCCGTTCTGACACTGGCAGACGTAAAGGGCTACCACAACTGTGAGTGCAACGAGAGCCATATGGCAAAGGCAGCCGCACAGCTGGCATCTGCTTATTCCAATGCTTCCGTTCCCATGGTAACCGTGGTAAAGAACGCTTTCGGTACCGCAGGCATGACCTTCGGCTCCAAGGCATTGGGCATCGATACCGTTTATGCTTACCCGAATGCACAGGTAGGTGTTATGGATGCAGCCAAGGCAGCAGAGATCATCTGTGCTGAGGGCAGCGATGCTGAGAAGGCTGAGAAGGCCAAGGAGTTTGCAGCAAAGCAGAATTCTGCACTGGCTGCCGCACAGCGCGGTTATGTTGACGATATCATCGCACCGGAGGAGACGAGACAGAGAGTGATCGCTGCCTTCGAGATGCTTTTCACAAAGAGCGTATTCAGACCGGAAAAGAAGCACAGCACAGTATGAGAGGAGACAGGATGAAACATTGGATTAGAAAAGCAGTCCTGGGTCTTTGTCTTGCCGTAAGTTTCGGCGCTCTTACCGCATGCGGTTCCTCTGAGAATACAACCGTGAGCATCGATCCGGTCCAGAAGCAGACGCTGGAGCAGTTCGGTGAGCAGCAGATGGAGGCTCTGGGCGGTATGTCCGCAGAGGACATCCAGAAGTCCATTGCCCAGGCTGAGCATGATAAGAATGCGATTCTCTATAACGGTCTTACCAACTATCTGAACAGTCAGGACAGACTGGGTGCCTTTGTCAGCGTAGACAGCGTAGAGGCATCAGAGAATGAGGACGGCTACAGCATCGCAATCGTGGCCACCTTCGAGCAGAGAAAGTTGGATCTGACGCTCGGCTTTGACGAGGACATGACCGCTTATACAGAGATGACCTTCTCTCCGGAGTATTCCATGGCTGAGAAGATGACAGATGCCGCAGGCAACCTGCTTCTCGGTATGGGTTCCGTATTTGTGATCCTGATCTTCATTGCATGGATCATCAGCCTCTTCAAGTATGTCAACAAGTTTGAGCAGAGCGTGAAGAACGGCAAGAAGGCAGCACCGAAGGCCGAGGCACCCAAGAAGGCAGCCGCTCCGGCACCGGCAGCAGCCCCCGTAGCCGCACCGACAGCCCTTTCCGGCGCTGAGCTGGAGGCAGTGATTGCCGCAGCTATTGCCGCTTATGAGGCAGAGAACGGAACAGAGGACGGCTTCGTTCCGGGACCGACACTGAACAATGGACTGGTAGTTCGTTCTATCAGAAAGCGTTAATCATGGGCGATGGCCCGATTCTAAAAAGGATGGTATTCAAAATGAAGAACTATACAATTACAGTTAATGGCGTCGCTTATGACGTAACCGTAGAAGAAGGCAAGGGAACCGGCGCAGCAGTTGCTCCGAAGGCAGCAGCTCCGGCACCGGCAGCCGCTCCGGCACCGGCAGCAGCACCCGCAGCACCGGCTGGTGCAGCAGGCGGCGTAGAGGTAACCTCTCCGATGCCCGGTAAGATCCTGGCTGTGAAGAAGCATGCCGGTGATGCAGTGAAGGCTGGTGAGCCGATCCTCGTGCTTGAGGCCATGAAGATGGAGAACGATATCGTAGCTCCTCAGGATGGTACTGTTGCAACCATCAACGTTGCAGTAGGCGATTCAGTAGAGTCCGGCGCTGTTCTGGCAACCATGAACTGATTGTCCCGGCGTTGACTTTGCTGATCTGGAGGTTTTCATATAATGAATATTTTAAATACGTTATCAAATCTCGTTCAACAGACAGCATTCTGTAACCTGACATGGGGCAACTATCTCATGATGCTTGTGGCCTTTGTGTTCCTGTATCTGGGAATTGCGAAGGGCTTTGAGCCGCTGCTGATGGTGCCCATTGCTTTCGGAATGCTGCTTGTAAACATTTATCCGGACATCATGCTGGATCCGGCGGATTCCATGAATGATACCGGCGGACTTCTGTGGTACTTCTTCCATCTGGATGAGTGGACGATTCTTCCGTCTCTGATCTTCATGGGTGTAGGTGCACAGACAGACTTCTCGCCTCTGATCGCAAACCCGATCACCTTCCTGCTGGGTGCTGCGGCACAGTTCGGTATCTATGCCGCTTACTTCCTGGCAATCTTCCTTGGCTTCAACGGCGCTGCCGCTGCTGCCATTTCCATCATCGGCGGTGCAGACGGACCGACTTCCATCTTCCTCTGCAACAAGCTGGGACAGACTTCCCTGCTGGGACCCATCGCCGTGGCTGCTTACTCTTACATGTCTCTGGTGCCGATCATTCAGCCGCCCATCATGAGAGCGCTGACCACCGAGAAGGAGAGAAAGACCAGAATGCCGCAGCTGCGTTCCGTATCCAAGCTGGAGAAGATTCTCTTCCCCATCGTGGTAACCACTGTGGTATGTCTGCTTCTGCCCACCACAGCACCGCTGGTAGGTATGCTGATGCTCGGAAACCTGTTCAAGGAGTCCGGCGTGGTGAAGCAGCTGACCGAGACCGCAAGCAACGCGATGATGTATATCGTCGTTATCATGCTGGGTACTTCCGTAGGTGCATCCACCTCTGCTGAGGCCTTCCTGAACACAGATACCCTGAAGATTGTGGTGCTGGGTCTTGTGGCCTTCGCATTCGGTACTGCAGCAGGCACACTGATCGGAAAGCTGATGTATGTTCTTTCCGGCGGAAAGATCAACCCGCTCATCGGTTCTGCCGGTGTATCTGCCGTACCTATGGCTGCCCGCGTATCTCAGAAGGTAGCTGCTGAGACAGATCCCACCAACTTCCTGCTCATGCAGGCAATGGGACCGAACGTGGCCGGCGTTATCGGTACTGCAGTTGCTGCAGGTACCTTCATGGCGGTTTACGGAGTTAAGTAATTTAAGTTCAATCAGGGGCACCGGAACACTGCCGGTGCTCTGAAATGAAGGAGATAAAATGGCAAAGGTAAAAATTACAGAGACAATTCTGCGTGATGCGCACCAGTCACTGATCGCAACGCGTATGCCGAGCGACGTGATGGAGCCGATCCTGGATACCATGGATTCTGTTGGCTACAATGCCGTAGAGTGCTGGGGCGGTGCTACATTTGATGCTTGTCTGCGTTTCCTGAAGGAGGATCCGTGGGAGAGACTGAGAATGCTGAAGCGTCACTTCAAGAACACAAAGCTTCAGATGCTCTTCAGAGGCCAGAACATTCTTGGCTACAATCACTATGCAGATGACGTGGTGGAGTACTTCGTAGAGAAGTCCATCGCAAACGGTATCGATGTGATCCGTATCTTCGACTGTCTGAACGATATCCGCAACCTGGAGACCGCTGTGAAGGCCTGCAAGAAGGAAGGCGGCCATGCACAGATCGCGCTCTGCTATACACTGGGTGATGCCTACACCCTTGAGTACTGGGAGAACCTGGCAAGAGACGTTGAGAACCTGGGCGCAGATTCCCTCTGCATCAAGGATATGGCAGGTCTTCTGCTTCCGGATGCTGCTTCCAAGCTGGTAACCGCTCTGAAGAGAGGTACAAAGCTTCCCATCGAGATGCATACACACTATACTTCCGGTATGGCTTCCATGACCTATCTGAAGGCCATCGAGGCTGGTGCAGACATCATCGACACCGCTTCCACACCCTTCGCTCTGGGCACATCCCAGCCGTCTACCGATGTTATGGTGAAGGCACTGGAGGGCACAGAGTATGACACAGGTCTCGATGTGAACAAGCTGATCGAGGTTTCCAACTACTTCGAGCCGTATCGTGAGCAGTGCCTGAAGGATGGTCTTCTGTCCACCAAGGTTCTCGGTGTGAATGTTAACACCCTGAAGTATCAGGTTCCGGGCGGTATGCTTTCCAACCTGATTTCTCAGCTGCACCAGGCCGGCAAGGATGACAAGCTGACCGAGGTTCTGGAAGAGGTACCGAGAGTGCGTAAGGACTTCGGTGAGCCGCCTCTGGTAACACCTTCTTCTCAGATCGTTGGTACCCAGGCCGTGATGAACGTCCTGACCGGCGAGCGTTACAAGATGGTGCCGAAGGAGTCCCACAAGCTGGTAGCCGGCGAGTTCGGACGTACCGTAAAGCCCATGGATCCGGATGTGGTTAAGAAGATCCTGAAGGATGGCGAGACACAGATGACAGACCGTCCGGCAGATCACATTGCACCGCAGCTTGACAAGTTCAAGGAGGAGTGTGCAAAGTGGACACAGCAGCCTGAGGATGTACTGTCCTATGCTCTGTTCCCACAGGTGGCAAAGGATTTCTTCGAGTATCGCGAGGCACAGCAGAGCGGTATTGCCACAAAGCAGGCAGATAAGGAGAACAAGGCTTACCCCGTTTAAGGAAGCTTACGGTTCTCTATCAATTCTTTGAATATTTCGAATAGAGATTGACGGAATACCTGAGAAATTTTAAACTGTCAGGAGTAGGCTTCTACCTACTCCTGATTTTTTGTGTTTATTTTTCGGAGACCTTGTATGCGTAAACCCTTTAGAGGCTGTGCCCTTCTGCTGGCGGCAGCTTTGATTCTTCCACTTCCTCAGATGGCGAGCCTGACGGCTTTGGCAGACAATCGATCTGCGGTGATCCGGGGCAGTGTTGTCAATGTGCGTACCTCACCGTCCACCGATGCCGGAAAGGCAGGTGCCTTGAGTTCCAACACGGCCATCACGGTGACCGGTGAGGTGCAGGGCAGCGACGGCTACACCTGGTATGCCATCACCGGCGGCGGACTCTCCGGTTATGTGCGTTCGGACTATGTGAAATTTCCTACCCAGTATACCGGTGATGCGGATTTTGAAAGCTATCTGAACCAGCAGGGATTCCCGGAAAGCTACAAGAATGGTCTGCGGCAGCTGCATGCAGAATTTCCCAACTGGGTATTCAAGGCCTTCCATACCAACCTGGATTGGAACACTGTACTGGAGGCAGAACTCAGCGGCACCGGCTCTCTGGTGGAGAGCAGTTCCATTTCTTCCTGGAAATCCACGGATGCCGGCAAGTATGACTGGAATACCAGCACCTGGCCCGGCTTTGACGGTGCCACTTGGGTGGCGGCTTCCCGGGAAATTGTAGCCTATTACATGGATCCCCGGAATTTTCTGGACGAGTCCTATGTCTTCCAGTTCCTGGAGCAGAGCTATAAGGAAAATGTACAGAATCTGAGTGGTCTGCAGACCATGCTGAAGGGCAGCTTTATGGAAGGCTCCGTCAGCCTGACCAATGACAGTGCGCTGCGTTCCGGCAGCACAGTCGCTGCTTCTGCATCAAGCTCCGTTTCGACATCCTCCGCGTCTTCCGGCAGCGATGGCGTCATCGATTTCAGTGGTCCCGGAGGCGTCAGCGCGGAAAGCACTGCTGCGGCGGCAACCACAGCAGAAAGCACAGCGGCAGAGAGCAGCGCTGCGGACGGCACGGTCATCAGTGCCGGCGGCCCCGGCGGTACTGTGAACAACAGTACGGACAATGCCATGCCCGGAGGAAGCGTCAGCACCGACAGCAGCCGAAGCGAAGCCGGTTATGCGGAAATAATCATGGAAGCGGCACAGCAGTCCGGTGTCAGCCCCTATGTGTTGGCGGCCATGATTCTGCAGGAGCAGGGCAGCGGTACCAGTGGTTCCATTTCCGGACAAAGCGGCTATTACAACTACTTTAATGTCGGTGCCTATGCCACCAGCGATATGACCGCCATCCAGCGGGGCATCTGGTATGCCTCCCAGAGCGGCAGCTACAATCGTCCCTGGACCAGTATCGAGAAATCCATCGTGGGCGGTGCCCTTTTCTATGCGGAAAACTACCTGAACGCGGGTCAGAATACCCTCTATCTCAAGAAGTGGAACGTGCAGGGCAGCAACATGTATAAGCACCAGTATATGACCAATGTGCCCGGTGCGGCAGAAGAGGGCGCGAAGCTCAGTGCGGCCTATTCCAGTGATATGAAGTCGGCGGCTCACGAGTTCAGCATTCCGGTATACCTGAATATGCCGGAGACCGCAGCGGCGAAGCCCACCGGCGACGGCAGTCCCAACAACAAGCTCAGCAGCCTCAGTGTCAACGGCTTCACTTTGACGCCGGGCTTCCAGATGGATACGGAGCAGTACACCCTTGTGGTGGATCCTTCTGTGACGGAGATTAATGTCAGTGCTTCCCAGGCAGAGAGCCACGCACAGATCAGCGGTACCGGTACGGTGTCGCTGACAGAGGCATCTACCACCGTAAGCATTATCGTGACGGCCCAGAACGGCAGCACGAGAACCTACCAGATTGTCATCAATAAGGGTGCGAACGGTCAGACCGGCAGCGGACAAACCAGCAGCGTCCAGAGTGGTGACGGCAGCGTCCAGAGTACCCAGGCTGCCCAAAGCAGCAACATCGTTGTGGTGGGCGAGGGTCCGCAGTAAGGCGCTGCGGACGCTCATTTGAAAGAATGTGTCTTTTATGCTATAATCTATCGGCAAATTATTTCTGGAAAAGACAACTTTACAGGGAGAATGCTATGAAGAAATTGAAATATATAATTTGTACGGCGGCAGCGTCCATGCTGCTGTCCATCTCCGCGCTGGCGGCCACCGGACAGATTTCCTTTTCGGATCCCTCGGTGACGCTGGGATCGGATGTGAATGTTACCATGAAGGTGAAGAGTGCGGACGGCACCCTTTCCAAGGCAGACATTACCGTGACCTACGATACTTCTGTGCTAGAATTTGTCAGCGGCACGGATGCGGACGGCGGTGCCGGTACGGTGCGAATTCATGGCGCCAGCAACGGCGCGGGCACAGGGGAGCTGGCCTACAATCTGAAGTTCAAGACCCTGACAGCGGGGCCCACCAACATTAACATCAGCACCCAGGAGGTCTATGACAGCAGTGAGGCGCTGGTGGACATCACCCACCAGGGAAGTGCCACGGTACAGGTGGCGGCCGAGGCTTCTGCTTCCGGTGATGCCTCCCTTGCGGAGCTGACCGTATCGCCGGGTGAGCTGAGTCCGGCCTTCTCAGCGGATGTGACCAGCTATGACGTGACCGTGGGTACCGATGTGGAAAGACTCGCCATCAATGCGGTGGCGGCAGGAGAGGGCGCTTCTGTCAGCGTCAGCGGCAATGATGCCCTGAACATGGGCGAAAATGCCGTCAGCATCACCGTGAAGGCCCAGGATGGCACCCAGACGGTATATAACCTGAAGGTAACCAAGCAGGAAGGCGGTGCCAGCGATACAGAGACCGGCACAGAGACGGTGAACGAGGGCGTGAAGCTTTCCTCCAAGGAGAAGACCATCACCATTATGAATCCGGGCTCCGATGTGGAGATTCCTTCCGGCTTTGCGGAGAGCACCATCGATATCGACGGCCATCAGGTGAAGGGCTGGGTATGGAAGGCCGACAGCGACCACCAGTATTGCATTCTCTATGGCATGAATGATGCCGGTGAGCTGAGCTTCTATCGCTATGACCTGACCGAAAAGACACTGCAGAGATACTTCGAGGATCCGGTGGAGATCGAGCTGCAGCAGAATGCAGAGGCATATCCGACACTGCTGGAGCGTTATGATGCACTGGTGAACCGGTACAACTTCCAGTTCATCCTGAGCTGTGTTCTGGGGGTTGTCAGCTTGGCACTTTGTGTCGGCATCTGCATGCTGCTCCGGAAGAACCGGAAGCGTGGTATGGATACCGTACGGAAGATGAATCAAGCCGAAGAAAACGGCAGCATCAGTATACCGGCGGCACCTGTCGGAGAGGAGGCTGAGGATGCCCTTGGGGAGACCAGGGTAATGCCTTCAGCCGGTGATGCGGGTGCAGGCGAGGATCTGGGAGAGACCCGCGTCATGCCTACCGCTGCCCGGCGTGCTGCGGCGGAGACCGAGGATGCCGATCTGGAGAGCACGGTGCTGCTGGATCGCAAGGCCTTTGCGGAGAATGCGGCAGAGACCGCAGATTCTCTCGGCGAGACCACGGTGATTCCGTCAGCGGTGCAGGATGATCTGGACATTGAAGACCTCTAAAACTGAAGGAGAGAGAACAGAACAGGCATGAATCAGTTTACTATGCAGGCACAGCAGGCGCTGAAGCTGGCCATTGAGGCCGCGGAGGAGCTGCATCATAAATATATCGGCACAGAACACATTCTGCTGGGCCTCAGAAGAGAGAATACCTCTGTGGCGGCCCGTGTTCTCGCCGCCAACGGCATCAATGAAGAACGGATTCTGGAGATGATCGAAAAATTCATTTCCACGGACAGCAATGTGGCGCTGGCGGATCATTCCGGCTATACGCCCACGGCGAGCCGCATCATGGATGCCAGCGTACAGGAGGCTCGGCACCTGCAGGCCCGTCTGGTGGGAACCGAGAACATCCTGACGGCCATTTTGAAGGATCCGGGCTGTACGGCAGCCAGGATCATCACGACACTGGGCGTTGATGCGCAGCAGATTTATCAGCAGATTATGGCTGCTGCCGGGGACACAGCCGGCAGCAGCGAAGGCGGCGCTCGCCGGGAAGCGAAGCAGAGCCGGACACCGATGCTGGACCAGTATTCCCGGGATCTCACGGAAATGGCTGCCGAGGGACGTCTGGACCCGGTGGTCGGTAGAGAAGCGGAAATCATGCGGGTGGTACAGATCCTTTCCCGGAGAACCAAGAACAATCCCTGCCTGATCGGTGAGCCCGGCGTGGGTAAGACGGCGGTGGCCGAAGGCATTGCCCAGCGCATCGTGGAGGGCAGTGTACCGGAAACGATTCGGGGCAAGCGGCTTTTGACACTGGACATTTCCGGCATGGTGGCTGGCTCCAAGTATCGGGGCGAGTTTGAGGAACGGATCAAGCGCGTGATCCGGGAAGCCCAGAATGATGGTGATGTGCTTTTGTTCATCGATGAGATCCATACCATCATCGGCGCCGGCGGTGCCGAGGGCGCACTGGATGCGGCAAATATTCTGAAGCCGGCATTGGCCCGGGGAGAGTTGCAGATCATCGGTGCCACAACCCTGGAGGAGTACCGGAAGCATATTGAAAAGGATGCGGCCCTGGAGCGACGCTTCCAGCCCGTGGTGGTGAACGAGCCGTCGGAGGAAGAAGCCCTGAAGATTCTTGAGGGTGTCGCGCCGCGTTATGAGGAACACCATAAGGTGGTGATCGAGGCAGAGGCCCTGGCGGCAGCGGTGAAGCTTTCGGCTCGCTACATCAGTGACCGGTATCTTCCGGACAAGGCCATTGATGTGATCGATGAGGCGGCTTCTAAGCTGCGGATCACCGCATTGGGAGAGCCGGAGAAGCTGAGAAAGAAACGGGAGGAGCTGGAAAAGCTCGGTGAGGAGAAGGAAGCGGCCATCAAGGCCCAGGACTTCGAACGGGCTTCTGAGATCAAGAAGCAGCAGCTCCGCAGCCGGAAGCGCCTGGAGAAGGCAAGACTTGCCTGGGAACAGGCGCAGGCAGATAATCCGCTGCATGTGACGGAAGCGGAGATTGCCCGGGTGGTGTCCGAGTGGACCCGTATTCCTGTTGAGAAGCTGGCGGAGAAGGAGACAGAACGGCTCCTGAAGCTCGAAGACATTTTACATGAACGCGTTGTGGGGCAGCAGGAGGCGGTCAGCGCCATTGCCAGAGCCATCAAGCGCGGCCGGGTAGGCCTCAAGGATCCCCGGCGGCCCATCGGCTCCTTTATGTTCCTGGGACCCACCGGTGTGGGTAAGACGGAGCTGTCCAAGACCCTCGCAGCGGCCATGTTCGGTGAGGAGAGCAATCTGATTCGGGTAGACATGTCCGAGTACATGGAAAAGTATAGCGTGTCCAAGATGATCGGTTCGCCGCCCGGCTATGTGGGCTATGACGAAGGCGGTCAGCTGTCCGAGAAGGTACGGCGGCATCCCTATTCTGTGATTCTATTCGACGAGATCGAGAAGGCCCATCCGGATGTGCTGAATATTCTTCTGCAGGTATTGGACGATGGCCACATCACCGATGCCCAGGGCCGGAAGGTTTCCTTTAAAAATACCGTCATTATCATGACCTCCAATGCGGGTGCAGAAGCCATCATGAGCCCGAAGCGTCTGGGCTTTGATAACGGTGACGGCTCTAAAGACAAGGACTATCAGTTCATGAAGAGCCGGGTGATGGAGGAGATCAAGCATCTCTTCAAGCCGGAGTTTCTGAATCGAATTGATGAGATCATTGTTTTCCATCCCATGACCCGGGAGAACATCCGGGCCATTGCAGAGGTGCTGCTGAAGGAGCTGCGGCAGCGGGCTCGGGCCGAGCTCGGTATCCATCTTTCTCTCGATGAGAAGGCCAAGGATTTTCTGGCCGAGAAGGGCTATGACCCGAAGTATGGCGCCCGTCCGCTGCGCCGGACCATTCAGAGCTATCTGGAGAATCCGCTGTCAGAGGAGATATTGAACGGCCGCGTGACAAGAGACAGCACAGTCCGCATTACTGTGGACAAGAGCGGTGAAAAATTGAAATTTACGGCGAGAAGGAGCAAGTAATGGCAAAGATCACATCCCGGTTCTTCTGTAAGGAGTGCGGTTATGAGTCCGCAAAGTGGCTGGGGCAGTGTCCTTCCTGTCGTACATGGAACAGCTTTGCTGAGGAGCCGGTGAAAAAAGCCAGCTCCTCTTTTGCATCCGGCTTTTCCGGCTCCGGCAGGCGCGGGCAGGTGGCGCGGCCGGTGAAAATTGATGAAATTGCGCTGGAACAGGAGGACCGGATGTCCACCGGCTTCCGGGAATTGGATCGTGTGCTGGGCGGCGGCATCGTGGTGGGATCCATGGTGCTCTTGGGCGGTGATCCCGGTATCGGAAAGTCCACGATCCTTCTGGAAGTGGCCCGGAATCTGGCGGCAGACGGCGGCAAATCTGTACTCTACGTTTCCGGCGAGGAAAGCCTCAAGCAGATCAAGCTACGGGCACAGCGTATTGCAGAGATTTGCGGCGAACTGCGCTTTCTCTGTGAAACCAGCATCGAAAACATTCTGGAAACGCTCCGGACGGAAAAACCGGATTTTGTGGTCATCGATTCCATTCAGACCATGTGTACGGAGCTTGTGACCGCAGCGCCGGGTTCCGTCAGTCAGGTACGGGAGTCTGCAGCGGCGTTGCTGCGGGTCGCCAAGGAAAACGGCATCGCCATCTTTATCGTTGGCCATGTGACGAAGGACGGTAATGTTGCCGGCCCCAAGGTGCTGGAGCATATGGTGGATGCTGTGCTCTATTTCGAGGGAGAGAGCAGCGGCAGCCTGCGTATTTTGCACGGACAGAAGAACCGTTTTGGCTCCACCAACGAAATCGCGGTGTTTGAAATGACCGGAGAGGGACTGCAGGAGGTGCTGAATCCTTCGGAGCTGCTTCTGTCCGGACGTCCGGCAGGTGCCGCCGGATCGGTAGTGACCTGCGGCATGGAGGGAACCCGGCCCCTGCTGATTGAAATTCAGGGACTGGCTGTGCCCACCAGCTTCGGATTGCCCCGCCGGACAGCCAACGGTGTGGATTACAACCGCATGAACCTGCTGTTGGCCATCATCGAACGCCGCATTGGTCTGGAAATGTCCAAGTACGATGCCTATCTGAACATCGCCGGGGGACTGAAGATTTCCGAACCCTCCACGGACCTCGCCATCATTCTGGCGCTGATCTCCAGCTGCCGGAACATTCAACTGCCGGAGGATGCCATGATCTTCGGCGAGGTGGGACTGGCCGGAGAAGTGCGGGCAGTGTCCAATGCGGAGCAGCGCATCGAGGAGGCCGTCCGGCTGGGCTTCCATAAGATTGTGATGCCGGCCTATCATGCAGAGAAATTCACGAACCTGAAAAGCAGGGGCGTAGAAATTCTGGCGGTGCGAAACATCCGGGAGGCGCTGGCCATATTGAAACGAAATACCGGAGAGAATGGAAGTTGTGGATAAAAAATGAGGGGAATTCTGATGGAACGGGGCGTTATACTGACCCTGGCCTGCCTGCTGGACCTGCTGTTCGGCGATCCCCACTGGCTCTACCATCCGGTAAGGGCCATCGGCTTTCTCATCACCCGTTGTGAACGCCTGTTATGGCGCTTGTTCCGCTTGCGGGAGCCGCAGGATATGGACAGAGGCAGGAAGAAGTTTGCCGGTTTTTTCCTGGTGCTGCTGGTCCTTCTTTGCACCCTTTCCGGGATAATGCTTTCGCTTCGACTGCTGGAGCATTTCCTGGGGATTTGGGCAGCCCGACTGCTGCAGCTTTTCTGGTGCGCCCAATTGCTGGCGGCCCATTCCCTTTTTGCGGAGAGCCGGAAGGTTTATACTGCCCTGAAAAAAGAGGGCCTCGCTGCCGGACGACGGGCAGTGTCCATGATTGTGGGGCGGGACACGGAAGCCCTGGATGAAAGCGGCGTGGTAAAGGCGGCGGTGGAGACCGTGGCGGAGAATACCTCAGACGGTGTCGTTGCGCCTATGCTGTTCTTCTGTTGTTTTGGACTTCCGGGCATGTTCTTTTACAAGGCGGTGAACACCATGGATTCCATGGTGGGCTATCGGAACGCGCGCTATTATGACTTTGGCACGGCGGCTGCCCGTCTGGACGATCTCTGCAACTTTTTGCCGTCCCGGATTTCCGGTATATTGATGGTATTTTCTGCCGGGATTTGCGGCTTGTTTTACCGAAACGCGCCTGTTTTCAGCTTCAGAAATGCCTGGCGCATCTTCCTGCGGGACCGAAGGAAGCACAAAAGTCCCAATTCCGCCCAGACCGAAGCCGCCTGTGCCGGTGCTTTGTCGGTGCAATTGGCGGGGCCTGCGGCTTATTTTGGCACGACAGTGGAAAAGCCCTATATCGGGGATCCGATCCGGCCAGTCGAAAAAGAAGACATTATCCGGGCCAATATGCTGATGCTGTGTACGGCTATGCTGTGTTATGGCTTGGGTAGGGCTGTACTGCTGGCGCTGTATTTTTCACTTTCGGGCTGAAGCAGGGTAGTATCGTAAAAATCGTGGATTCGTTTTGGGAGAAGGAGCGATAGAAGATGGATGGTATCGATGAACTTCAGCTTTGTCAGGCACTGGTGCGGATAGACAGCAGCAATCCGGGGGCTTACGAGGCCGGTATGACGGCCTATATCGAAAAACTGGCGGAAAAGTATTTACCGGCGGCAGCCCGGATCGAAACCGCCGAGGTGTTGCCGGAGAGAAGCAACATTATGCTGACGCTTCCGGGAGAAAGTGAGAAAGAGCTGGTACTGATCTGTCATCAGGACACGGTGCCGCTGGGACCCGACTGGACCCGGGATCCCCTGGGCGCGGCCATTGAAGATGGGCGGCTTTACGGTCGCGGCAGCTGCGATATGAAGGGCGGCTTTGCGGCGGCGCTGGCGGCCTTTCTCACGGTGGCAGCAGAATATGGCAGTCGGGGTGAACTGCCGAAACGAACGCTGAAGCTTATCGGCAGCTGTGACGAGGAAGCGGATATGCACGGTGCGGAGAAGGCTGTGGAGATGGGATGGGTGGACCGGAACAGTCTGGTGCTTGACACGGAGCCCACGGACAATAGTATCCAGACCGCCCACAAGAGCCGTTTCTGGTTTTCTCTCCGCATGCACGGAAAGGCCGCTCATGCCAGCGAGCCCTGGGAGGGCGCGGATGCCATTGCGGCTATGGGCATTGCCATCGCAGCACTGCGGCGGAAGGTCAATGCCCTGGAGGAGGATCCGTTTCTCGGCAGGACGACATTGACCTTCGGACAGATCCGGGGCGGTATCCATCCCTATCAGGTACCGGCGGAATGTGAAGTTTCCATAGATATGCGGGTGCTGCCGCAGTATTCCATGGCGGACGTTCAGGCGATGATTCTTGCGGCAGCAGAGGAGGCAGCGACAGAGATTCCCGGCATACGGCCTGAACTCATCGTCACCGGACAGCGGCCGGCAGTGCCGCATCACCCGGATTCCGTTTTGCTTCGGCGTTTGCAGGAGGCAGTGCGTCAGGTGGCGGGAGAACCTGTGGTGAAGCCCTTCCCGGGATATACGGACACAGCGGTGATTGCGGGCCTTACAGGAAACGAAAACACCATGTCTTATGGTCCCGGCAGTCTGAACCAGGCCCATAAACCGGATGAATTTGTGCCGATTGCAGACCTTCACCGCTGCCGACAGGTTTATGAACTTCTGATGCGAAATTTTCTGGAGGAATGAGGAATGGGAGAGATACGCTGGGCAGTGCTGGGCACGGGCGTGATTGCCAATGAGATGGCGGCCGCCCTGGAAAAAAACGGGAAAAAGCTTTATGCGGTGGGCAACAGGACCTATGAAAAGGCGGTAAGCTTCGGCGAAAAATACGGCATCCGTAAGGTTTACCGGGATTATCATGAGATGTTTACGGACCCGGATGTGGACGTCATCTACATTACCACGCCGCACAATACGCATATCCAATTTATGAAGCAGGCCATCGCGAACGGGAAGCACATTCTGGTGGAAAAATCCATCACGCTGAACAGCGAAGAGCTGAATGAGGCCCTGAAGATGGCAGAGGAGAAAGGAGTCATCGTGGCGGAGGCCATGACCATTTTTCACATGCCGATCTACAGGAAGCTGCGGGAAATTCTGACATCCGGACAACTGGGAAGGGTGAATCTCATCACCATGAACTTCGGCAGCTTCAAGGAATACAAGATGGAAAATCGTTTCTTTAACCGCAGTCT
>CAVFNN010000007.1:0-76114 GCA_963623925.1 bacterium | reverse complement strand
TTATTCCTCTATAGCTCAGTCGGTAGAGCACGCGGCTGTTAACCGCGGTGTCGTTGGTTCGAGTCCAACTGGGGGAGTTCATCTCATTCATATGAGTATGGCGAAGTAGCCAAGTGGTAAGGCGTGGGTCTGCAACACCCTGATTCACCGGTTCGAATCCGGTCTTCGCCTCTTTTTTAGTATAAGGCGCCATGGTCAAGCGGTTAAGACACCACCCTTTCACGGTGGTATCACGAGTTCGAATCTCGTTGGCGTCATATAGCCGTTAGCGGATAGCATCCGCTGACGGCCTTTTTTTGTGCAAACGAATAGGTGCTTGGGCTCAGCGACAGCTTCGCTGGCGGGGCGCCCGCTCGACGACCTGAGTGAGATCTGTGTATCGGGCCCCACTCGCTGGCGGGGTGCCCAAGCACCGACTAGAGCGACAACCAGTGCTTTATTTACTGCAATGGGGTCCCCGCAAGCCAAGCTTACGCGGATCCCCATTGCAAAGCTTCAAATCCTACTTCCTCCACCATAGCGGGGCGCCCCTCCGTTTTGATTCTATAGTGGTTCCGCTCACGATCATAAATAAGTGCATGACCAACGCGAGACGGAGACGCGCCCCATTCCTCCTTTCTATACAATCCATCCGATGGTTTCTACATCCAGTATAAGGCCAAAAGCCAAAGAGCGTGATACGCCATGTTTCGCTATTATCCTTTCTGCGATATGCTCTGTTTGTGGATATAAAATTAAAAAATGTTGAATTATTCCGGATTATACGGCAAATCTGTGGCAACCATAACCTGAAGAAATGACAGGCCCGCTATCATAAGAAATCGGCATGTAAGTGTTCCCATCTTGATTACGAATTCCTTACGACTTGGTGATATACTTATGAACTGTGAGAATATACTCACAGAAAAAGAGAAATAATGCAGGAAAAACCGCAAAATTTTCCTGCAGAGAGAGAAAGGGGAAGCCATGAAAAAGCATTTGCATGTCCTGACCGCATGGATGTTGATCGCGATGCTGCTGGTCAGCAATACCGTCAACGTCATGGCCGTAGAACCCGTGTTGGGGGGGCAAACGGATGTACTTTCTGAACTGACGCAGAGCACTGAAACGGACGATGCGCTGACAGAAGAGACAGATGAGAGTGCGTCTGTGACGGAGGCAGAGACATCGGAGGATGCAACTGAAGAAAGCATCGAAGTTGCCACTGCGGAAGAGAGCAGTGCGACAGAAGACACTTCTGTGGAGAATCAGGAAAGTACTTCTGCAGAAGAAAAAGACAGCACAGAAGCATCGGAGACGACATCCGCGGCAGATGAGACTGAAGTTGCAAAGGATGCAGAGAAACAGGCCGAGGAAAGCACCGCTGCAGAGACGAAAAAGTCTGTGAGCACCGCTTCAGATATCGCAAAGACCGATGAGATCAACCCGAACGGCGACTATCTCTACGAGCTTTCTGCCACATCTACGGACGGCAAGGTAAGGGTCACTGCGACCATGGACGAGAGCGCAGGCATCGAAACCGGCACCACACTCCATGCGGAGCCCATCACCGGAGCAAGACTTAATTACGTGCTGCGCGTGGCCGGAGAAGCGGCCGGTGTGGAGAGGGATAATGCTTACGGCTTCGCCTATGATGTTTACCTCCTGAAGAAGGGCAAGCGCGTGGAGCCGAACGAGAGCATTCACATCAGCATGCAGTATACAGAGCCCATGACCATCGAGATCCCGGCAGGCAGCGAGCTCCAGAGCCTTCAGATTTGCCATATCCACAACAAGGACGTGGAGGTAGTGGACAGCGCCATTGATGCTGAGGACAATGCTGTCAATGCCGCAGAATTCGACCTCAGCAGCTTCAGCCCGGTGGTTATGCTGGCAAGTGTGGAGCCGAGAACGGCAGAAAGCAGCACAGATCTTAAGGATTTTCTGACGGATGTCACCATTGATGCCACAAAGGATGGCGACACGTATGTTGTTCGCCCGAATACTACGTATAGTATTACGATCAAAGCACAAGAAGGTGAAAACAAGCAGTTCAGCAATGACAGTCTGACATATACTATGCCCTCGGGTTTTGAGGCCGTCAATGCCAGCGGAACCATTGATAGCATAAGGATAACAAATGGCGGCGTGACCTTTGAGGTGAAAGGTACGCAGTGGAGTGTGCAGGACGGCACGCTGACCTTAACATGGGATAAAAATGATGAAAATTACAGCCATCTGATCGCTTGCGCCAACGTGACGCTGAATCTGCAGTTGAGCGGCAGCTTCAGCTCGAGTGCCACAGAGATCCAATGGAGTGACAGCGTTTCTACGAAGGTTCATGTAGACAGCAGCAATTCTGTTGATGTTGCAAAAAGCTATTACCCGGATAGCAATGACAAAACACTGGGACACTATACGGTAACGGTGACCTCCACCGGAAAAAGTGAGGATGTGGTGGTGCAGGATACCATCAATGGCAGTGCCCTCACACTTGATACAAGTACGATTCAGATTAAAAGTAATAAGAAGGATAGCGTGTCACTTTCGTCAAGTGAATCCAGCAATAAGGGATTCACATATACCTTTGCTTCCATGGAGGATGGAGAGGTCATCACCATCACCTATGATGCACAAGTGGATCTCGGTGCTCTCAATGGCGCTGCAACAGCAGAAACAACGGGAAATAACGTTTCTGTGAAGAGCAAGGACCAATCGGAGAAAACGGCTTCAACAGTATTTCAGATCGATGCGACACCGACGATTTCAAAGAATGCGGACACACCGGGAGATGTGGATGCTGAAGGCTATCGAACCGTCAAATGGACCATCACCTACAATGAGAATCTGCTGAAATCTGCTGCGGGGCATACCATCGAGGATGAGATGGCAGAAGCTTCACAGAATATTATGAGCTATTCCGGTTCGGTGCATGTGGTGGTGACGGATCAGAGCGGAAATACGGTGAGAGAAGAGAATGTACTGACACCGGAAGCTAATGCGAAGAATTGGACATACACCATCCCCAGTACGGATACGGCAGTGTATAAGTATGTTTTCACATATGCCACAAAGGTGAAGGTTACGGATCTGATTCAGGCAACCAACGTAAAGAATACAGCAACGGATACAACAACAAATAAAGGCACGAGTGGAAGTGCAACCGTAGAACCTGAGGATCAGAACAAAGCGGGCGTAGAGAAAGAAGTTGTATCTGCCAGTTCAACGGAGATCAAGTGGAAAATTACCTTGCATATCCCGGCGAGCGGACTGACAAGTGCAGAACTGGAAGAGCAATTCCCCAGTGCGTGGGTGAATGGTGAAAATAAGGTTGAGAAACTGAAGGGGAAGATCACAGTCACGGGCCTTGAACAAGAGGAAAGCTGGGAGGAAAAAACTTCTAGCGACAGTAGTAAATATATCATTGCGTTCAAGAATGGTACAGCGGATGGATTGAAGGCCACAGGCGAGAAACGTGATGTTGTGATAGAGCTGACAACAGAAGTAGATCAGGCGTGGTTGGAGGCCGCTGAAAAAAGCAGCTATCTTTCGGAGCATAAAAATACAGCTGTATTCAAAGCAAATGATTTGTCATTTCCAGCCAGTGCAAAAGCGTGGCCAGCACAATTGAAAATGAAAAAGACGGGTATAAGAGCTGACCAGAGTGGAACATTGACGTACAAGTACACCATACAGCTGAAAGGCATTTCGCAGAAAAGCTTTGATATTGAAGATGTATTCGATACAACTTATCTTAAGTATGCAAACATAGAGTACACGAGCAGCGACAAGGTCTATTCAGGAGATCAATACTATCAAGGAACGGAAGCGGGAAAATATACCATCATCGAGCAGGATACCGGAATGAAGATCCATGTCGATTTAAATGATGAGCCGACTGGAAGTAACTATTATAAGCTGGAATATTACCTGCAGGTGAAGGATGAAAACGCGTTGAAGAAATTGCAGGCGGAAGCCGGCAAGGATGACGAATTGAAAGCAATGCTGAGCAACAAGGCGACCTATGGAACGACCTCTGCCGAGGCTAAAGTTGAGTATCAGTATAAGCCTTTGACAAAGACGCTTTTGAATGAAAGTACACTGGCAACGGATAAGAAGGCCAATTTCCAGATTGTCGTGAACCCGGATGGTGTTCAGATGAATAACGGGGAATCTATGGTTGTCGAGGATCAGTATTCCAGCAACCTGAATATGGATATCTCCAGTATAACATTTGATCCGGCAGAGGGATGCTCTGCAGCTACGGAAGGCGGAAAGCTGAAGTTTACCGTTCCGGATGGCAAGAAGATTACCATCACCTATAGTGGCAGCATTGGCGGAAGCGGCACTGTAGAAATTAAAAACTTGGCAACATTGAAAGGGCAGACAGCGGGCAAGTCATGGAGTGTCACCGTGGATGCCAGGGGAGACGGAGAAGGCTCTATCCCTGACATTTCAATCTACAAGTACGATGCCGGAAACGCTTTAAAGGGCTTGCAGGGTGCCAAATTCGAATTGTATCAGGTGGTTGACGGAACAGATTCAAAGGTCGGTGGTACCTTTGAATCTGACAAAGACGGAAAAGTCACCATCAAGGGCAATCAGAATACAGACGGCTGGACATTGTGGGAGAATCGTCAGTATTATCTCGTAGAGACAGAGGCACCGAGCGGGTATAAGGCAAGTAATACAAAGTATTACTTTAAGCTGTCCGATAATGTGGATTATTCGCAGGGCATTTATGCCATCACCGGTGACCAGATTGAAATACCCAACACACCGATTGATGGTGATGATCCTACCACATCCATCGACGTCACAAAGAAATGGGAGGATGCCAACAATCAGGATGGTCTGCGGCCGACCTCTGTAACAGTTGCGTTGTATAACGGCAGCAATAAAGTTACGGTGGATAAGGATAGCCAGCAGATACAGGATATTGAGCTGAATGCAGACAACAACTGGACCGCAAGCTGGAGCAATCTGCCGAAGAAGGATGATGACGGAAAGGATATTAGCTATACGGTGAAGGAGAGCGGTGAGAGTGATGGATCCGTGACGTTCAACAAGGATCAGAGCGGTGAGATCACGTATACGGTGAAATATGAACCCGCTTCTGATACGGATGGCAACACGACGTATACCATCACCAACAGCTACACGCCGAAGGTGAGAAGCATCCATGTAGAGAAGAAGTGGAAGGATGGAACTGATACAGAACAGAAGTTACGGCCCACAGAAGTGACGGTGCAGCTGCTTGCTGATGGAAGCCCTTATACGTATCCGAATGGAACCAAGGCAGAGGCAAAACTGAATGCAAGAAATTCCTGGAAGGCAAGTTGGGGCAATCTGCCGGTGAACAAGCTCGATAAAGATGGAAAATCGAAGGAAATCAAGTATTCTGTTAAGGAGCTTGGTGAGCAAGACGGAAAGATCACATTTAATGCCAATGATCCGGAAAAGAAAGTGACCTACGATGTAAGTTATGCTCCGAATACAGTTACCGCTGAGCCGACATTTGTGATCAGCAATACCTATAACGCGCCGGAAACCCGGGAAATCGATGTTCAGAAGATCTGGAAGGGTGACACGGGTGTGGAAAGCAAGCGGCCGTCATCGATCACAGTGCATCTTTTCGGAAACGATAAGACAACGGCGAAGGAGACGGTAAGCATCAAGCCGGATAAAAACGGCAACTGGAGCTATACCTTCAAGGACCTTCCGAAGTATGCAGATGGCAAGGAGATTGACTATTCTGTGACGGAGGACAGAGTGGCAAATTACTCGACGAAGGTGGATGCGACAAAGCTGGAGGACGGTGTGATCACCATCACCAACACCTACATCCCGGAGACCATTCCGGAGACGGAGCCGGAAACAGAGACGGAATCTGTTCCAGAGTCATCTGTACCGGAAACGACAGCGCCGGAAACAGAGACAGAATCCGTTCCTGAATCATCTGCACCGGAAACGACAGCGCCGGAAACAGAGACGGAATCTGTTCCTGAATCATCTGCACCGGAAACCACAGCGCCTGAAACGACAACGGTACCCGAGACCACAACGGTACCGGAAACCACAACCGTGCCGGCGACCACGCGGTCGAGCGGCGGCAATGGCGGTGGTTCCGGCGGAGGCGGCGGTGGAAACTGGCATGCCGCGACATCCACGGCGGCGACCACCGAGTCTGTGACGGCGTCGAGCACCGAAGAGACCACGACAGTTGGCAGTGGCGGAAACGTCAACGGCAACGCCCGGGATGAAGTGGAGACCAATCCGGACGGCAGCGTGAAGGGTGCCGGAAGAGGCAGGAACAAGGATGGCGGTGACGACGGCGATGTATATGGCGCAAAGCGCGGTGTACTGACCGGCGATCAGGCGATGACCCTGCTTTGGGGCGCGGGCTTCATGTTCTGTGCGATTCTTCTGTTCGCATGGCTGCGCAGAAAAAGAAAGTAACATAAGCGCGTAGGCTTTGGCCCGTCCGGGATTTCCGGGCGGGTCTTTTTTCAATCAGATACGGACTTGACTTTGCTTGATCATTGATACATGATACTCATAAGAAAGTAACTCGTAAGTTACTAACTCGTGAGTATATTTTTGAGGGTGAGAACATGAGTCAATTTTATTGTCGCGAAGAGGAACTTCGAAAACTAAATAAACGGTATGCGGCGGATCGCTTTGAATGCATTGTCATCTACGGCAGACGGCGTGTCGGGAAAACGGCATTGATCAATGAGTTTTGTAAGGACAAGCCGACCATTTTTTTCTCTGCGTTGAACACGACAGGAAAGGAAAATCTGGAAGCGCTTTCAAAAGCCATTATGAACTTTGAACGACCGGAGCGGGAATCTGCACCTGCATTTGGATCCTATGATGCTGCGCTGGAGGAGCTGACGGCATTGTCTAAGAATGAGCGAATCGTTTTTGTGATTGATGAGTACCCGTATCTTGCGAAGGCAAAGCCGGCTATTTCAGCAATGCTGCAGCATATCATTGACCACAAATGGACAGAGTCCCGTATGTATCTGATCCTATGCGGCTCTTCCATGAGCTTTATGGAGAGTCAGGTGCTTGGTGAGGAAAGCCCGTTGTACGGCAGACGGACCGGCCAGTTCAAGATTGCGCCGCTGGATTATAAGGAGACGGCGGTATTTCATCCATTGCTTTCTGCAGAGGAAAATTCTCTGATCTATGGCATCACGGGGGGCGTCCCGCATTATATCAATAAGCTGGATGTGCGGGATAGTGTAGAGGAGGCTCTTCTGGAGAATCTTTTTGACCGTTCCAGCTATTTGTATGAGGAACCGGGAAATCTGCTGAAGCAGGAGCTGCGGGAACCGGCCATTTATAATGCGATCATCAAAGCCATCGCAGAGGGAGCATCCCGCATGAACGACATTAAAATGAAGGTCGGTGTGGAAAATTCGGTGATATCGAAGTATCTGAAAACCCTAACGGATCTGGGTATTGTCAAAAGGGAAACACCGATCACCGAAAAGCCGGGGAAGAAAACCATCTATATGCTGGCGGATAACTTCTTCCGTTTTTGGTATCGCTTTGTGCCGGTCAATCAGAGTGCTATCGATTCCGGCAGAATTGCAAAGATTTTCCCACATGCGGTCCAGCAGCATCTGCCGGATTATATGGGACTGATCTTTGAGAAAATGTGCCAGGATTACCTGCTTTACTATGCACATGCGCTGCCCATAGAGCTGCGCGCGATCGGTCAATGGTGGGGAACGGATCCACGGAACAAAAAACAGGTTCAGATTGATATTGTCGGGGCACCGGTTACGGGGAAGGAATATATCATTGGCTCGTGTAAGTATAGGACTGAAAAAATCGGTATAGACGAACTGGAATTGATCCGGGATTATGCAGCGGTTTTTGGAAAAGGAGACAGGTATCATTATTATATCTTTTCCAAGGGTGGATTTACGGAGGGGCTTTTGCAGGCCGGTGAACGTGGCGAGGTGCAGTTGATTACGTTGGAGGACATTTACAAGTGATCGATGGGGAAGGCTTGCATTGCCTGCGGGATTTCCTTATACTTGCCCATAGACCAAAACTATTAAATATTCAGGGAGATATAGAAAATGGATGAGAGAACCAGAGCGCTGGTGGCAGAGCTGCGGCAGTTTTCCACGCCGGAGCTTTGCGACGGCTGCAGTGAGCGGCGGGTGATGGATTACGAGATCAAACCGCGGATTTCGGAGAAAAGCATTGTGGGGCCGGCGTTTACGGTGGATGTACCGGCGGATGACGGGGGCTTCATTCCCACGGCCATTGAGGCGCTGGAGGAAGGACAGGTGCTGGTGATCGCGGGAAAGGGCTTCACAGGCAGCAGCTACTGGGGGGACCACCGGAGTCTCTGTGCGAAGATGAAGGGCGCGGAGGGCATTGTTATTGACGGTCTGTTCCGGGATCTGGCGGGCTGCAGGGAGATCGGTGTGCCGATTTTCGCAAGAGGGGTTATGCCCTGCTCTGCGCAAAAGAAGAACCAGGGAGAGATGAATGTGCCGGTAGTTTGCGGCGGCGTGGAGGTGCGGCCCGGCGATCTGATTGTGGGCGACATCAACGGCGTTCTCGTGCTGCGGCCGGAGGAAGTGGAAGCGGTGCTGGCGAAGACCCGCCGGAAGGTGGAGGCCCAGAACTATACGATTTCCGAGATGCAGCGGACCGGGCGGGTGATCCCGCGGGTCATTTGGCCGGATAAGGCTTGATAGGCTATGAATTTTTTCCTATACTTCATCGGATCTTGTTTTTAATTTTTATAAAGGAGAAATTTATTATGCGTGAGTGTACAGAAAGTTTTTGCCCGATTGATCATATTTCCATCGACGTGGCGGATATGGCGAAATATATTCGTTTCTTTGAGACCGTGTTCGGCATGAAGGTGTGGCGGATAAAGGGTTCCGCGGAGGCCCCGGAGTCGGTTTGGCTGGACGGCGGCATTCAGCTGCTGCACGTGGAGGAGCCCAGCATGGAGAATGGACGCTACCACCATCTGGCCTTCCAGGTGATGGATGTGGACAGTGTGCTGGCGAAGGCATCTCATTACGGTGCGGTACCGGTGCCCGGCAAGGGACATCACTGGTTCATGCTGCCGGATGGTATCCGCTTCGAGCTGAAGGTGCAGAAGGCTTGAGCGCGGAATGATTCACAGACAGGCAGAAATCTGCTACAATAAAAGGATGAACTGCCGACATGCTTAATGTCGGCGAGATCCGGGCAGCAGGGAGGTCATGAGATGTCGGTGAAGTCGGAGCTGAGGAATCTGTTTTTGGCAAAAAAAGGAGAATATCTCTCCGGAGAAGAGCTGGCGGAGCAGCTGGGCTGCACCAGGACAGCGGTCTGGAAGGCAGTGAAGCAGCTGCGGGAAGAAGGCTGCGAGATCACGGCCGTGCCGAACCGGGGCTATGCCCTGGCGGAGGAGACGGATCTTCTGTCGCAGCAGGAAATCGAGCGCTGGCTGCAGGATCCGGAAGTGGCCGTTAATGTCTACCAGGAGATTGGCTCCACGAACGATGTGCTGAAGCAGATGGCATTGACCGAGCATGCGAAGGCCGGGACGGTGGCGGTTTCCGACTACCAGACCGGTGGCAAGGGCCGTCTCGGCCGGAGTTTCTTCTCACCGAAGGGCACGGGGCTGTATCTCAGCCTTCTGCTGCGGCCGGAAACGGCGGTGACGGACAATCTGATCCTCACGGCCCAGGCGGCGGTGGCGGTCTACCGGGCCGTGAAGCGGGTCGCCGACATTGACCTCAGCATCAAGTGGGTCAACGACCTCTACCTCGGCATGCGGAAGGTTTGCGGCATTCTGTCCGAAGGCCAGGCGAATTTCGAGACGGGCCGACTGGATTTTGTGGTTGTGGGACTTGGGGTTAATGTCTTCGAGCCGGAGGCGGGATTTCCGGCGGAGATCCGGGACCGCGCGGGTTCGCTTCTGGGCAAGCGCTCGGAGGGACGGCGCATCGACCGGAATCATCTTGCGGCAGAGATCATCCGGGAGTTTTATCAGCTTGCCGGGCAGAAGACATTGGCACCGGAATACATCGAGAGAAACATGGTGCCGGGGCACGAGATCGTGGTGATCGACGGCGAGAAGCGGCGAAACGCCAGGGCAACGGGCATCGCGGCGGACGGACGGCTGTTGATTCAGGAAGCGGACGGCAGCGAAAATGCGCTGGTCTATGGCGAGGTGTCGGTGCGGCTGGCGGATAACGGACAGGAAGTGGAGCGATAATGGCAGATTACAGAAAGCGGAGTACAAAGCGGAGACGGCGGAATGAGGCGAACCTGGTGGGCGATCTGTTCCGGGTGTTGTTTGCCATGTCCATGCTGATCGTGGCCATTATGGCGGCGTTCTTTGTGCTGCAGCATGTCAGCGGCTTTTCGCTGCCGGAGCTTAGGCAGACGCTGGCGAGTACGGAGGAAGCGGAGACGCCCCAGGTGCTGACAATGGCCGCAGAGACAAAGGCGAAGGAGACCGCAAGCACCACGGCGGCTTCCACCACGGAAACGGAATCCGAGAGCGAGACGGAGACTGAGGCAGAAAGCAGCAAGGAAGAGAGCACCGCGGAAAGCACGAAGGAAGAAAAAGAGACCAAGGAGTCGGCGAAGGAAAGTGCCAGCATCTCCGATGAGGGGCCGACGAAGCAGACGGAAGCGAAGTCCACGGCTGCGGATCGGGATTACGAGGAGCGGGACTATACCACGGAGGAGAAGCCCATTCGGGGCGGCGCTGTGGTGGGTGAGGCCCCCACGGCGGGCAATGATTCTTCTGCGATCAGCGGACCGGGCGCGGATGTGCAGGTCGGACAGGGACCGGTGCAATAAATGATCTATTATCTGATGGGAAAATCTGCCAGCGGCAAGGACACGCTGTATCGAAGACTGCGGGAGCTGCGGCCGGACTGGCAGGAAGTAGTACTGTATACAACCCGGCCCATGCGACAGGGCGAAATCGATGGGAAGACCTATCATTTCGTGACGGCGGCGCAGATGGCGCAGCTGTCGGCGGAAGGGAAGCTCATCGAGGAGCGAATTTACCAGACGGTTTGTGGGCCTTGGATCTATGCTACGGTGGATGACGGACAGATCCGGGAGCCGGAAAAGCGGGAGTATCTCATGATCGGCACTCTGGAAAGCTATGTGCAGGTGCGGCAGTACTATGGTGCGGATTTGCTGCAACCACTGTATATCGAGGTGCCGGATAAGCTGCGCATGGAACGGGCCCGGGAGCGGGAGGCCAGGGAGCCGAAGCCCCGTTTTGATGAGTTGGAACGGCGGTTTCAGGCCGATGCCCGGGACTTTGCGCCGGAGAAACTGGCTGCCGCGGGAATCCGCCGACATTATCTGAATCTTGATCTGGAAAAATGTATAGATGAAATCATTCAGGATACCGGAAAATAAAATCATGAACGCCTATCTTCTGGAAGGAGAGGATATGGCGGTGCTGAAGGAGGCTGCGCTGCATTTTGCGAAGTCTCTTTTTGTGCGGGATCAGGAGGTATGGAAGAACCGGGGTTACGAGAGCTACGGGGACTTCTGCAACAGTGTGGCCTTGCGGCTTTCGGAGGAGAGTCATCCGGATCTCGTGGTGCTGCGGCCGGACAAGCCGGAGGACAATCCCCATACCATCAGCGTGGACAATGTGCGGCAGAAGCTGACGGACACGGTGCAGGTGCGGCCCTACGAGGCCCCGTACCGCATTTATATGCTGGAGCACGCGGAAATGCTGAATATCCAGGCCCAGAATGCGATCCTGAAGACCCTGGAGGAGCCGCCGGAGTACGTGGTGATCCTTCTTTTGGCGGCGAACGGGGATGCTTTTCTGCCCACAATCCTGAGCCGTGTGATCGAGCTCAAAGCGGGGGAACGGGATGCGGGAGAGCGTTTCCGGATGCTGTGGGACTTGAACTGGGCACAAAAGCTCGGACAGTTTCTCACGGAACGGAAGCTGAAAAATACCCGGGAGCTGCTGGATCTCATTAAGCTTTTGAACGACGAAAAGGCAGGGATGGCGGACATCCTTTCTTTTATTGAAATTATTTTGCGGGATGTGCTATGCTATAAAAGTACGCGCCGAACAGAGCTTCTGTATACAAGAGGCAGTGCGGCGGAGGCAATGGTGGTGAAGCTCGGCAGCAGTATGGACTATGCGGAAATCGGACGGCTGACGGATGAACTGCTGCGGGCGCAGCAGGGTGTCCGGCTGAATGTGAACCGGGATTTGCAGCTGGAGGGGCTTCTGATGACGCGCTAATGTCGCGGGAACCGTTGAGAAAGGCGGGGTCCGGGAAAATGGCGCCGAAGACATTGGAATAAGGTAAGGAAAAAACAGATATATGACAGTAGTGATTGGCATCAGATTCAGAACGGCGGGGAAGATTTACTATTTCTCGCCGGGGGAGACGGAATTTCGACGGGGTGACCACGCGATCGTGGAGACGGCCCGGGGCGTGGAATACGGCTTCGTGGTGATGGGAAACCGGGAGACACCGGATGAAAAGATTGTGCAGCCGCTGAAGGCGGTGATGCGGAAGGCGAATGCGGAGGATGATCTCCGGCACGCGGAAAATGCAGAGCGGGAGCGGGAGGCGTTCCGGATTTGTCAGGAGAAGATTCGGAAGCACAATCTCGATATGAAGCTCATTGATGTGGAGTATACCTTTGACCGCGGCAAGGTGCTTTTTTATTTTACGGCAGATGGACGGGTGGATTTCCGCGGTTTGGTGAAGGATCTGGCGTCGATTTTCCGCACCCGTATTGAGCTCCGGCAGGTGGGTGTCCGGGACGAGACGAAGCTGTTGGGCGGTTACGGCATCTGCGGACGGCCGCTTTGCTGCCACAGCTATCTTTCAGAGTTTGCGCCGGTTTCCATTAAGATGGCGAAGGAGCAGGGACTGTCCCTGAATCCCACGAACATTTCCGGCGTTTGCGGGCGTCTGATGTGCTGCCTCAAGAATGAGGAGGAGGTTTACGAGTTTCTGAACGCGAAGCTTCCGGCCATCGGCGACTTTGTGACCACACCGGACGGCCTGAAGGGCGAGGTGAGCACGGTTTCGGTGCTGAACCAGAAGGTGAAGGTGGTGGTGAGTCTCGACGGCAGCGACGAGAAGGAACTCCGGGAGTACAAGGCATCGGAGCTTAAGTTTAAGCCGAAGAAGCGGAAGCCGAAGGAGCATGAGGGCCGGGAACGCGGCGGCCGGTCAGAGCGGGGAGAGAGACCCGCAAGGTCCAATGGCAGAGAGAATTGATGATCTGCAGTGCCGGGGCTATCGGATCATACAGGATACGGAGGGCTTTTGCTTTGGACAGGATGCGGTGCTGCTGGCGAATTATGCGCTGAAGGCGGTGAAGCCGGAGAGCCGCGTGCTGGATCTGGGCACCGGTACGGGCATTGTGCCGCTCATCATTGCGGCGAAGTCAGAGGCCGGTGACATCACGGGACTGGAGATCCAGGATTCTGTGGCGGCGCTTGCGGAGCGGTCTGTGGCGCTGAACAGGGCCGAAGACCGGGTGCATATTCTGCGGGGAGATCTGCGCAGGGTGCGGGAACTGGGGCTCACGGACAGCATGAATGTGGTGACTTCCAATCCGCCCTATATGAACACGGGATTAAAGAGCACGGAGAACCGAAAGCTGATTTCCCGGCATGAGGTAATGTGCAATTTTTCGGATGTGGCGCGGGCAGCAGCCCTGACGCTGAAGTCCAAGGGGCATTTCTTTCTGGTGCACCGGCCCAATCGGCTGGCGGAGATCATGGCGGAATTGCGGCGGCAGCAGCTGGAGCCCCGACGTCTGCGCCTGGTCTATCCCTTTGCGGGGAAGGAGGCCAATCTCTTCCTGCTGGAGGCCATTAAGGGCGGCGGCACAGAGCTTCATGTGGAAGCACCGCTCATTGTATACAAGGCAGTGGGTGAGTATACGGACGAGATCCGGGAAATCTACTATGGCAGCGCCGGACAGGCATGAATCGGCTATGTTTCATGCCGAAGGAGGCCAATATCTTTTTACGGCTAATAGCCGAATAATCCGTCTATACAGAACGAAAAGCGTAGGGTAGGATGTAGCCATGAGAAAAGCATGGTTCAAAAACCTGCAGCTTCTCGTTCTGATTTTTTTATTTCTATTTGTTTTTTCTTTTTCATTTTCATTCAAAAGCCTGTCGGCAGAGGCCGGGGAAAGTGCATCCCTGCAGTTTGGCCTGACTCTGGCACCGGCAGAGGCGGTGGTGCCGGGCGACCGGATCACGCGACAGATTCTTCTTGAAAATCTCACAGACAAGCAACTGAAGTACAGCGTGGAGGAGATCCGCTGCACCGGCACGGCGGCATTGCTGCCGTATCTCACATTGCAGCTTTCGGCGGGGGAAGAGACCCTGTTTTCTGCTCGGGCGGATCAGCTCGGGGTAATGTCTTCTTTTCCCATTTCGATTCCGGTGTCTCCGGTGAAGGGAGACGTCGAAGGTGTAGTAAGGGACGGGGCCACCGGAGAAGTCAGGATGACAGAGGCGGTTCTTCCAGCAGAAAAAGCTGACGGAGCGGCAGCGCTTATGTTGATCCTGGACTTCTCACCGGCGGCGGAGGCGTCCCTGATGGGGAGCAAAGCCCAGGTGGAGCTGCTTTTGTCGGCAGAGGAAGTGACCGCCGGGGAGAGCAAGGTGCCGGAGAGTGTTGCACCGGAGACGGTGCCGCCGGAAACCAAAGTGCCGGAGACGAGGCCAGCGGAGACGAAAGTGCCCGCGTCCGGGACGGAAGTGCCGGAGGCTAAGCCAACAGAAACGAAGGTGCCGGAGACTGTGGAGACGGACAAGGAGCAGCTGACACCCACGGTGAAGGAAACGACAGCGACCTCGGCAGGCGCTTCAGAAATGGAGCGCACGGACAGCGGCACGACGGAAACGGTGGGAAATGCCCGGCAGGAAGAAGGCGCTACAGAACAGAGAAAGGAGTCGGCTGCAGAAGGAAGTGCCGGTAAGACAAGTTCCGGCGGAAAATCCAGCCGCGGCGTGCTCTTCGGCGGTGCCATTTCCTTTTGGGGCGGTCCGGGAACGGCGCAGATTCTGGAAGTGCCGGAGGATCCGCCAACAACCGACGGGAGTGCACAGACAGCGGAAAATCAGAATCGGGAATCTGCAGCACAGAAGACAGAAAAGAATACAATGGACAGTCGGCTCATGGCCTTGCTGGACCGGCTTCGGAAGAAGCAGAGGAACAGCGGGGAAGTGCCGGAAGAGAGCTTGTCCGCAGAAGGAAAGGTACTGGCGTCCGCACGCGGTGATCTGTCCGTATGGGTGGAGGAGTCGGGTGTTCAGGCCTTAAGGATACAAAAAGCACAATCGATTTACGGCGGGGAAGCCGTCACGATTTATCTGGGGGAAGAAAATATGAAGGGAAGCGTAAGACGCATTTTCGGTGCACTGGGCAATCTTTTGCTGTGGCTTTTGATTCTCATTGCCCTTTACTTCGCCTTTTCAGCGTACCAGGAAAGGAGAACGGGAAAACCCTTCTTCTTTATGGGATATAAACCGGTTCTGATCCTGAGCGAATCCATGGAGCCCACATATCCAAAGGGAGCAATTGTTTTGGTCAGAAAGCAAAAACGCGCAGCAGAGCCGGGAGATGTTGTGATGTTCTCTCCGGAGGAGGGAAGCGGTACCTATGTGATTCATCGCATCGTGGCGGAATCCGGGGAAGGCTTCATCACCCGGGGGGATCACAACAACACAGAGGATCCGGGGGCCATTGCACCGGAGCAGATTTACGGCACAGTGAAAGGATTGCTATGGTGCTGAGCACAGAAAGGACAGAAAAATGAAATTTAGAAAACGGGCAGCGGTATTGGCGTCTACGGGAGTGGTGCTTCTCAGTATCAGTGGCGCTTGGGCGTATTTTGCGCAGAAGCGCACGGTGGATCTGTCGGTGACGCCGGAGAACATGGGCATACAGGTGGATACCACGGCCTTTAAGCTGAGCACGGAGCCCATGGTGCCGGGGGATATGAATCCGCTGAAGCTGAAGGTGACCAATGTGGGACAGCGGGACGTGAAGGTAGTGGCCGAGGTGACGGTGAAATCAGAGGAGGCCTTTGACAGTGATTCCATTGAGTGGTTTATCGCGTCAGAGACCCTGAAGAATAGCTTTGGCAATGGTGAAGTATTGTATACATTGCCGGATGACGCAGGCACGGTTGTTTTGGACAATTCGGCGGATACGGTACGCTTCCTGAGCAAAGCTGCCAGCAAGTCCGGTGGACAGACGGATACGGTAACCTTCCTGGTGCAGGGCGGTGAGCTGGCAGGACAGAAGAATGCAAGCTATGAAAGCAAGAAGTCTGTGGATATGAGCTTCTGGCTGGCACTGGCCAGCAAGGCCGACAATGATTTCCAGGGAAAGGAATGCTCTGTTACCGCAGATATCTATGCGGTGCAGGCAGATCATACGGAGGGAATCGAGTGGAATAAGCTGAAGACTGGTGCGGAGACGGTTCCGATCGGCACCGTGACAGTCAACCGATAAAATACTTTAGGATCGGGATGATAGGTTGCGGAATAGCTACGGCAGTATGAGAAAGGTCCGGGACACAGGAGGAAGGGATGCCGAAGGTAAAGCGGTCATGCAAAGGAAATACAAAACGTCGGGACCGACGCATACAGATGATTCTTTTGGCGGGTATCCTGCTGCTTCTCAGCATCTGTGGCGCAGGCGCTTACTTTATTCAGCGCATGGAGAAGCGCATCGATGTCCGGGCAGCGCAGCTTTCCTTGGAGACCCGGGCCTTCGGGAAGGAGACTTCGCTGGACCGGGAGATCAGCAGAGATACCGTGTTCTATATCAGCGGAGAGGTGGTAAACACCGGACAGGTACCGGTCTATCTTTCGGAGGAGACTATATTGGAGCGAAACGGGGCAACGGCAGACAGCAGCATTGTGCTGGAAGTCGTTTCCGGTCCGGATGGGAATACGCCCCTGCAGCCGGGGGAAGTGCGGCAGTATAAATACAAGCTAAGCTTTCCCGGCGCGGACAGTCTGCCGGAGGGGAGCTTCAATGTTCTGGCGGAGCTGCTGGTGACGGCCTGCACGTCACAAAGCGGTGCATACGGATTCAAGTCCGGTCCCTATGCACTGGTGTTGGGAGACTTCAGCGGTGACAAGGCATTGAACATTCCGCCGCGGCAGCGGGCAATCCGTCTCACGGCCTTGTATGAGAAGGGAACCGATGCGCTGGAGGAAATCTGCTGGTTCCGCAGCACGGCGGGCGCTGCGCACAGCGCGCCCAAGGGGGATGAGATTTCGGACTGGACCGCAGTGGCCTCTATTGCCGGCAGGACAGAGGAGCTGGTGCTGAAGAGCGGAGAAAGCGTGCTGCTGTACTACGAGCTTCGCACCGGCGAAACCACGGTACGTTCAAATCTTTACCGATTCTCCTTCGTTGGGGGAAGTCTTACCCGACAAGATTATGATTATTTCACGGGAAAGGAGCTTGTGGCATGATCGGGCAGAGTATGGCGGCAGATTTCTACTGGGATACCGGATTCACAAGCCTTGAAGCGGAGCAGAGAAGCTTCGACAAGATCATTCCCCGGGACTTCAGTGAAGCGGAGCATATCCTCTACATTCCGGCAGGGACGGAGCAGGGCTACTGGCGTCTTGCCGTGGAAATGCAAGGTGTGGAACAGAGCTATGACTTGCAGGGGCTCTGGAACGATCAGGGGGTGCATAAAATCTTGTATGACAATGACGGGAATTATACAGAGGCGGAATTCATTCATCGCTTTGGCAAGGGGAAGGCCGACGCCCGGCAGATCCGTCTTTCTGCGGGGCAGGAGCTGGCGGTTACGACAGACAGGCAGTACCTGCAGGAGCCGGCGGGGTTCCAGAGCTACCAATGGTACGGCGGCAGCAGCAAGGACAGTCGGGAAGGTCTGGACGGCGGCACCGGAAATAAATTCCTGCCGGTGCTTTCTCCCGGAGAAACCAGATATTACCGCTGTGAGGCGCAGCTGCTGACGGAGAGCTTTTCCCTGGGCGAGAATTACGCGGCCACCCGGAAGCAGCTGCCCCGGTCCCTGGGGATCCGCCTGGAGGCAGAACTATGAGGCGGCGATCCGGTATATTTCGCTTCCTGCTGTGTCTCTCGGCCTGGATTTTGTGGCCTTCCCGGTATTGCCGGGCCGAAGGGATAACAGAATTCACGCAGAGATATGTCACGGTGAATGTGGATGGGGAGGAAATCATCGAGGTGAGTGCCAACGGTGTGGCCAAGAACTATGGCATTTGTCCCTATGTGGATGTTTTTCTGGCGGGAGAGCTCAACGGCAGTGCCGACAGACTGGAGCCGGAGGACGGTTTTCTGTGCGGCAGCTGTAGTGCGGAGGAATACTTTCGCTTCGGTGTCGGAAGTGGAACTGCCGGCAAAACGATACCGCGTGCAGAAGAGGAAAGTGTGATGTCCTGGAATATCCTGATGATGTCGAGCAAACCATTTATGGCCACACGATATGTGCGTGTGCGGGACCGGCAGATGACATCGTTATTCGATGGAAATGCTTTTCGGCTGGGGTTTCAGGTTTTTTTCCAGAATCAGCCGAAGTACATCACCAGCGGGCTGGTCCAGCGGGTCTCCGGTTATGCCGGAACGGACAGCAAAGAGAGCTTCACCGTGTATGAAGATTGGTTCCGCGCACGCTACAATCACAATTACGAGATTTGCTATGATTACGGATTCGTGAATGCGGCGTCCCGGGGGCTTTCATCGGAGCAGGGAACGATCCGGGAAAACCTCAGCTACTTTACGATCCCGAAGCAGCTAACGGATCCGGCGGGGGATGACCGCTATTCTTTCCTCGGCTGGCGGGTGAGCGGCGATGGCGGGACATATACCCTGGCGCAGGGAAGTGACAAGGCGAGCTTTCGTTATGGGCAGCCTGAGCAGAATCCGGCAGTTGCTGCGAACTTATCGCTGTTAGCACTGACTAACCCAGGAGAGGCAGCAACGGAAATGGCTACTGCATCCGAAATCAGTGGAGAACGTGCATTGGAAGAGAAGGAGGTGAGGTCATCTGTCGAAGTGAATGCGTTGCGAAGTACGGCTTCGGAACTGGTAAGGACAATCGAATAATGCTATACTGAAAGGCGCTCTGCAAGGATGCGGAGAAAGCTGAAAGGAAGCATATTTCATGACGATAGAATTTCAAAAGCCCAGGGCAGAGGATGCCGGAAGGCTGGAACCCTTTTATTCCCTGCGGCCCAACAAAACCTGTGACAGCGGTTTGCTGGATACCTATTTGTGGGCGGATTATTATCAGACGAAGCTTGCTGTTGTAGAGGAGCAGGCGGTACTGAGCCTGATGCAGAGTCGGGGCGAATATTTCTCGGCCATGCCATGGTGCCGGGAGGAACAGTTGGCTCATTACTTTGCGATGGCAGAGCAGTACTTTAATGAAGTACTTCATGTTCCCTTCAAAATCTATCTGGCGGATGAGGAGGGCGTGGAAGCCCTGAAGCTGAAGGAGAATCCCCGGTATCTTGTGCGGGAGGAAACGGATCTCAAGGACTATCTCTACAGTGCGGAGGAGCTGCGCACCCTGCCGGGCAAGCGCTTTCACAAAAAGAAAAACCAGCTGAATCGTTTTCTAAAGAGCTGTGAGGGACGATGGGAATTCCGGATGCTGGACTGTAGTGACAAACAGGCTGTATGGGCGTTTCTGGACCGCTGGTACTTGAATCAGAACCGGGAGGACGACGAAGCCGAAGGGGAGGATACGCTGAAGTACGAAGTCAGCGGCATCCATGAAATGCTGCAGCACTGTTTCCGGATCCGGTATCGGATCGGCGGTATCTTCGTGGACGGAAGTCTGGAGGCCTTTTCCATCGGCTCCTACAATCCCCGGGAGAAGATGGCCTGCATCACCATTGAAAAGGGAAACAGCCGGGACTATCCCGGTATCTACCAGGCCATCAATCAGCAGTTTATTCTGCATGCCTTTCCGGAGGCGGAAATTGTAAACCGGGAGGATGACCTGGGACTGCCGGGACTTAGGCAGGCCAAGGAAAGCTACAATCCCATCGGCTACGCCAGGAAGTATATGGTGCTGCAGACGGATTTCCAGGGCTATGAGAAGGAGCTGACGGACCAGTATGAGGAAGAGGCAGGAAAACATGCAGCTGCACATTCTGAAAACTAAGGAAGAGAAGCTGCGGACCCGGAAATTGTATGAGCAGGTGTTTCCGGAGGACAGTCCGGCTTTTCTGGATTTTTACTACGAGGACCGCTGCCGGGACAACCGGATCGCGGTGCTGGAGGAAGCGGGAGAAATCCTGTCCATGGCGCATCTCAATCCCTACCGGATGCGGATACTGGACCGGGTAATGCCGGTTTACTACATTTATGCCGTGGCCACCCGGGAGGACTGTCGTCACCGGGGCTATATGCGGCAGGTGCTGGAGTTGTCCTTTCGGGAGCTGACGGCGGAGGGAATTCCCTTCTGCTTCCTGATCCCGGCGGATCCGGCCATTTACCTTCCCTTCGGCTTTGAGAAGCTCTGCGACTTCTCTCGGACGCAGGTTTCCGAAGCGGAAAGGGAAGGGTATGAGATCTGTTGTATAGAGGACGCGGATTATCGCCGACGGACAGCCCGGGAGCAGGAACTGGCGGCAGCGCAAAGCAGTGACGGCTTACCGGAGCATGCCATCGTCATGGGACGGGTGCTGAATCGACAGTGCCTGCAGGAAGTGGCAGGAAAGCGGAGCGGGGACACGGCGCTGCTCGCCTGGCTCCGGCAGAGAAAAATTCTGATCACGGAGGACATATGATGGAGCTGCATGTTGGTGAAACCGTTGTGATGCGGAAGCCCCATCCCTGCGGCAGCAGAGACTGGGAGCTCCTGCGGGTAGGCGCGGATGTCCGCGCAAAATGCTGCGGCTGCGGGCATGAGATGATGCTCCCGCGGCATAAATTCGAAACATTGTTGAAGAAAAGCGAAACACAGAATTAATTGAGAAAAGGCTTGCAAAGAGACTGCCTTTCTGCTAAGATATTTAACCGTATCACGAAATTCCTTGCTTTCACGAAGAGTGGAGGCCAAGAGACCAAAAGGAGGTAAAGCAGATGAACAAGTATGAATTGTGCGTTGTTCTGAGTGCGAAGCTCGATGATGAAGAGAGAGCAGCTGCCATCGAAAAGATCAAGGGATATATTGCCCGCTACAATGGCACTGTAGGAGAGAACATCGAAGAGTGGGGAAAGAAGAGACTGGCTTATGAAGTTCAGCATATGAAGGAAGGCTTCTACTACTTCATTCCTTTCACAGGAGATGCAAATACTCCGAACGAGCTTGAGAGTCATATTCGCATTATGGAGCCGGTGATCAGATATCTGGTTGTGAAGCCGGAGGCTGAGACAGAGACCGTGAAGGCTGAAGAGACAACTGCTGCAGAAGTTGAGGCAGAGTAAATAAGCGAGCGGAAAGCGAGTAAATAATGAACAGAGTTATCCTAATGGGTAGATTGGTAAGAGATCCTGAGATCCGGTATTCACAGGGTGAGAACAGCCTGGCAATTGCACGGTATACACTGGCAGTTGACAGACGCGGCCGCAGAAACCAGAACGGAGACAGCAATCAGCAGACCGCAGACTTTCTGAGATGCGTAGCATTCGGACAGAGAGCCGAGTTTGCTGAGAAGTACATGCACCAGGGTATGAGAATGCTGGTTTCCGGCAGTATCCAGACAGGCAGCTATCAGAACAAGGATGGGCAGACTGTCTATACAACGGATATCATTGTGGATGATCAGGAGTTCGCAGATAGCAAGGGCCAGGGCGGCGCAGGCGCCTCCACCGGCAGCTACCAGAGCAACCGTGGCGGAAGCAATTCCGGCATGATGGGTTCCGGCAGTTCTATCGGCGATGGGTTTATGAATATACCTGATGGGGTAGAAGACGAGGGTCTCCCCTTTAACTAAGCCTAGACGCTAAGGGAGATTCCTCACATATCTAATAGGAGGAAAAACCATGGCATTTCAGAAGTCCGAGAGAAGCGGCTCCGCCAGACCCAGAAGAGCCGGCGGTTTCCGCAGCAGAAGAAAAGTTTGCGTATTCTGCAGCGAGAAGGCAAAGCCGATCGATTATAAAGATGTTGCTACACTGAGAAAGTATATTTCTGAGAGAGGCAAGATTCTTCCGAGAAGAATTACCGGTACATGTGCAACACACCAGAGAGCAATCACCAATGCTGTGAAGCGTGCTAGACACGTAGCTCTGCTGCCGTATCAGGTAGACTAATTGAGACTTATAACCGGAATAAACAGCTTGCTGTTTATTCCGGTTTTTTTGTGCTATACTTAGGGAATCGTTCTGAAAGGAAAAGCATTTATGAGTAAGCATAAAAAATCCCGCAGCCTGATCGATGTCTATCTGGCATGGCCGCTGTGGCTCACACTGCTGCTGATTCCGCCGGTCATGATCCTGGGCTTTCTGTCGCTGAAGGCCGCCATGATCCTGCTTTGCTTTGTCTTGGTATATTTTGGTATTGCCTACTGGCTCTACTTTACCCGGCGTACCACCCTGCTGTCCGGTCTTTTGGAGTTTTCCATTGCCTCCAGCGAGGTGCAGTCGGAGCTTTTCCGGGAGATGCCCACGGCCTACTGTATCGTGGACAACAACGGAAAAATTCTCTGGCGGAATACTGCCTTCCGGAATATCACGAAGGATACGTCTGCGGCAGACAACCTCATCAACATGTTTCCGAATGTGACCAAGGAAATGCTGATGGAAGAGGACGCCATGCTGGAGATCCATTCCGCCTTCCAGGACAGGAAGTACTGCATTGACCTGCTGCGGACCCATATTGTGGCAGGACAGGAGCAGTTCCCGGCTCTGGTGGACCCGGAAACCAAGGTGGTGGCGGTCTATCTTCGCGATGAGACGGATGAGATTCGTCTGAGCAAACAGTTGACGGATGAGCACATTGTCTGTGGTCTGATCTACATCGACAACTATGAGGAGGTGCTGGATCAGATCGAGGAGGTGAAGCGGTCACTACTCACTGCCCTGGTGGATCGAAAGATCAACCGTTATGTGTCGTCGGTGAACGGCCTTACGAAGAAAATCGAGAAGGATAAGTATTTCTTTATCCTGAAGCAGCAGTATCTGCCGAAGATGCTGGAGGACCGCTTCTCCATTCTGGAGGAGGTGCGTCAGGTCAGCATCGGCAATGAAATGGCGGTGACCCTGAGTATCGGCATCGGCTATGGCGCAGCGGAGTATGTGCAGAACTATGAGTATGCCCGTACCTCCATTGACATGGCACTGGGGCGAGGCGGTGACCAAGCCGTGGTGAAGTCTCAGGAGAAGCTGACCTATTTCGGCGGCAAGTCCCAGACCACGGAGAAGACCACCCGTGTGAAGGCCCGTGTGAAGGCCCAGGCCTTCCAGGAGCTGTTGGAGAACAAAGACCGGGTACTGATCATGGGACATGCCAACGGCGATGTGGACTGTTTGGGTGCCTCGGTGGGCGTTTACCGCATGGTGACCAACCTCGGCAAGCGGGCCTATATTGTGGAGAATCAGGTGACGGCACCGATTCTTCCGCTGAAGAACCGATTCCTGAACAATGATGACTATCCGCGGGATATGTTCATCACCGGGCCGGAGGCGCGGGAGAAGGTGGACGCCAATACGGTGCTGGTGGTGGTGGACTGCAACCGGCCCGCCATCCTTGACGAACCGGAGCTTTTGAAGCTGTGCCGGACCATCGTGGTCTTCGACCATCATCGTCAGAGCGCGGAAACCATACAGGGCGCGGTACTGAGCTACTGTGAGCCCTATGCATCCTCTGCCTGTGAGATGATCGCGGAGATGATGCAGTATATCGGTGACGGCATTAAGGTGAAATCGATGGAGGCCGACTGTCTCTACGGCGGCATCGTCATCGACTCCCAGGAGTTCACCAACCAGACTGGTGTCCGTACCTTTGAGGCGGCGGCCTATCTGCGGCGCTGCGGTGCGGATATTACCCGAATCCGGAAGATCTTCCGGGAGAACCTGAAGGATTATCAGGCGAAGGCGGCGGCCATCAGCAACGCCGACATTTACCGGAATGCCTATGCCTTCAGTACCGTATCCAGCAAGGGACTGGAGAGTCCGACAGTGATCTGTGCCCAGACGGCCAATGAGCTCCTGAACATCCGGGGCATCAAGGCCAGCGTGGTGCTGACATTGTATAATGATGTGATCTATGTATCTGCCCGTTCCATTGATGAGATGAATGTACAGGTATTGATGGAGAAGTTGGGCGGCGGCGGTCATCGGACCATTGCCGGGGCCCAGCTGCGGGAAGGCAGCATAGAGGAAGCCATCGCTTCTGTGAAGGAAGCGATTGACCAGATGATTGACGAAGGAGAAGCGACATAATGAAAGTAATTCTGTTGAAGGACGTAAAGGCATTGGGCAAGAAGGGCGAGATCGTAGAGGTCAGCGAGGGTTATGGAAGAAACTTCATTATCCCTTCCAAGAGCGGCGTGATTGCAGATAGCAAGAACCTGAATACCCTGAAGCTGCAGAATCAGAACGCGGAGAAGCTGGCAGCGGAAAAGCTGGCAGAGGCTGAGGCACTGAAGGAGAAGATCGAGGCGGCCAAGGTGGTGGTGAAGATCAAGTCCGGCAAGGACGGACGTATCTTCGGCTCTGTCTCTACTAAGGAGATTCACGAGGCACTGAAGGCCCAGACCGGCATCGACGTGGATAAGAAAAAGATCGAGAGTGATGTGCCCTTGAAGAACCTGGGCGGCTATGATATTTCGATCAAGCTGCACAAGGATGTGACCGCGAAGCTGCATGTGAGTGTACAGGCGGCAGAGTAAGCAGGAGCAAGAGCAATGGCAGAGATGGATGAAAATGTGATAACCCGGGTGGTGCCCCATTCCGCGGAGGCGGAGCAGGGCGTCATCGGCGCCATGCTCCGTGACAAGGATGCGGTGCTGACGGCGACGGAGCTTCTCGTCGAGGAGGACTTTTACCAGCGGCAGTACGGCATCATGTTCTCGGCCATGCGGGAGCTGTTCAATGAAGCGAAGCCGGTGGATCTGGTGACGCTTCAGGACCGGCTGAAGCAGAAGGATGTACCGCCGGAGGTGTCGGACACCGGATTCCTGAAGGGGATAATGCAGGCGGTCGCCACTTCGGCGAATATCCGCTCCTACTGCAACATCGTCAAGGAGAAAGCGCTGCTTCGCAACCTGATTCGCACCAATGAAGACATTGCCAATATGTGCTATGCCGGCAAGGAGGATGTGGAGGATATTCTGGCCCAGACGGAGAAGAGGATTTTTGATCTTCTCCAGAAGCGGAATACCCGGGAATTCACGCCCATCGAAGAAGTGGCCATGAACGTGCTGCGCAACATCGAGAAGGCTTCCCGGCAGAAGGAACCCATCACCGGCGTGCCCACGGGCTTCATTGACCTGGATTACCGGACGGCGGGACTGCAGCCCTCGGATCTTATTCTGGTGGCGGCCCGTCCTTCCATGGGTAAAACGGCCTTCGTGCTGAACATCCTAGATTATGTGGGAGTGAAAAAGAACATGCCGTCCATGGTGTTCTCTCTGGAGATGTCCAAGGAGCAGCTGGTAAACCGTATGCTGTCCCTGGAAACGCTGATTGATGCGGACAAGCTGCGGAAGGGCAGCCTGACGGATGAGGACTGGGGAAACCTGATCGACGGCCTTGACCGAATTTCTGGTGCCAACATCATTATCGATGACACACCGGGTATCTCCGTGACGGAGCTTCGTTCCAAGTGTCGGAAGGTAAAGCTGGAAAAGGGACTGTCTCTCATTATGATCGACTACCTGCAGCTCATGTCCAGCTCCGGCAGCCGCAACAGCGACAATCGACAGCAGGAGATTTCGGAGATTTCCCGTTCCCTGAAGGCCATCGCCAGGGAAATGGAGTGCCCCGTCATTGCCCTGTCACAGCTGTCCCGTGCCTGTGAGCAGAGACCGGACCACCGGCCCATGCTGTCGGATCTCCGTGAGTCCGGTGCCATCGAGCAGGATGCGGATATCGTGATGTTCCTGTATCGTGACGATTATTACAACAAGGATACGGAGCACCCCAATGAAGCCGAGGTGATCATTGCCAAGCAGAGAAACGGTCCCATCGGCACGGTTACCCTGATGTGGCAGCCGCAGTATACGAGATTCGTAAATGCGGAGCATGAGAGTTGATTAACGAGGCCGAATAGGGTATAGTATTGAAGCTAAGGAGGCGCCTATGAAGATTGAAAGAATAGATGACAACTCTATACGCTGTACCTTATCCAGTCTGGATCTGTCGAGCCGGAACATCAACCTGCGGGATATGACTTACGGTTCTCAGGCAGCCAAGCGTCTTTTTAATGAAATGATGCAGAAGGCCCAGGAGGAGGTAGGCTTCGTACCGGACAGCACCCCTCTGATGATCGAGGCGATTCCCTTGCAGGGGGGCTCCATTCAGCTCATCATCACCAAGGTGGACGACCCGGAAGAGCTGGATACCCGTTTTTCTCATTTCACCAAGAATCTGTCGGACAAGAACGGCTGGATTTCTCAGCTGGCCAGTCAGATCTTGGAGGGAGCCCATGACCTGATGCGGCAAATGGCGGCGGACAAAAATGGTCAGGCAGCGGATGAGGAGGCAGAGGCCTCGGACAGCGGAGAGGAGCAGCTCAGAATCTTCCGTTTCCAGTCCCTGGAGCGTGTCTGTGATGCGGCAGAAGCTGCGGGCAGCCTTTTCACCGGGGAAAATGCGCTCTACAAGGATGAGAAGAACCGGCGCTACTATCTGGTGCTGCATGCCGGAGAGGACAAGGACGGGCTGAATCGGACGTCCAACCTCCTGTCGGAGTACGGCGAGAAGCTGCGGGGCAATGCCCTGAACGAAGCTTATTATGAGGAGCATATGGAAACATTGATTGCCGGCGATGCTTTGCAGAAGCTGAGCAGACTGTAAAGGAAAGAGGAAAGAAATGACAGAGATTACAAAGGATATGAGAATCGGCGACCTGCTGCAGATGAACGAGATGATCGCTCCGTTCCTGATGCAGAACGGCATGGGCTGCGTGTACTGCCCGTCTTCCATGGCAGAGTCCTTGGAGGAAGCCTGCATGGTACATGGTCTGGACAGCGATGCGCTGACCGCAGATCTGAACGATGTGCTGCGGGAGTATGAGGAGACACAGCAGGCAAGCGCAGAATAAAATTTAAATACTAGTTGACAACTAGGAATTCAGGTGGTAAAGTACAGTCATCGGTTAGGAAAAACTAACCGAACGGATTCCCCGGAATCTCCACCGAGGATCCGCAGCCGGGCACCATGTCCTCCTGACCATAAGCATGTGTGTTTCGGTAAATCTCCTGAAATAAATAGACTCAACTTAAGTGTGGTAAAAGGCCCCCGGTTCTCCCCGGGGGCCTTTTACTTGATATCTGCTTACGGGAGCAGTGGGGCGCCCACGTCACGTGGGCACCTCATCGAGCGGGTCCCGCGATAGCCAAGCTATCGCGGGACCCGCTCGATATCAGCCAAGCTGTCGCGAAGCCCACGTGATATTAAACTGATTTCTCCAAAAACAAACACGTAATCTCCGCCAGCTGGGCCGGGGTTTCCTGCATGTCATTTTGGAACCAGTACTGCAGCAGGCTGATGCAGCCGCCCACCAGGAAGGAAAAGTAAGCGTTGAAATCCCGGGCCTGGGGATGCTGCTTCCGCAGAATTTTGCTCCACTCGTCCAGCCGGTCATGCATGAGTTTCTTCAGCTTGTTCAGGAACTTGATGTCACCGTTTTCGCCGATGAGGATGCGGACCAGATCGGCATTCTCGAGACAAAGCTCATAAATTGCCTTGAAGAGCCGGTCCGGCTTCTCGTTCAGTAGCGTCGGGGAGAAGGCATTGACCGTTTCGTGCAGTTCCTGCAGCAGATCCTCCTCGGACTGCTCCAGGAGATCGAAGACATCCTTATAATGAAGATAGAAGGTGCCCCGGTTCACGTCTGCAAGACCGGTGAGCTCTTTCACGGAGATGTCCTTCACAGACTTTTCCTTCATGAGTACCGTGAGACTGTGCTTCAGTGCTGCCCGGGTCTTTCGGATCCGGCGATCCGTCACCGGCTTCTGCGTTTCCTTTTCGTTCATACTGCTGTGGTTTCCCATTGACGTCCCCCTCTTTCATCTCTGACAGCCCGAAGAGCGCAGCGAATGCGGCGGATTGTCATGGAAATGTAAAGTATTGAACATGTTTGCCTTGAATGTTCAATAAATAACAAGATGCTGAAAATTGCTTATTGCCAAAGCCTTAGCTTCTTTCTATAATGAACACTATCACAGAAATGAACATGTGTCAATAAATAGAACAACGTATATTAAAGAACTGGATGTGCAGCATGGACAAGCAGAATGAGAAGAAAAAACGTGGAAATCTGGCAGATTTTATCGTTGATCACAATAAGGGAATCCGCAACATTGCGTTGATCCTGGTTGTTTTCAACCTGATCTGCTATTTTTTTGTGGGTGTCAACTACGACCTGACCGCTTATCTTCCCGATACCGCGGTATCGAAGATTGCCATCAACAAAATGAAGGAGGTTTTCGGTTATCCGGGAACCGGCCGACTCATGCTGAAGGATGTGAGTCTGTATGAGGCCAAGGAATATAAGAATGAACTTGAGAAGATCGATGGTGTGGACCAGGTGCTCTGGTGCGACACCACGACCCAGATCTACGCCTCCTCGGAGTTCATCAACTATGACGACATAGAGGATTATTATAAAGACAACTGTGCCGTGATGGACATTACCTTCAATGAAGGCGACACCTCCAAGCGGACCCAGCAGGCCATCGATGACATTGAAGACCTCATCGGCGACAAGGGCTATATCGTGGGTATGTCGCCGACACAGAAGTTCATCGAGGAAAATGTGAAGTCTCAGATGACCATGATCATGACCATCGCGGTGGTGGTTGTCTTCATTATCCTGCTCCTCACCACCACGAGCTACTTCGAACCGGTGCTGTTCCTGACGGTCATCGGTTCTGCCATCGCACTAAACAAAGGTACGAACATCTTCTTTGGAGAGATTTCCTTCATCACCAACAACATCTGCGATGTGCTGCAGCTGGCGACCTCCATGGACTACTCCGTTTTCCTGCTCCATGCCTACGAAAGAGAGCGTGAGAACGGCCTGACGAAGATCCCGGCATTGAAAAAGGGATTGAACAACACCATCAATACGGTATTGTCCAGCTCGCTGACCACACTGTTCGGATTCCTGGCGCTGGCGCTGATGCGCTTTAAGCTGGGCCCGGATCTGGGACTGGTTATGTCGAAGTCCATCCTGTGTTCGCTGTTCATGGTCATCTTTTTCATGCCGTCGATGCTGCTGCTCTGGTCCGACCGCATCGATAAGACCCGGCACAAGCCCTTCCTGCCGCGCTTCCACCGTTTCTCCATCGTGGTGAACCGGCTGTCCCCCTATATTCTCGGGGTGGCGCTGCTGGTGGCGGTGCCCTGCTATGTGGCCCAGAACATGAACAACTTCAACTACGGTAATGAAGCCGTAGCTTCTGCACCGGGCACCTCGATCTACGATCAGAGCGAGGAGATCAATGCGAAGTTCGGCCGTTCCAATCTCCTGGTGGCCATCATCCCCAACGAGTCGGCGGACACCGAGAAGGAAATCATCGAGAAGCTGGACGACCTGGACTATGTCAAGGCGGTTATGGGAATGTCGGAGTACCTCCCGGATGGCGTGCCCGAAAGCATTTTACCGAAAAGCATCACGGAGCTCTTCCATAAGGACGGCTATACGCGGCTTCTGATTTATATCAAGACCAAGAGTGAGAGCCAGACGGCGTTCAAGGATTACGAGGCTATCAAGGCACTGCTGGAATCCTATTACCCGGAAGGCACCTATATCGCGGGCAGTACGCCGAGTACCCTGGACATGCGCTCCATCATGAGCAACGACTACAGCTATGTGAATGTGGTTTCCATGCTGCTGGTCTTTGTGGTGGTGGCCATTTCCTTCCATTCTCTGCTGCTCCCGACGGCGACCATGATCCCCATCCTGATCGCCACCTATGTGAACATGGCCTTCCCGTATCTCGTGGGAGACACCATGCTCTTCATTGGTTACATTGTGGTATCCAGTATACAGCTCGGCGCCACCATCGATTACGCGATCCTGTCGACGGAGAACTACATCCAGATCCGGCAGCATGAGCCGGACAAGAAGCGGGCGGCGGAGTTGATGACCGAAATGAGTTTCCCGTCCATCATCACCAGCGGCAGTATCCTGGTGGTCTGCGGCTATGCGATTTACAAGGTTTCCTCCATCCCTGCTATCAGTGAGGTGGGACACCTGGTGGGCCGAGGCGCTATTTTCTCCATCCTCTTCGTGGTGGGATGTATGCCCTGTCTCCTGAAGCTCATCGACAAGTTCATCGTGGTGCCGAAGGGCATGAAGAAGAAATTGATCCGTGCCAAGATCCATCAGGCGGCGACACATGCCCGGAACCGGCGGAGACGGCGGCATGAGCGTATCAAAAAGGCGTTTCGACGCCTTTCGGCTAATGCTGGCGGAACGAGTGCCGGGGCATCGCAGAGAGATGACCGCAGCGCCTGAGATAGTATCCGAGCTATGCGACAAACAAGACAGAAGAATCCTGACCTGAAGAAATAAGAGGAGAGGGGACAATTATGAAAATTCGAAATCAAAAACTGAGAAAGCTCATGATACCGGCGGTGCTCTCCGCGGTGGTGCTGACCGAGGCGCTGGCCCCTGTCTGCGTCCTGGCCGGTCCGGCCACAGCCTCTGTGGATGAGACCCTGTATCTGAACCTGGATTATTACGGCGGCATCAGCAAGGCCAATGTGGTAAAGGGCATCAATTTCAACTCCCTTTCCAGCTATACCGACTACGGCGACTACCTGAGCGTCACCAATATGTCCACAGACGAGAAACCGACAGAGAGCGAGGGCGCTGTCACCTTCTCCGCACCGGAGAAGGGCGGCAAGTTCTTCTTTGAGGGCGAACTGGATCCCAAGAAGGTGGTCTCTCCCTGGACCTTTGACGTGACCTACAAGGTAAACGGCGTGGTGACCAATGCCGAGGATGTGGCCGGTGCCTCCGGCACCATTGAGATGGACATCGACTGCTATCCCAATGAGAATGCATCAGAGTATATGAAGAACAACTTCATGCTGATTTGCGCGGTGCCCATCGACAACAACAAGGTTTATTCCGTGGATGCCCCGGATTCCCAGACCATTAACCTCGGTCAGTATTCCGGCGTGGCTTTCGAGGCGCTGCCCGGCAAGGAAGCACACTTTGTGGTGCGCCTGGGCACCGACAGCTTTGAAACCGTCGGCGCGATTCTGATGATGAGCCCCGGCACTGTCGGCGACTTGCAGGATCTCAAGGATCTGAAGGAGCTGAAGGACAAGTTCCGTACCAACACCAATGCCATGATGGACGACATGGAAGCCCTTATGGACAATGTGACGGACGTATCGGAGCAGCTGTCTCTGACCAATGAGATGCTGGGACAGCTCCGTGCCGGAAAGAGCAAGATTGACGCCTCCAAAGACATTATCTTCAATGGCAATGACGTGGCCATCCAGGATCTCCGGGATCTGTCCACCAGTCTGACACCCCTGTCGGATTCCCTGAAGACTGCCCAGTGGATGGTGTATGATGTGAACCAGAACCTGAACAGCATGGATCAGGATCTGCTGGACACCACCAGCAAGATGAAGACCCTCAGCACCCGCCTCAAGTCCCTGGGTTCCTCCCTGGGTGGCGTGGACAATCTGACGGCTCAGGATATTCTGAAGGAAATGAACGATGCGGGGCTCAGCGAGGCCCTGAAGAAGATCAAGACCAATGCCGCCGGCGCTTCCTCCTCCGCGAGTGAGCTCAGTGCCGTGGTTTCCCAGGGGGTGAGCACCGCTTCCAATGCCAGTGCCAAGCTGGTGACGGATGCGGCCCTTTCCGACAGCATGTATGAGGAGGAGTATCTGCCCCAGGCGGTGATCTCTGCGGTGCAGCAGAGCCTCGGCAGCAGCGCGGATCTTTCTGATGCGGCGACGAAGGCGGCAGCCGAGCAGAGTGTGGGCCAGCTTTTGGATGTTTACAAGGCACTGCGGAACGGCACGACAGCGGACAGTGAAGGCAGCGGCCTGATCACCGAGGGCAATGACGGCAGCTCCGTGACGGCGGAGGATCTCCTGACGGCAGTGGCAGCGCTGAAGAGCGGTGACCAGAGTAATTTGGCCGGATACATGAATAACAGCAGCTTTATGACACTGGCGGGACAGCTGTCAAGCAACAGCAGCTATGTCAGCAGCACAGCAAAGCAGCAGGCCTCCCGCTTCGTGGGACGGCTGCAGTCCGTGCAGAACCTGCAGAAATCTGCCGAAGACATTTCCAAGAACGCGGCAGACAGCAGCACCAAGGCCAGTGCGAAGCTCAGCGACTTGCAGAGCGCGCTGGAGGAGCTGGGCACCGGACTTTCCGATGTGGCCGGTATTGAGTCGGATACCTTGATCAAGGAAATTGATGCTGTGCTGTCGGACATTGATGACATCTCCGATGATGCCGGGGCGGTGGCTTTCCAGACGGCGCGTTTCCTGAACAGTGCCAGCAAGCTTTCCGGTGATCTGGATACCCTCATCGGTACCATGAACAACTATTACGATGATGTGCAGAAGGCGCTGACCAACACAGATGATGTGCTGGGACAGATCCAGAAGACCACGGATGACCTGACAGGCACGCTGCAGACCGTGAACGATACATTACGTTCGGCCAGCGAAAACCTGAGCGCTGCCGGTGACGCGGCCCTTTCTGCCGGGGACCTCGCGGTGGACAATACCGGAAAGATTGTGGAAAACACAAAGAATCTGAAGAATTCCGGAGCGGATCTCCGCAAGTCCATCAACGATGAGCTGGACGAGAAGGAGGCGGAAAACAACTTCCTGAACATGGATCCGGATGCGGTGAAGGAATCCTTCACCAGTGAGAAGAACCAGGAGCCCACGGCCCTGTCCATTGTCTGCCGAACCGAGGAGATTTCCCTGGATGACGATGATGAGGAGAGTTTGGATGCCGAGGAGGCTGAGGAGGAGCTGAGCAGCTTCCAGCGGATCGCCAATGTATTCAAGAAGATCTGGAATGCCATCAAGCATGTTCTTGGCCTGGATAAGAGTAAGAGCAAGGGCTGAGGGAGGTAGAAGATGAAGAAGCATATTTTCGGAAAGCTGGGCGCCGGTACAGCGGTGCTGTGTGCTCTGTCCATGGCGGCAGCCCTGCCGGCCTATGCCAATATCAAGAGTCTCGAGATCAATGTGGACACGGAGAGTCTGGACGGCTATACAGCGGGGCAGGCCTTCCTGCCGAAGCTGGAGCTGGAGGACGAGGATGAAGACATGCTGAGCCTCAGCGTGGACACCGCAGAGCTCCGGGATGCAAATCCCACCCTGCCTTATACCGTGAAATTCACGCTCCATGCGGACAATGACGTACTGGATGACGATCTGAAGATCCGGGGTACCGGCATTCGCCAGACCTATGTGGATATGGTTTCTGTGGACAACACGGAGGCCAGCGGACGACTGCTGATCTATCCCTTTTATCAGTTGACGGCACCGCAGAATGTGACGGTGGACTACAGCGCGAAGAAGCTGCGCTGGTCTTCTGTCCAGTATGCCGGTGACTATGAGGTGGTGCTCAGCTATACCCAGAAGAACGGAAACCTGAAGACGGTACATCGTCACAGCAAGAGCACGGAGCTGAGTATTGCCGATGTGCTGAACCTCAGCAGCACCGGTACCGTCAGTGCCTCTGTCCGGGCACTGGCCACGGAGGAAGAGGGCTATGAAAATGTCGAGATCACGGACGGTGTGGCAAAGTGGGAGCCCTTCGGCAGCGCCGAGCAGTACAAGCTGCGGATTAAGTGGGTGGATGCCCAGGGAAGAACCCACAAGCAGGAGGAAACCGTCACCGGCACCAGCAAGAACGTCAGCGCCTATGTGAACTCCTCTGCCAAGAAGGAAGTCACGGTGACGGTGCGGGCCGTGCCGAAGCAGAACGACGCCAAGTACTACAACATCGCGGTGAGTGACTGGGCTGTGGGCGGAGACGGTGCTGCAGACACCTCGGACTACGATGTGGACGATATCTGGGAAATGCTGGCGGACTACCAGGCGGTGGTGGACGGCAACTTCTCCAAGGCCTCCAATCCCAATACGGGGCTCAGCGGCAGCACGCCGGACAACGGCGGCGGTCAGTGGCAGCGCTCCGGCTGGAAGTGGCAGTATCTGGTGAACGGCACGGCCAGCAACCAAGGCTGGAAGAAGATCGGCAGCAACTGGTACTATTTTGACAGCGATGGGTACATGCATACCGGCTGGCTGCAGGACGGCGACAAGTGGTACTACCTGGAATCGAAGGTGGGCAGCAGCTGCGGCGTCATGGTCACCGGCAGCCGCGAGATCAACGGCAAGAGCTACAGCTTCGGTGCAGATGGTGCCTGCACGAATCGGTAAAGTAAAGAACGCACGAATACAGTATACATCCCCGTCGCAGACAAGAGCTGCGGCGGGGATGCTTTTTGATGCATAGGAATGTGATATTCTTTTTGTGTGCAACAGAGGATATCGCTGAGACAAAGCGCGTCTTTTGTGGTACGATATAGCGGCAATGAAGAGGGAAGAAGGAGGATGAGCGTGCATCATTTTTTTGCAGAACCCACGGATATCAATACGGAAGAGCGGACGATATTGCTGCGCGATGACAATTACCGGCATCTCGTGCAGGTGCTGCGGGGCAGGGTCGGAGAGAAGATCCTGGTGTCTGATGGAGACGGCACGGACTACCAGTGCGAGATCACGGAGATCCTGCCGGAGGCAGTGGAATTACATATAGACTTCCGGGAGGAAATGCATGAACTGCCCGCCGACATTTACCTCTTCCAGGGGCTGCCCAAGTCCGACAAAATGGAGCTCATCATCCAGAAGGCGGTGGAGCTCGGGGCCCGGGCCATTGTTCCGCTGGAGACGAAAAACACGGTGGTGAAGCTGGAGGGAAAGAAGAGCGAGAGCAAGGTGAAGCGCTGGCAGGCCATTGCAGAGGCCGCGGCGAAGCAGTCCAAGCGCTCGGTGATCCCAGAGGTGCTGCCGGTGATGGGTTGGCGGCAGGCCATGGACTATGTGGCGGACTTCAGCTGCCGCCTGATTCCCTATGAGAATGCCCGGGATATTCGGAAGACCATGGCAGAGCTGCAGCGCCTGGTGACAGAGGACAGGGAAGCCCGGGAAACAGAGCCGAAGACATTATCCCGCAGGAAAATCGGCATCTTTATCGGTCCGGAGGGCGGCTTCGCAGACAGCGAGATCGCGGCGGCCATGGACCACGGTATCGTGCCGGTGACCCTCGGGAAACGCATATTGAGAACGGAAACCGCGGCCATCTGCGCCCTCAGCATCGTGATGCTGACACTGGAAAGCGCGGCGGCGGAGACAGGAGAGCTTTGAGGATGGAAGAGAAGGAAATTTATTTTGACAATTCGGCCACCACGCGTTGTTATCCGGAGGTGGTGGAGCTCATGCGCCGGATCATGCTGGAGGATTACGGAAACCCGTCCTCGAAGCACATCAAGGGCATGCAGGCGGAGCAGTATTTTCGGCACGCCCGGGAGCAGGTGGCGAACACCCTGAAGGTGAAGTCCCGAGAGATCGTTTTCACTTCCGGCGGCACGGAGTCGGACAATATGGCCCTCATCGGGGCGGCCTATGCGAAGAAGCGGCAGGGCATGCACATCATTTCCACCAACGTGGAGCACGCGGCCATTTACAAGCCGCTGGACTTCCTGGCGGAGCAGGGCTATGAGATCACCTATCTGCCGGTGGATGAAAAGGGGCATATTTCGCAGGAGGATCTGCGGGCGGCGATCCGGCCGGACACGATTCTGGTATCTGTGATGTATGTGAACAATGAGATCGGTGCGCTGGAGCCCATCGGGGAGATTGGACGCATTGTGAAGGAATGCAATCCCAATACGCTGTTCCATACGGATGCGATCCAGGGCTACGGCAAGTATGAGATCCGGCCGAAGAAGGCGCATATCGACATGCTGTCGGTGAGCGGACACAAGCTGCACGGTCCGAAGGGCGTGGGCTTCCTCTACATCGATGAGAAGGTGCGCATCAAGCCGCTGATCCACGGCGGCGGGCAGCAGGAGGACATGCGTTCCGGTACCCACAATGTGCCGGGTATCGCGGGCATGGGCCTCGCGGCGGAGATGGCCTACCAGAACTTTGCGGAGAAGATGGCGGCGCTGCGGGAACTGAAGGACTACATGATCACGGAGCTTGAAAAGCTCGAGAATGTGACGGTGAATTCCCAGAAGGGAGAGCTGAGCGCGCCCCAGATCGTTTCCGCGAGCTTCGGTGGCGTCCGGGCGGAGGTGCTTCTGCACGCGCTGGAGGAAAAGGGCATTTACGTGAGCTCCGGCTCGGCCTGCTCCTCCAACCATCCGGGCATTTCCGGTACGCTCCGGGCCATCGGCGTGAAGCCGGAGCTGCTGGATTCCACCATCCGTTTCTCCTTCAGTGTATACAATACGAAGGAAGAGGTGGACGTGTGCATCGAAGCCCTGAAGACGCTTTTGCCCATGCTGCGGCGCTTCAGCAGACATTGACGGAGACAGGAAGGGATAATGTCGGCGGGCCGGTGATTCCGGCAAGGTTTCGGACTACGGTCGGCAGAGAAAGGAAAAGAAATGATCTGGAGAAAATTTACCATACACACCACCACGGAAGCGGAGGAGATTCTTGTATCGAATCTCATGGACCTGGGCATCGAAGGCGCGCAGATCGAGGATCGGATTCCCCTGTCCGAGGCGGACACCAAGGGCATGTTCATTGATATCCTGCCGGATATGGGACCGGACGACGGCAAGGCCGACGTCAGTTTCTACGTGGAAGTGGTGAGCCCGGAGGACAAGGCGGAACGGCTGGCGATGGCCAAGGCCATGGAGGAGGATCCCTCTGTGGACAACAGCTATATGCCCAACACCGCAAACCTCTATACCGAGGAAGAGCTGGCGGCGCTGCTGCAGTCGGTGCGGGAAGAGCTGGAGAATATGCGGCAGTACTGCGACATCGGCGAGGGCACGATGGACAGCGCGGACACGGAAGATAAGGACTGGATCAACAATTGGAAGACCTTCTTCCATCCCTTCACGGTGGACGACATCCTCATCAAGCCGAGCTGGGAGGCGGTTCCGGAAGGCTGCGAGGACAAGCTGCTGATTGAGATCGATCCGGGCACGGCCTTCGGCACCGGCATGCATGAGACCACACAGCTCTGCATCCGGGCGCTGCGGAAGTATCTGCAGCCGGGTATGGAGGTGGCGGATCTGGGCACCGGCTCCGGCATTCTGGGCATCACGGCGCTGAAGCTTGGCGCGGGCCATGTCTTTGGTACCGATCTGGACGAGGAAGCCGTACCGGCGGTTCATGACAATCTGCTGGCCAACGGCCTGACCGAGGACCGCTTCGATATGTTGGTGGGGAATGTCATCGGCCCGGAGAACCAGGCAGTGCGCGAAAAAGTCGGCTTCGGAAAGTATGATATCGTGGTGGCCAATATTCTGGCCCCGGTGATCGTGCTGCTGACCGGCGAGGTGGGACCCTTCCTGAAGCAGGGCGGTATCTTCATCACCTCCGGTATACTGGATACACGGGAGCAGGAAGTACTGGATGCCTTCAAGGCCCATGAGGACGTCTTTGAAGTGCTGGAAGTGCAGCACCAGGGCGAGTGGGTGAACGTGACCGCGAGACGGCGGTGAGGGTTTCATAAGAGCAAAGTAAAAGCCTCGGGATTTCCCGGGGCTTTTACTTTGTGATGCTGCTGCGATCAATGTTTGCGTTTTCGTTTGTCGTACCGCTCCATCATGCGGGAGCCGTATTCCAGGGTAGCGGCCAGGAGCCGCAGCTCGATGCTCAGGAAGCGCAGGAACGGCACTTCCCCGAAACGGGCACGTTTTAGCGTTTTGGCGGTGCGGAAGCCCTCTTTCAGGCCTTCCAGATACTCCTTGCCGAAGCCTTTGCGTCGGAAAAAGAGATACTTCACCAGGTAGCCGAGGCTCAGGGGAAGGATATTGAGGAGCAGCATGGGCTTTGGCATGTTCTTGTAGAGCAGATACCAGCTGTTTCGGGCCGAAAGCCGGACCTTAAAGGCATTGTATTTGCTGCCGCTGGTGCCGGAACCGACATGCAGGCAGCGGGCCTTGGGTTCGTAGAGGATGCGATAGCCGTAGAGCTGTGCCCGGAAGGAAATGTCCATGTCCTCGAGATAGGCGAAGTGGGCCGTGTCGAAGAGGCCGGTTTTCTGCAGTGCCGTATTCCGGTAGGCGGCGGCACCGGCACAGGCGGAAAAGACATAGGCCGGACTTTGCCAGCGTACCATCGACTCCTCCAGACCGCGCTGAAATTGCCAGCCCAGTACCGTATACTGGTCACCGGCATCGTCAATCTGTGTGGGATCGTGCATTTTCAGCATCTGGGAGCTGACCGCGAAGAGCAGCTGCCGGGTATCTTTGTCCAGGGCTTCTTCCAGTGCCCGGAGGAAATCCGGATCTGCCTTGGTGTCGTTGTTCAGCAGGACGCTGTAGAGACAGCCGTGGTCCATGGACCATTGGATGCCCTGATTCACGGCACCGGAGAAGCCCAGGTTGTCCTGGTTTTCGATGAGGATGCGGTGCGCCGGATCTTCTTCTGCCCAATGGCGCAGCCAGGGAAGGCTTTCGTCAGAGGAACCGTTATCCACCACCAGAGTATAAAAATCAGAGAGGCTCTGTTTTGACAGAGCCTCCATGCAGTCCGCCAGAAAGCGGTAACCGTTATAATTTGGGATAATAATTGTTGATCTTGCCATAACTTAGACGTTGGGTTCGATGGCGCCCTCAGCGGCGTCCTGGGCTGCTTCAGACTGGGCAGCCTGTACGGCTGCGGCATCCTCGCTGCTCTGCTGTCCGCCCACCACAGGGTCTGTGGGATCGTAATCCTGACTTCTCGGAATGGCCTGGTTGATGGCATCCTTCTCGATGGGGCCCTTGTCCCAGGTATCGGAGTAGATTGTCACAGTGGTGCCGTTTTTGCAGTTGTTGTAGATCCATGCGGCATCGCCGGCCTTCAGACGGATACAGCCGCCGGAAATGGCCTGATCCATGAAGTTGTAGTTGATGGCATCAAAGGTATGTGCATCCGCCTTGGTGTACAGCAGGGAATGCAGCAGGAAGCCCTGGTAGAACCGGGACAGGAACTGACAGTAGCAATCCGTGTGCATGAAGTGCCAGCGGTACTGCTCGTAGATCTTGAAGGAGCCGAGCGGGGTATCCGGGCCGACGCTGCACATGAAGGTCTTGAAGGGAATGGTATAGTTTCCGGAAGAATCCTTCGTCATCACATATACGGTACGGGTTGCCTTGTTGATCTTGATGGCATAGGAGCTCTGGAGTCCCATCACCGGTTCCAGATCCTTCTGGGCCACGCCGTTTCCGTCGAAGTAGATGTTGTAGCCGTTGATGGCCTTCCAGCCGGTGACTGCCACACCATTTTCAAAATAGTACTGGTTTGAGTCTGCATCGAAGCCCCAGCCGGTATAAGCGGAGCCGTCTGCGGTGGCGTACTTCACGCCGCTGCCGTCATTGTAAACACCCTCGGTGGCACCGTTGTCCAGAGGATGATCTGTAGCATAAGGGAAGGCCACACCGTTCCGCCAGAAGGCGATCTTCAGACCCACGATATACTTGTCGGAGCCGATGCTGCCGCAGGCCTGGCCGGCCTTTGCCCAGTCGGTTACGGTGCCGTCGTTCAGTACCGCACGATAGTAGAGCTCGCCGAACTTATGGGAATAGCCCTTCACACGCAGCATAACGGCCTGGACATTGCCCTTGTCCTGGGTGGTCTCACCGCTGGTTGCCCAAGAGCCCCAGCCGCTGCCCTGGGTATAGGTGCGGTAGTACCAGCGGCCCACGTTCTGGTGCTCGATCTTCAGCGTCTTGAAGCCGCTCTCTGCATAGAGGAAGGAATCCGGCTCGCTGGTGTAGGCATAGTCGATGCGGTCACCGGCAGAGGTGAAAGCATAATAGGTGGCCAGCGGCACCAGATTCAGCACCGGATCTGCCTGCATATCACCGTCCCGGGAAATGGTCATTAAGGGACGAATGGTATCCACTGTCAGGGAGCTGAGCTTGCTGCTGTCGCTGCTGGCACTTGCTGTGCTTGTGGTATTTGTTGTGGTTGTTGTGCTTCCGCTGTTGCTGCTGGCGGAATTGTCTGCACTGCTGCCGTCCGGTGTGCTGCCTGTCGAAACGATGGCAGTGCCACTATTGCTGCTGACGGAATCGCCGGGACCATCAGCCAGTGCGGTCAGCGGCGATGTGCAAACCATAGCCGCTGCGGCTGCGGCGGCAATCAGCTTTTTCATACTGTACATATTCTTTAAACCCTCCTGTATCTCGTACACGGTGGCTGTTTTTTAAACAGCTACCGGGCATCCCGCAAGCCAAGCCTGCGCTGCGCCCAGTGGCTACACATTATCACACTTCATGGAAAGATACCAGAAGGATTTACAATTTGTAAGGAATCATATAGAATCGTAAAGAAAACGAGGTCAGAATAAATGACGAATGATGATAAAATAATCAATGTGACCCGGGCCAGCCTGCCGCCGCTCGCGGAATACGAGGCCATGCTGCAGGACATTTGGGACTCCGCCTGGCTCACCAATATGGGAAAATATCATGAAGAGCTGCGGGAAAAGCTGAAGGTATACATGCAGGTGCCGGAGCTGGAGCTTTTCGTGAACGGGCACAGTGCGCTGGAGCTTCTGCTGCAGGCCCTGGACCTCAAGGGTGAGGTGATCACCACGCCCTTCTCCTTTGCGTCCACCACCCACGCCATCGTGCGAAACGGACTGACGCCGGTGTTCTGCGACATCAACGAGCGGAACTATACCATGGATCCGGACAAACTGGAGTCTCTCATCACGGAGAAGACCTGCGCGATTTTGCCGGTGCATGTTTACGGTAATGTCTGCGCGGTCCACGATATCCAGGAAATCGCCGACCGGCATGGTCTGCCGGTGATCTACGATGCGGCCCATGCCTTCGGCGAATTTTATGACGGAAAGGGCGTCGGCAGCTACGGTACCGCCTCCATGTTTTCCTTCCATGCCACCAAGGTGTTCAACAGCATCGAGGGCGGTGCTGTCTGCTGCGGTACGGAAAATCCGGAACTCATGAAGAAGCTGTATGAGCTGAAGAACTTCGGTATTCTGGGGAAGGAAGAAGTGGCCTCGGTGGGGGCCAACGGCAAGATGAATGAATTTGCCGCTGCCATGGGGCTCTGCAATCTCCACCATGTGGACGATTATATTAGGAAGAGAAAGGAAATCTTCTGCCGCTATATGGAACTGCTGGGGAACATGCGGGGCATCATTCTGCCGCTGCTGAATCCCCGCACGGTATCCAACTATGCGTATATGCCGGTGCGTTTCCATAACTATGCCTACAGCCGTGATGCGGTCTATGCCAATCTGGAGCGCTACAACATTCATGCAAGAAAGTACTTCTATCCCTGCATCAATGCCTACAGCTGCTACCGGGATCAGTATGACGTCAATGAAACGCCGGTGGCGAAGCTGGTTTCCGAGGAGATTCTGACGCTGCCCATTTATCCGGATCTGGAGATGGCGGATGTGGAGAAAATTTGCCGGATCATTCTGAACGGAAGACCGAACTGAGCGGTAATGAAGGAGGAACGGGACTATGGAGAGAACAACAGTACTGGTGACGGCCATCGGCTCCTTTTCGGCGGATTGTGTCATCCGGGAGCTGAAGGCGCTGGGACACCGGATCATCGGCACGGACATCTACGAGGAAAGCTGGATTCCGGCCTCTAAGGAGGTGGACCGCTTCCTGCAGGTGCCTCTGTCCTCAGAGGAAGAAAAGTACATCGCCGCGCTGCTGTCCCTCTGTGCCGAAGAGAAGGCGCAGTATCTTTTTCCGCTGACGGATCTGGAGGTGGATGCCCTGAACCGGCACCGGGAAGCGTTTGCGGCCGCAGGGGTCTGCCTCTGCATGTCCGGGGAGGAGGAGATCACCCTGCTCCGGGACAAGCTGTCCCTCAGTATGAAGGTGAACGGCATTCTTCGGGGGCTTTCCCATCCGGAGCTGAAGGGAAATGTGCGCATCATCCCGAGCCGTCGGGCCGCCGACATTGACTTCGAAAACGTGACCTATCCGCTGATTCTGAAGCCGGTCAACGGCCGTTCCTCCAGCGGACTCTACCGGATCTTCCAGGAGGACCAGCTGGGCTTTGCTTTTTCCAATATCTGCGATCCGAGCAAAATGGACGACAGTGCATTGGAGAACTACATCGTGCAGCCCCTGATCAAGGGACATGTGGTGACGGTGGATGTGCTGCGGGACAGCAAGGGCCACTGTGTGGCAGTGCCCCGGGAGGAGCTGCTGCGGACGCCCAACGGCGCCGGACTTTCGGTGCGGGTGTTCCGGGACAGTGCGCTGATCGCGGCCTGTCGGCAAATCGCGGCGGGACTCAATGTCCTGGGCTGCGTGAACTTTGAATTTATCCGGGGTGAAGGCTCCGGTGTGTACTACTTTATCGAATGCAATCCCCGCTTTAGCGGCGGGGTAGCCTTTACGGAGCTGGCGGGCGTGCCGGTGGTTTCCGGTGCCCTGCGCTGCTTTGCGGGGGAAGAGATCCGGGAGGATGCGGTGCCCCAGTGCGGCTATATGACGAGAAAATATGTGGAATGCAGAATGTGAACAGCAGAGTCGTGTGCTGCTGGTGATCCCGGCCTACAATGAGGCGGAAAACCTGCCCCGGGTGGTGGCGGATATCACGGAACACGGTAACGGCGCGGACTATATCATTGTGTCCGACGGCTCCACCGACGGCACGGAGGCGCTCTGTGAGAAGATGGGCTATCATTACATTTCTCTGCCGGTGAATCTGGGCCTGGCGGGCTGCTTTCAGACCGGCATGAAATATGCCTATCGGCGCGGCTACCGCTATGCGGTGCAGTTTGACGGCGACGGGCAGCACCGGGCGGAGGATGTGGCAGCGCTTTTAAAGACTATGGAAGCGGGAGACTATGACATCGTGCTGGGCTCCCGCTTTCTGGAGAAGAAAAAGGGCGGCTCCCTGCGGGAAATCGGTTCCCGGATGATCTCCGCGGCGATTTTCCTCACCACGGGGCGGAAGGTGACGGATCCCACCTGTGGGCTTCGGATGTACAACCGCCGGGTGATCGAGAGCTTCGCGGAGAAGCTGAACTATGGACCGGAGCCGGACACCATTTCGTATCTGATGAAGAACGGCGCCAAGGTGGCGGAGGCTCCGGTGACCATCGAGGACCGGCTGGCGGGAGAGTCCTATCTCCGTCCCATGAATGCCATCCGCTATATGCTGCGGATGCTGGTGTCCATCCTCCTGGTGCAGAATTTCAGAGGAGCGTATAAATAAGTGACGAAGCTTTGGAAAAATGATGTACTGTGGAATGCCGTCGGCAGTCTGGTATATGCGTTGGCCTCTATGGTATTGGCCTTTGCGGTGATTCGCCTGGCGGGAGCCCGGGATGGCGGTATTTTTGGCTTCGGCTTCTCCACACTGGGGCAGCAGATGTTTATCGTGGCCTATTTCGGCATTCGTCCCTTCCAGATTACCGACATGAAGCCGGAGTACAGTTTCGGGGATTATCTTTGGACCCGGCGGCTGACCGCGGGACTGGCGGTGCTGGGCGCGCTGATCTTTCTTTCGTGCATGTGTCTTTCCGGGCAGTACGATGCCCGACGGGCGCTGATCCTATTCCTGCTGTCCTTTTACAAGATCCTGGACGGCTACGGGGATGTATACGAGTCGGAGCTGCAGCGCCAGGGACTTCTCTACCGCTGCGGGCAGTCCCTCTGCTTCCGGACGCTGCTGTCGGTGTGCGTGCTGCTCTTAAGCCTCGCCATCGGCAAAAATCTGCTGCTGAGCTGTCTTTTCGCGGACCTTGCACAGCTTTTCGGCATCTGGTGTTTTGGCGTGCGGCCTCTGCCGGAGAAGGTGAAACGCAGTCGTGCATCCTGGGATAATGTCGGCAGGCTCCTGCAGCAGACCGGGCTCCTGTTTTTCTCGGTTTTTCTGGATTTTTATATCTTTTCTGCCTCTAAGTATGCGGTGGACAGCGGCATGGGAGCGGAGATCTCGGGCATTTTCAATATCCTTTTCATGCCGACCTCCTTTATCTATCTCATTGCGAATTTCCTGGTGCGGCCGATGCTGACCCGCCTGGCGGCGGACTACAGCGGCGGCGAAAAGGAGAACTTCCGGAAGGGCTGCCGCTTTATGCTTCTGGCCGTGACGGGACTGGCGATTGTGATCACACTGGGGGCCCTGATCTTTGGCGGCCTGGGACTTCGGATCTTCGAGTGGCTGTTGGGCAGCAGTTACCAGGGACGTTTCCTCAGTGAACGGCAGAGCTTTGTGCTGCTGATCCTTGGCGGCGGTCTCTATGCCTTGGCCAATGTGCAGTACTATATTCTGGTGACGCTGCGCTGCCAGAAGGAGATTTTTTTCGGCTATGCATTGGCTGCCGCTGTGGCAGTGCTTACGGCAGGCCGGATGGTGCAGCACTGGGCGCTTTTTGGAGGCGCTCTCAACTATGTTTTGCTGATGCTGCTGCTGTTCCTGCTGTTCACGGCCTTCGCATTGCGGGCCCGCCACCGCTGGGAAAGCAGTCTGGGAGAATAAAATGCAGGGAAAACAGGAAGTGGATGTGATCATCCCCACCTATAAACCGGGACGGAAGTTTTTCCGCCTGCTGGAAATGCTGGAGAAGCAGAGCGTGCAGCCCCGGAAGATCATCGTCATCAACACAGAGGAGAAGTATCTGGACGGGACCTCCATTACGAGTTCCCTGGTGGAAGTGCATCATATCCGGAAGGAAGCATTTGACCACGCGGCCACCCGGAACCTGGGTGTCACATATTCCGCAGCACCGTATTTTCTGCTGATGACAGACGATGCGGTGCCCCGGGACACAGAACTTCTTTCCCATATGCTGGCGGCCTTTTCCCGGGATCCGCAGATCGCTGCGGTTTACGGGCGGCAGCTGGCCACGGAGGAGAGTGCCTTTGACGAGGTCTTTGCCCGGCAGTTTAATTATCCGGAGGAGAGCCGGGTGAAGAGCATTGAGGATCTGCCGACGCTTGGGATCAAGACCTATTTCCAGTCGGATGTATGCTGTATGTACCGCCGGGATGTCTTTGATGCATTGGGGGGCTTCGTGAGCCCGGCCATCTTCAATGAGGATATGGTTTTTGCCTGCACCATGCTGAAGGCGGGCTACAAGAGCTGCTATGCGGCGGATGCGATGGTCTACCATGCACATCACTATTCCGGGCTGCAGCAGCTGCACCGGAATTTCGATCTGGGCGTATCACAGGCGGATCATCCGGAGGTTTTTGCGGGGGTGCCCTCGGAAGGCGAGGGTGCCCGTATGGTATGCCGGAATGCCCAAACCTTGCTGCGGCAGGGACGGCCCTGGCTGCTGCTTCCCCTGGGATGGCGCTCCTTCTGCAAGCTCCTGGGCTATAAGCTGGGGAAGAACTATCGAAAGCTGCCGGAATGGCTGGTGCTGCGTCTCAGCATGAGTCCCGGCTATTGGAGGAAAACATCGAAATGACTGCCTTGTTTCGTCTGGTTCTCATCGTGGTTTCGGTGGGCACCTGTGCTTTGATCAATCATAAAATCCGCCGTTCCCGGATCAGCATAGAGGAATCCGTGTTCTGGCTGCTGCTGTCTCTGATGTTCGTGGTCTTTGCCCTGTTCCCGGTGCTGCCGGATACCCTGGCGGGACTGCTGGGCATCTATTCCACACCTAATTTTCTCTTCCTTTTCATTATTTTTATTCTTCTTGTGAAGAATTTTAATATGAGCATGAAGCTGGGGGCGCTGGAGGAGCGGCTGAAGACGCTGGTGCAGGAGTTGGCATTGGTGGAGAAGGCGGAGCGGGAAGAAGCGAAGGATGCGGAATCGCAGGCGATTCAAAGCACAGAAAAGGGGCAGCAGGCATGAGGCAGTGGATACAGGAGATGCTGGCTGCCGGTGACGGCTTTTTGTTGGGGTGGCTCGTGGTGCTGACGATTCTCGCGCTGGCTCTTCTCGTTGGCCTCTGGCAGGGCTTCCGCCGGCATTGGCCTCTGCAGCGTCTCTATTTTCTGACGATTCTTGCGGCGGGGCTGCTGTATTCCCTTGTGCTTTCGCCGCTGTCGGCGCCGGACGAGGTGCTGCACTATGTGGGGGCCTACGAACTTTCCAGCACGATCATGCAGAGCCCCAAGCCCCTCTATGATGACGAGGGACATCTCCGCATCCGGACGGAAGACGTGTTTATCGACGACTGGCCCGGGGATGAGGACCCGGACAATGCCACGGTGATCGGCATGACGCTGACCCGGAAGAGCTATGAGGAACTTTGGAAGCGGGGGATTTTCTCCACGGGAGAGGAAGGCTATCACTATACCCTGCAGCAGCCGGTGCATACCACGCCCCTCGCGTATCTCATGCCGGCGCTGGGCATGACCCTGGCGCGGCTTCTGCGTCTTGGCGGCTATGGGCTGCTTTTTCTGGGACGTTTCATGAACCTCCTCTTTTTTGCACTGCTCGGTGCGGCTGCGGTGCGGCGAACGCCGGTGGGAAAGGGCATTTTCTTTTCGGTTTCTCTCTTCCCGATGCTGCTGGAGCTGGTGAGTTCCTTTTCTTATGATGCCTATATTTTGGGGCTGAGCTTCTATCTCACGGCGGTGATCCTGGAGCACAGCCTGTCGGAGCGATATATCACATGGCGGGATTTTCTTGAGATCGGGCTTCTGGCGCTAATGCTTTCACCCTGCAAGATGGTCTACAGCCTTCTTTTCCTGGGCTGCCTCAGCATTCCGGTGCGGCGTTGGCGGCATCCCGGACTGTGGTTCCTGTCCATCCTGGGTGTGGGATTTTTGATGGTGCTGTCGCTTGTGCTGGTGAATTTTCAGACGCTCCTGCAATACCTGCCGGGGGCCGCTGCGGTGCACGAGACCAGCTGGGGCACCACGGGACCGGTGATCGAGACCTATGATCTCCTGGAACTCGTCCGCATGCCGGTGGTGCTGTTGAAGATTCTCCGGAATACGCTGATGATCAAGGGCGGGGAATATCTCCTCACCATGGTGGGAAGTCCCATGGGGCACTTTGACATGAAGCTGTGCACACCGCTACTGCTGGTGACGCTCTACTATCTCGCGGTACTGCTCGCGACGATTTTGGGCGACCGTTCCCGGGGACAGGAAGGCGGCTGCGGCCTGAAGACATTATCCCGGATCTGGCTGGTGGTGACGCCGCTGCTGCTCTGCACAGTGATTCTTCTCACTATGCTGTCGGCCTATACGCCGAAGCGGACAGACTATGCGCTGGGCGTGCAGGGAAGATACTTCCTGCCGGTACTCCCGATGCTGCTCTGCAGCCTGACCGGAGGTAAACCGCAGGGCGGCGAAAAGTGGCTTGCCCGGATTTTGCTGCCGGAGCTTTTGGTGAGCCTGGGGCTTCTTCTGTATTTCTTTGTGCGGATTTGTGGTACACTGTAAGGATAGGACATAGGTCCTACCAACTATGAAAGGATAAAAACAGAATTCATGCATACTATCCTCAGTCTTTTTCGGAATATCAAGGCCCGACGGCGTATGATCTGGGATCTCGCGAAGGCGGATTTCCGAAAGCGCTTTGTGGGCTCCTATTTCGGCATCGTCTGGATGTTCATTCAACCCCTGGTGACCATCGCCATCTATGCTTTTATCTTCGGCCCCTACGGCTTCAAATCGGCGCCGCCGGTGCCGGATGTGAGCTATACGACGTGGCTGATCCCGGGCATCGTGCCCTGGTTTTTCTTTTCTGAAGTCATGAACATGACGACGGGAATCCTGCAGGAATACAGTTATCTTGTGAAGAAGGTGGTGTTCCCGGTGGAGCTTCTGCCCATCATCAAGCTTTTTTCCTGCATTTTCGTGCATCTCTTCTTCATTCTGGTGATGCTGGTCTTTTATCTCGCGAACGGCAGAATGCCGCAGATTTCCTGGCTGCAGATCGTGTACTACAGCTTCGCGGCGGCCATGCTGGCCCTGGGGCTTTCCTATCTGACCAGTGCCATCAACGTGTTCTTCAAGGACATGCAGCAGATCGTCGGCATCCTTCTGCAGTTCGGTATCTGGATGTGTCCCATCATGTACGATGAGACGCTGTTCACCAGCCGGGCACCCTGGGTGGCCACGGTACTGAAGCTGAATCCCTTCTACTATATTGTGGCGGGCTACCGGGATTCCATGATCACGGGCGATCCCTTCTGGATGCGGCCCACCCTGGGGATTTATTTCTGGATCGTGACGCTGCTGCTGTTTGTGGTGGGCCTCCGCTTCTTCACGAAGCTTCGCCCGCATTTTTCAGACGTGCTTTAAAAGCGTTGCCAAACGGCTATGCGGACGGCGTGTTTACACGCAAGGACGCATAGACACTTGGCAACCTGCCATGCATGAGCAATGTAGGGCGAAAGCCCGGAATGCGAATGCAAGGCAGGATTGCGGGAGCGCGCAAGCGCGAAGCAATCCGTAACTTTTAAAGTGCTATAGTACTGTGTGGAGCCTGCGAATGCGCAGGCATAGAAGATTACTCACAGGAGGTTGAGATGCTGCATTTGATTTTGGTGCTGCTGGTGGTGGTATCCTTTCTGACCCTGGGAAGCTGGCGGCTTCTTCGGCTGCGGACCATGCCGGAGGGCAGGGAAAAGGATATGTATGTGCTTTCACAGGTCAAGGGCGTGTTCCGACGGGTACTGTCGGCGGCCGGTGTGACCTATGAGGTCGAAGGACTGGAAAATATCCCGGAAGATGAGGCGGTGCTCTATGTGGGTAACCACCGCTCCTTCTTTGACATTGTCATTGGCTACAGCTTGGTGAAGGGTCCCACGGGCTTCATTGCGAAGGACGACCTGGAAAAGGTGCCCCTCCTGCCCCGTTGGATGACGCTTCTGCATTGCCAGTTCATTGACCGGGACAATCTGAAGCAGAATCTGAAGATCATCATCAATGCCATCAAGCTGGTGAAGACCGGCACCTCCATCTGGATTTATCCGGAGGGCACCCGATCCAAGGGGGAGGACGAAAAGGATATGCTTCCCTTTAAGGAGGGGTCCTTCAAAATTGCGGAGAAGAGCGGCTGCAAGGTGATTCCTGTGGCCATGCTACATACCCGAAACATTCTGGAGGCACATTTCCCCTGGATCCGGCCGGTGCATGTGCGGGTGAAGATTGGAAAGCCCATTCTGCTCAGTGAGCTGCCGGAGACGGAGCGAAAGCAGGTGGGCGCCTATACCCGGGGAAAGATCATTTCTTATCTGGAAGAGCTGCAGGAAGAGGAGAAAGCGAAGGCATGAATTTACTGGAATTGAGAGACGAGCTGGATGTTGTGGATCGCCAGATTGCGAAGCTCTATGAGAAGAGAATGGCCCTCTGTGAGGAGGTAGCCCGGGACAAAATTCGTACCGGGAAGCAGGTGCTGGATCCGGCGCGGGAGAAGCAGAAGCTGGATACGGTGGAATCCTTTGTGCACTCGGATTTTGACAAAAAGGGTGTGCGGGAATTGTATTCCCAGCTGATGACCCTTTCCCGGCGGCGGCAGCTGGAAATCCTGCAGGAAAGCGGACGGCGTATGGACTTGGGATTTCAGGAGCTTCCGGACATGGACTTCAGTGCGAAGCGCGTGGTATACCAGGGTGTGGAGGGGGCATATGCCCATATCGCGGCGCGGAAGAGCTTTTCGGAAGATTCTTCTTTCTTTAATGTGAAGACCTGGCACGATGCCATGGAAGCTGTGGAGAAGGGAGAGGCAGACTATGCGGTGCTGCCCATCGAGAATTCCTCCCATGGCGCCGTGACCGACAATTTTGACCTTCTGCTCCGGTATCCGGACTGCGCCATTGTGGGAGAAACGGATCTTCTGATTCGCCATGCGCTTCTGGGCGTCAGCGGGGCAGTGCCCGGGGAAATCCGCCGGGTGTATTCTCATGCCCAGGCCATCGGTCAGTGCGGTGCCTTCTTTGAGGCCCACCCGGAGATCGAGGCGGTGCCGGTACTGAATACGGCAGTGGCGGCGAAGCAGGTGGCGGAGAGCGGCGACCGGACGGCGGCAGCGCTGGCCAGTGAGGAAGCGGCAGAATTGTACGGCCTGGAGGTGTTGCAGCGGGGTGTGAATGCCCAGAAGCAGAACACCACCCGCTTCCTGATCGTGGGCAAGGGTAAGGTCTATCGTGCGAATGCATCGAAGATCAGCATCTGTTTTGAAGCCAGTCATCAGCCGGGTGCCCTGTACAATGCCCTCGGAAATTTCATTTTCAACAATGTGAACATGCTGATGATTCAGTCCCGGCCCATTCCGGAGCGGAACTTTGAGTATCGCTTCTTTGTGGATGTGGAGGGCTCGCTTTCGGATCCCAATGTGATCAACGCCCTGAACGGCCTCACGGACCAGGCAGCGGCGCTGAGAGTACTAGGGTGCTACTAATCCACTGGGCTCAGCGATAGCTTGGCTATCGGGGCGCCCGGCACTGTAAAGCCTGGTGGATACCTTGTAAAGGAGACAAAACAATATGGCAGAAGTAAATATTCTGGTGGTGGACGATGAGAAGGAAATCGCGGAGCTGGTGGAAATCTACCTGGTGAGCGACGGCTATCATGTGTTCAAGGCTTACAATGCAGAGGACGGCTTAAAAATTCTGGAATCCCAGGAGATTCATCTGGTGCTGCTGGATATCATGATGCCGGGTATGGATGGTCTCACCATGTGCCGGAAGATCCGCGAGACGTCCAATGTGCCGATCATCATGCTGTCGGCGAAGTCCACGGATCTGGACAAGATTGTGGGCCTGACGGGCGGTGCAGACGACTATGTCACCAAGCCCTTTAATCCTTTGGAGCTGACAGCCCGGGTAAAGTCCCAGCTGCGGCGTTACACCCAGCTGAACCCCAATGCAGCGGGACAGTTCCAGAACAACGAGATCACCATCCGGGAGATGACCATCAACAAGGACAACCACAAGGTCACCATCGACGGTGAAGACATTAAGCTGACACCGATCGAGTTCGACATTCTCTTCCTGCTGGCGTCCCATCCCGGCAAGGTCTTTTCCACGGACGAGATTTTCGAGAAGGTATGGAACGAGAAGGTCTATGAGGCCAACAACACCGTAATGGTGCACATCCGGCGTCTTCGCGGAAAGATGAAGGAGGACCAGCGGGAGAACAAGATCATCTCCACGGTCTGGGGTGTTGGATACAAGATCGATAAGTAAGCCATGGAAGAGAAGCAGGTGAAGGAGCAGAGCAGCGGCAAGCATGCCTTCCGGCCCGTGGGGCGGGGCTACATGCTGCAGCTTCTGATTCATATCGGGATTTCGGCGGCGGTAGCGGCGCTGGTGCTGACCATACTGGTGACCAGTATCACGTCCTTTTCCGCCTATCTCTACCGAAACGGCAGTGATTCCCAGTTGGTGCAGCGCTTTGCCTTCGGTTCGCAACTCAGTGTGCTGCTTTTCGTGCTGTTGGGCATCGTGCTCTTTACGCTGTGCTTTACGGTGCTTCAGAGTCGCACGGCCCGGGACATTGAGAAGCTGGCCGGGGCTGTGGAACAGATTTCCGCCGGAGATCTCAGCACAGAGCTGTACATTCCGGGCGAGGGCGAGCTCAGCCATATCGCTGCCTCCATTACCCGGATGGAGCGGGATATCCGGGAATTGATCGAGCGGGAGCGACAGACGGAGCAGTCCAAGACGGACCTCATCACCAATGTGGCCCACGATCTGCGGACGCCTCTGACCTCCATCCTTGGCTATCTGGACATCCTGAAAAACCAGGAGGGGCTGAATCCGGAGCAGCAGAAGAAATACATTGAAATTGTATACAACAAGGCCCGGCGGCTCCAGAAGCTCATCGAGGAGCTCTTCGGCTTCACGAAGCTGAGCTACGGACGGGTCAACATGCATATCGCGAAGCTGGACATTGTGCAGCTGCTGGCCCAGCTCTGTGAGGAAAGCTATCCGAGTTTCGAAAAGAACGGGCTGAGCTATGAGTTTCTGTCCGATTGTGACAGCCTTCTGATGGAGGCGGACGGGGATCTACTGGCCCGGCTCTTTGACAATCTCATCAGCAATGCCATTAAGTATGGCGCTGAGGGTAAGCGGGTGCTGCTGCGGCTGCACCGGGAAGGCGAGCAGGTGACGGTGCGGGTGACCAACTTCGGCTACGTGATTCCGGAGAAGGAGCTGCCCCTGATTTTCGATAAGTTTTACCGGGTGGAGCATTCTCGCACCAGCAGTACCGGAGGCACCGGCCTGGGACTGGCCATTGTGAAGAACATTGCAGAGATGCATCACGGGCAGGTGTCAGTGAGCTCCGGTCTGGGCGGCACCTGCTTTACGGTACAGCTGCCGCTGCACTATGAGGAGCGGCAGGAGGATTTTGCAGCGGAGAATCGGGATGAAGAATAAAATCAGCCAGCGCGCAAAGGAACAGACCGGCAGAATCGCCGGTCTTTTTCTCATGCTGCTTTTTCTGCTTTTCGGGAGCTTTTCCTCCCGGGCGGATGCAGTGAACCTGGAGGTGACCTATGGCTACCAGAACACGGCGAAGGCAGGACATTATTTGCCGCTGACCATCGTGCTGGACAATACACAAGAGGAAACCTTTTCGGGGTACGTCTACGTATATATGGCGGATTCCGGTAGACGGCTCTATCAGTATCGCTACCAGGCCATCGCAGAGGCCGGCAGCAGCGCGGAACTGAAGGTCAATGTGGCGCTGGGCGGACAGGTGAATCAGCTTCTGGTGAAGGCGGTGCGACGGGACGGCACCGTGCTGGGCAGCCGGCGCATCGGTCTGGAGGTGAACCAGAGCGGTGCAGAGCTGCTGCTGGGCATTCTTTCGGACAACCCGGAGAAGCTTTCCTATTTTAATGATGTCAGGCTCAATGACGGGCTGTTGCATACGCGGACGGTGACGCTGGACAGCGAAAATCTGCCGAAGGACGAGACCGAGCTGGACCAGCTGGATGTGATTCTGGTGACCGACTTTGATATGAGTCGGGTGTCGGAGGCGGAGGCCCGCTGTCTCCGGCGCTGGGCAGAAAACGGCGGCATCCTCCTTTTCGGCAGCGGCAAAAACGGTGCCGCGGCCCTGACCCCCTGGTTTTCAGAGCTGCTGCAGCAGCCGCTGGTGCCCGCCCGGGAAACGGCCACGACGGCAGCGCTTCTCGGAACGGACAGCGGACAGCAGCGCTATTCCCTGTGGCTGTCTCCGGTGTATCTCGAAAATGGCCGGGAACTGTTCTCCATGAACAGTCTTCCACTTCTCGCGGAGCTTTCCGAGGGATCCGGCCTCATTGCGGTGGCGGCCTATGATTTCTGCGAGCTGCAGCGTTTTGCCACGGAGCAGGAGGACTATGCCGCCGCGGTACTGACCGCGTTGCTGGGACAGAGCCGCATGTCGTCCCTGTCAGTTTCCTCGGCAGAGCAGAGCCTGGCCCAGTATGAGAGCCTTGAAAAGCTCATGAACCTTTCGGATCTCAGCAAGCTGCCCCATGCCGTCCTGTATATGCTGTTGCTTTTTGCCTATGTGCTGCTGTCGGGGCCCTGCCTCTATTATCTCATGCGAAACCGCGGCGCTCTGCGGCTGTACCGGCCTGCGGTGCTGCTGTTGTCGATCTTTTTCACCTTGGCCGTCTGGGTGCTGGGCATATCCACCCGCTTCAACGGAAGCTTCCTGACCTACGCAAAGCTCAAGGATGTGTCGGCCGAATCGGTGGATGAGACGGACTATATCAATGTGCGCTCCTCCGACCGGAACCACTGCGGTCTGGAAATCCGGACGGAGTATTACGTGTACCCGGTGCAGCGGGGTGAGGGCTTTGCCGGAGATCTGCAACGGCTGGCCGACAGCCAGGAGGTCGCCTGCACCGACATTTTCTATGACCGGGAATCCACACGACTCGAAATGCGAAACGAGGAGCCCTTTACGGCGGGCTATTTCGAACTGCACAACAAGATGCCGAATACCGATGGCAGTTTCACCGGCAGTCTGACGCTGGACGGCGAGACACTGCAGGGCAGCATCCAGAACAACACGGGGGAAACCCTGACGGATGCGGCAATCCTTTTGTATGGCCGGCTCTGCCCCATCGGAAAACTGGAGGCGGGAGCAAGTGTGGATCTCACGGGACTTTCGGTGCTGCAGGTACCGGTGGGACAGAGCAGCTACATTGCCTCCCTCTGCACCGGCGGCAGTGGCCAAAGCTTCCTGCGCTACTACCTCGAGAACAACATGAACAGCTACTTCTCCAATGCCCGACTGATCGGTTTCGTTCGGGAGGATACGGCGGATTTCGTGGCCGGCAAGGGTGTGGAGAGCTATGGCGTCACCATGGTGACCGCCGCTCTGCCACTGACGGAAAGAGAAGGAGAGGACCGGAGCTATGCGGCGCTGAGTCGGGATCCGGAGCTGGTGAGCGGAGACTATGAAACGCGCAGCAACAGCATTTCCGGGGGAGAAACAACAGTTTTGATCTATCATCTGGGGGACAACGCGGCAATCACAGGACTCAGGGCCATGACGGATCTTCAGCTGGCGGAAACGGAGGACAGCGATCTGACGCAGTTCCGGGGCAGCATCTGCTTCTATAACTATGAAAGTGGCGGCTACGACAGTGTTTCCCTGACGGAAGCGTTGGACGAGGCAGCATTATCGCCCTATCTCAATGAGAGCAATACCCTGCAGGTGCGGTATATCCCGCGAAATGACAACAGCGGAAAACGGCAGTACCTGCCGATGCTGCTGGTGCGCTGTCGGGAGCAGGTCGGCCGGACAGAAGGCGAAGGCAGCATACAGACGGAGGGCGCGGCAAATGATTGAGGTAGAGAAGCTTCTGAAGCGTTTCGGTGAGAAGACGGTGCTGGAGGAATTCAGCCTCCGGGTGCCCCAGGGCACGGCTTACGGACTCCTGGGGACTGCCGGTGCCGGAAAAAGTACATTGTTGCGCATCCTGGCGGGGCTGGAAACCTGGGATGGCGGCAGTGTAAAGATCACGGCTTCCGGGACAGAACTTGGCTATGTGCCGGCGGATCCCGGCAGCTTTCCGGCCATGACCGTCGGGGAATATATGGACTTTTTTGCAGCCTGCTGCGGCCTTTCCGGTGCGGAGGTGCAGAACCGGATCCATCTTCTTCTGGAAATGGCGGGACTCAGTCGGCGGGAAACACAGTTTGTGGACAGCCTGAGTCCCGGGCAGCGCCGGAAGCTGTCTCTGGTGCGGGCCTTGTTGTCGAAACCAACGCTGCTGCTTCTGGATGCACCCATGAGCGGGATGGATGCGGCGGGGCGGAGCACGCTGCGACAGATTCTGTCGGAGCTTTCCGCCGAGGGTACGACGCTGCTGCTGACGGCCTCGGTGCTGTCGGACATCAGCGGTGTTTGTTCGGATATCGGAATTTTGGACGGCGGCAGGCTGGTGCTGGAGGGAAGCCTCAGCGAGGTGCAGCGCCGGGTCAATGCCTCCGGTCCCATCATCATTACGGTGGAGGGTGCCATCACGGAGGCCATCCGGGTGCTGAAGGAAAACCCGGGCGTTCATGCCCTCAGCATCCGCGATCGGGACTTGCTGATCCATTTTGAAGGAGACGCAACAGAGGAAGCCGGTCTGTTGGAGGATCTGGTGCTGGCGGGTGTGCCGGTCTGTGGCTTTCACCGGGAGCAGGGGAATCTGGAGGCGCTGTTCCGGCGGCTTTCCGGTGAGGAAACGGAAAGGAGGATCGTGGGCTATGAAGCAGAATCCGATCTATAAAAAGGAAACCATGCTGCAGAACCGGAGCTATATTTTGCCGCTGCTGCTGACCGCATTAAATGCCGTGCTTTCCATTCTGGTGGTAATCAATCTCTATTCTCTGCAGGCAGGCGCCCGGCAGACCGGAGAAATCGCCTACGGGGATTTTCTGCGGATCTACGGCATCATGGCGGGACTGGAGTTCCTCGTGCTGCTGCTCCTGATGCCGGCCCTGACCGCTTCGGCGATCACGGGAGAGCGGGAACGACGGAGTCTGGCATTGATTCTCACCACCGGGGTGACACCCGCCGCGCTGGTGCGCGGCAAGCTGCTGGCGGCCCTCAGCCAGGTGCTGCTTCTTCTGGCCAGTACAGCACCCTCCCTTGCCACGGTATACATCTATGGCGGTGTCAGCCTGCTGCAGCTACTGGCCTTGCTTGTTTTTTATTTTGTAACGGCGCTGTATCTTGCGGCCATCGGCATTGCCGTCTCCGCCTTTAGTCGGAGCACTTTTGCGGCGTCCACCCTGTCCTATATTCTCACCATTCTCAGCGTGGCCCTCTTCATCTTCCTCTTTTACATGCGGGACGAGCTGGGCGTGGGACTCTGGACCATGTGGATCTGCAGTTTGGTTTTTATGCTGTTATGGACGACGATTCTGCTCTACTTCAGTATCTGGCGGTTGAAATTGCCGCGAGTTTGTGCTTAAATCTATCCTAACTATGGATAAGAGGGGGAGTACATATGAATTCCTGTATTATGATCGGCATTGCCGGCGGCTCCGGTTCCGGAAAATCGACCTTCACGAATCGGCTGAAGGATGCCTTCGGAGACCAGGTGACGGTGATCTACCATGACAATTACTACAAGTCCAATGATGGCATTCCCTTTGAAGTGCGTCAGAAGGAAAATTACGATCATCCGTCAGCTTTTGAGACAGATCTTCTCATCCGCCACCTGAAGGCCCTGCGCCGCGGAGAGAGTATCGAGTGTCCGGTATACGACTATGCAGAGCATAACCGTACAGAAAAATCCATTCCGCTGAAGCCGTCTCAGATCATCATTGTGGAGGGCATTCTGGTGCTGGAGAATCCGGAGCTTCGCTCTCTCTTTGACATCAAGATCTATGTGGAGGCAGACGCGGACGAGCGCATCATCCGGAGAATCATCCGGGATGTGAAGGAGCGGGGCCGTCATGTGGAGGATATTTCCGAGCAGTATCTCACAACGGTGAAGCCCATGCATTACCTGTATGTGGAGCCCACCCGGCAGCAGGCAGATATCGTCATCAACAGCGGTATGAACGATGTGGCCTTTGATCTGATGAAGACGAAGATTCAGAGCCTTTTGGATAAGACAAAGGCGGCGACAATCTGAGGAAGGACAAAAGAGGAGAAAATTATGCTTTACAATTCAACCAGAGGTCAGGAAACCGGCATCACCGCATCCCAGGCAATCCTGCGGGGCATTGCCAAGGACGGCGGTCTTTTCGTACCGGAGACACTGCCGGTATTGGACAAAAGTCTGGCAGCGCTTTCCGAGCTCAGCTATCAGGATCTGGCCTATGAGGTCATGAAGCAGTTTCTGACGGATTTCACCGAGGAGGAGCTGCGGGCCTGCATCACAGCAGCCTACGATGAGAAATTTGACACCGAAGACATTGCTCCCATTCACGAAGCGGACAATGCCTACTTCCTGGAGCTCTTCCATGGCAGAACCATCGCCTTCAAGGATATGGCGCTGTCCATTCTGCCCCACCTCATGGTGACCAGTGCCCGGAAGAACGAAGTGAAGGACAAGATCGTGATCCTGACCGCCACCTCCGGCGACACCGGAAAGGCAGCCATGGCCGGTTTCCAGGATGTGCCCGGCACGGAGATCATCGTCTTCTATCCGAAGGACGGCGTATCCCGTTTCCAGGAGCTGCAGATGCGGACCCAGGCCGGTGCCAACACCCATGTGGCAGCGATTCTCGGCAATTTTGACGATGCGCAGACCGGTGTGAAGCAGATTTTTGCAGATCAGGCCTTTGCGGCAGAGCTGAAGGAGAAGGGTATCATCCTGTCTTCCGCAAACTCCATCAATATTGGCCGTCTCGTGCCCCAGGTGGTGTATTATGTATACGCCTACTGCCAGCTGCTGAAGGACGGAAAGCTTGCTGAGGGCGAGAAGATCAATGTCTGCGTGCCCACCGGCAACTTCGGCAACATCCTGGCGGCTTATTTTGCAAAGCACATGGGTGTGCCCATCGAGAAGCTCCTCTGCGCGTCCAATGAGAACCGCGTGCTGACGGACTTCTTCGCCAACGGCGTGTATGACAAGAACCGGGAATTCATTCTCACCAGCTCCCCTTCCATGGACATTCTGGTGTCCTCCAACCTGGAGCGTCTCCTGTACCTGTCTGCCGGAAGAGATGCGGAGAAGACCGCAGCCCTGATGCAGTCCCTTTCCACAGCGGGTAGCTATGCCGTGACCGCGGAAATGCGGGCATTCACCGAGGATTTCGCAGGCGGCAGTGCCGAAGAGGCAGAGGTTTTCGAGACCATCCGGAAAATGCAGGCGGAGACCGGCTATGTGATCGATCCCCATACGGCAGTGGCCAAGGCGGTATACGATCAGTACCGGAAGAGCAGCGGCGACAGCACAAAGACCGTCATCGCTTCCACCGCAAGCCCTTTCAAGTTTGCACCGGCCGTGATGAAGGCCCTCGGCAAGGATGCGGAGAAGGATGTGTTCGCGCTCATCGACGAGCTGTCGGAGATTGCCGGTGTGGCGGAGCCCAAGGCCGTTTCCGAAGTGCGCAGCGCCGAAATCCGTCACAACACCGTTTGTGCAGTCGCAGACCTCGAGAAAACCGTGGCTGAATTTTTGGCCTAAGCTATAGCCAATGGCTCTATAGTGTGTTAATATATTAACAAGCGCGTGAGCGCATATCAAACATATTTACCTGGGAGGTATTCAAATGTTAGTTAATGCAAAGGAAATGCTCGACAAGGCTCTTGCCGGACATTACGCAGTTCCGCAGTTCAACATCAACGATCTGGAGTGGACCAAGTCCATCCTGACAGCTTGTGAGGAGCTGAAGTCCCCGGTAATCCTCGGTGTATCTGAGGGTGCCGGCAAGTACATGACCGGATTCAAGACCGTTGCCGCTATGGTGAAGGCAATGGATGAGTCCATGGGCATCACCGTTCCGGTGGCGCTGCACCTGGATCACGGCAGCTATGACGGATGCTACAAGTGCATCGAGGCCGGCTTTACCTCCATCATGTTTGACGGCTCACATTATCCCATCGATGAGAACGTAGAGAAGACCACAGAGCTCGTGGCAGCAGCCCACAAGGCAGGCCTGTCCATCGAGGCAGAGGTTGGCGCCATCGGCGGTGAAGAGGACGGCGTAGTTGGTATGGGCGAGTGCGCTGATCCCGCAGAGTGCAAGAGAATTGCGGATCTGGGCGTTGACTTCCTGGCAGCCGGCATCGGCAACATTCACGGCATCTACCCGGAGAACTGGCAGGGACTTTCCTTCGATACTCTGGCAGCCATCAAGGAGGCCATCGGCGAGAGCATGCCGCTGGTATTGCACGGCGGTTCCGGTATTCCGGAGGATCAGATCAAGAAGGCCATCTCTCTGGGCGTTTCCAAGATCAACGTAAACACCGAGCTGCAGCTGGTATTCGCAGCAGCCACCAGAAAGTACATTGAGGCAGGCTCCGACAAGCAGGGCAAGGGCTACGATCCCCGTAAGCTTCTGAAGCCGGGTGCAGATGCCATCATCGCAGAGTGCAAGAACAAGATCCAGCTCTTTGGCTCTGACGGCAAGGCTTAAGAAAAATAAAATTTTCACCTCCGACGGACGTAGGTTTTTCCTGCATCCATCGGAGGTTTTCTGTTTTTAATTCATAGGAAATCGGGGGCTGTGTATCTGCGAAAGGGCTTGCGTGGTCCCCTGTGTCTCTGCTAAAGTGCAGGGGAAGCTATGTTGAACGCATTTACATCTAAGGGAGTATGTAAAATGAACGAAACCATCACAGAGATCTTCGGACAGGACGTCTTCAACGACCGCGTCATGCGGGAGCGTCTGCCGAAAAGCGTCTACCGGAAGCTGAAGAAAACCATCACCGAGGGCTATGAGCTGGATCCCACGATCGCGGATTCCGTGGCCCATGCCATGAAGGAGTGGGCCATCGAAAACGGCGCAACCCACTATACCCACTGGTTCCAGCCTTTGACAGGCATTACTGCGGAGAAGCACGATTCCTTCATTTCTGCCGCGGATGCAGAGGGCAAGGTTATGATGGAGTTTTCCGGCAAGGAGCTGGTACGCAGCGAGGCGGATGCCTCTTCCTTCCCCTCCGGCGGTCTGCGGGCCACCTTTGAGGCCCGGGGTTATACCGTTTGGGACTGCACCAGTCCGGCCTTCCTGCGGCGTGAGGGAGATGCAGTGACTCTGTGCATTCCCACGGCCTTCTGTTCTTTCACGGGCGAGGCCCTGGACACCAAGACACCGCTGCTCCGGTCCATGCAGGCCATCAATACCCAGGCGCTGCGGATCCTGCGTCTCTTCGGCAATACCACATCGAAGTCCGTGAAGCCCTCTGTGGGCGCGGAGCAGGAGTACTTCCTCATCGACCGTGAGAAGTATCTGAAGCGGAAGGATCTGGTATATACCGGCAGAACCCTCTTCGGTGTGATGCCGGCCAAGGGACAGGAGCTGGATGATCATTACTTCGGCACTATCCGGCACCGGATCTCCGATTTCATGCGAGATGTGGACGTGGAGCTTTGGCGGCTGGGCGTCACCGCGAAGACCGAGCACAACGAGGTGGCACCGGCACAGCACGAGTTGGCACCGGTCTATGACGAGGCGAATCTTGCGGCAGATCACAACCAGTTGGTGATGGAGGTGCTGAAAAAGGCGGCCAGCCGCCATGGTCTGGTTTGCCTCCTGCATGAGAAGCCCTTTGAGGGCATCAATGGCTCCGGCAAGCACAACAACTGGTCCCTCACCACGGATGACGGCATCAACCTCCTGAACCCGGGTGACACGCCCCATGAGAACATCCAGTTCCTCCTGGTGCTGGCCTGCGTACTGGCGGCGGTGGACCGGCATGCAGATCTTCTGCGACTTTCGGCGGCCGATGTGGGAAATGACCATCGTCTCGGCGCGGACGAGGCACCGCCCGCCATCCTGTCCTGCTTCATCGGCACACAGCTGGAGGATGTGGTGGAGCAGCTCATCGGTACCGGCTACGCGGTGAACTCCAAGCAGGGAAAGAACCTGAAGACCGGTGTGAACACCCTGCCGGATCTCTATGCGGATGTGACCGACCGGAACCGGACCTCTCCCTTTGCCTTCACCGGCAACAAGTTCGAGTTCCGTATGGTGGGCTCCTCTGATTCCATCGCGGGCGCCAACATTACATTGAACGCCATCGTGGCGGAGCAGTTCAAAGAGGCCGCAGACCGGCTGGAGAAGGCAGAGAACTTCAGCCTCGCGGTTCATGACCTCATCAAGGAGCTGCTGACGGAGCACCAGCGCATCATCTTCAACGGCAACGGCTACTCAGAGGAGTGGGTACAGGAAGCAGCCCGGAGAGGCCTGCCCAACCTGCCGTCCATGGTGGACGCCATTCCGGCCATCACCACCGAGAAGGCTGTGAAGCTCTTCGGTGAATTCGGCATCTACACGCAGACCGAGCTGGAGAGCCGCCGGGAGGTGGAGTATGAGCAGTATGCCAAGGTGGTGAACATCGAGGCCCGAGCCATGCTGAACATCGCCGGAAAGCAGATCATCCCGGCCGTGATTCACTACAATACCCGGCTGGCGGATTCCATCAACAAGGTGCGCTCTGCCTGTGCAGAAGCGGACATTTCCGTGCAGACCGGTCTGCTGAAAAAGGCGTCCCATCTGCTGGCGGAGCTGCAGAGCTCCCGAACCCGTCTCCTGGCCCTTGTGGAGGACTCCTTGAAGATCAAGGATGCCGAGCAGCGTGCTCATGCCTACCACGATGCGGTAATGAAGGAAATGCAGACGCTCCGGACAGCGGCGGATTCTCTGGAGACCATCATGGATAAGGATCTCTGGCCCTTCCCGTCCTATGGTGATCTGATCTTCGAGGTATCGGAGCCGTAAGCGAGACCAAGCCTTGCCAGAAGCAAAAGCCTGTGCTATTATGTTCAAAATATGCACTATGTGCATGAGAATGAACATAAGGCACGGGCTTTTTCTTTTTGCGTATCCACCGGGCCATAGGAGGTCATCAATGGAAGATCATTATGTCATACTGCTGCGAACACTGCTGGAGAAGCCGGAGAGCACCCAGCGGGAGCTGGCGAAGCAGGCGGATGTCTCTCTGGGCAAGCTGAACCAGGAGATCACGGCCTGCTGTGAACGGGGCTATCTCTCCCGCAGCAGCGAAGCGGAAGGCGGACGGGGCAGAAATGTCAGTTTTTCCGTCACTGAAAAGGGCAGAGAAATGCTGTCGGCCTACCGGGTGGACAGCGCGCTGATCCTCGCGTCCGGCTTCGGCTCCCGCTTCGTTCCCCTGACTTATGAGACCCCCAAGGGACTGCTGCCGGTCTTCGGTGAGCGGATGATCGAACGACAGATTCGACAGCTGCAGGAAGTGGGCGTCACCGACATTACCCTGATGGTGGGGTATCTCAAGGAGAAATTCGACTATCTCATCGACAAGTTCGGGGTGAAGCTGATCTACAACCCGGAATACGCCTGCAAAAATACCCTGGCGACGCTCTATCATGCCCGGGAGGTGCTGCAGGGGAAGAACTGCTACATCCTGTCTTCGGACAACTGGATGCGGGAGAACATGTACCACCGCTATGAGCCCCATGCCTGGTATGCCGCGAGCTACATGCCGGGACCGACCCGGGAATGGGCCATGACATTTGGAAAAAACGGCATTTTGAAGTCCGTTCAGGTGGGCGGAGAGGACAGCTGGTGCATGTACGGCCCCGTGTACTTCACCCGGGAATTTTCGGCGCAGCTCCTGCCTCTCATCGAGGCCTACTACCGCATGCCCGGCACCGAGCAGTTCTACTGGGAGGATGTGCTGATCCGGAATTTGAAAACGCTGCCGCCCATGCATGTGAATCGGCAGCCGGCGCAGCAGATCTATGAATTTGAAAATCTCGAAGAGCTTCGGCAGTTCGATCCCGCCTATCGGGAGAATTCCGGCTCCGCGGCCATGGCGCTGGTGGCCAAAGTGCTGCAGGTGCCGGAATCGGACATCGTGGAAATCCGCTGCTTAAAAGCGGGCATGACCAACAAGTCCTGGCTTTTCCGGGTGCAGGAGAGCGCGGACAGCCCGCAGCGGGGCCGCAGTTTTATCTGCCGAATCCCGGGACCCGGCACCGGAAAACTCATCAACCGGCAGCAGGAGGCGGCCGTCTATCGGGCGGTGCAGCCCCTGGGCATCACCGAGGAACTGGTCTACTTCGATCCGGAAAGTGGCTACAAGATTTCCCGCTACTATGCGGAGGCCCGGAACGCGGACTTTTCGAACCCGGCGGAGCGGGAAAGCTGCATGGCTATGTTGAAGAAGCTGCACAATTCCGGCATTCAGCTGGGGCACGCCTTTGACATTCGGGAGCGGCTTTCCTACTATGAATCCCTTTGTCTCGAGACGGGTCATGAAATCAGCTTCGAGGACTATCCGGAGATTCGTGAGAAGGCCGGGGAGGTGCTCCGGTGGCTTTCCGGCCTGACGCGGCCCCGGACCATTTGCCATATCGATTCCGTGAAGGACAATTTCATTTTCACGGAGGAGGGGCTTCGGATGATCGACTGGGAATATTGCGGCATGGCGGATCCCCTCATTGACATTGCCATGGCGGCCATTTATTCTTACATGAGCTTCGAGGAGGCCCGGGAACTGCTGGCGACCTACCTTACGGCACCCTGCACAGATGTGGAGGGTAATGCAGTCGGCGCCGGTGTGGCTGACGGGGGCGAAGGCATTGACCTGCTCTACCTCATCGTGGTTGCATATATGGGCCTCGGCGGTCTGCTCTGGGCCCTGTGGAGTGATTACAAAATCTCTCTGGGAGAGAACTTCGGGGACTATACCCTGCGGATGTACCGATATTTCAAGGATTCTTACCAAATCTTACGGAATTTCGGAAAAATTTAAAGTGAATTTATGGAACGAAATTCCATCGTTATGTTATAGTATTAGGGATTGATACAGATCGAAAGATGCGTATGCAGAGGAAGGAAGATAAATATATGAGCTTTGGCAGAAAAGCGGGAATTGCAGCCCTGGCTGTGATGCTCAGTGCCGCAAGCCTTTCTACGGCAGCCTATGCCGGTTGGGGGCAGGAAAAGGGAAAGTATTATTACGTGGATGATTCCACCAATACCAGAATCAAGGCGAAGTGGATTCACACCTCTTCCGGTTATTACTATATCGATTCCGACGGGTACATGGTGACCGGCTGGAAGAAGATCAATAATAACTATCATTATTTCAAGGCCAACGGCCTCATGGCCACGGGATGGCAGGAAGTGGACGGAAAGTGGTACTATCTGAAGTCTGACGGTACCATGCAGACCGGCTGGCTGAAGCTGACAGATTCCAACAACAAGACGTCCTGGTACTATCTCAAGTCCTACGGCGCCATGACCACCGGCTGGCGGCAGATCGACAACAAGTGGTATTATTTCCAGCCGAGTGGCACGTCTCAGGGTGTGGCACTCATCGATACCTGGGCGAAGATTTCGGACAAGTGGTATCACTTTGGTACGGATGCAGCCATTTCCACCGGCTGGTACCAGCAGAACGGCAGCTACTACTATCTGGATGCCAAGAACGGCAATATGGCCACAGGATGGAAGACCGACACCGACGGCAACAAGTATTATCTGAACACCGATAACGGCAAGATGGCGGTCGGCTGGGCGAAGATCGACAACGTTTACTATTACTTCGGCAGCAACGGCAAGATGGTGAAGGGCTGGCTGAAGGACGGCAATTCTTACTACTATCTGCAGTCCGACGGTAAGATGGCCACCAACACGACGCTGACCATCAGCAATGTGAACTATAGCTTCAATGCGAGCGGTGCCTGCACCTCCGACACCAGCGGTGTGACGAATGCCACCACAGCATCGGCAGTGAGCAGCACAAGCAGCAGTACCACGACCACGCCGGGCGGTACCAGCACAACGACCAGCAGCTCTACCACAACAAGTACGACACCGGGCGGCGCAACGGTGAACGCGGGAGACAGCACTTCCGGACCGGGTGCCGGCAATAGCTCCAGCAGCACGAGCACGACACCGGGTGGCACGACGACAACGACCAGCAGTACCACCAGTACGTCTCCTTCCGGCACCAGCTCCGTGCAGACCAGCACGACGCCGGGCGGTACCACAAGTACGACAACAAGCAGCTCCACCACGACGGTGACGCCGGGCGGCAGCAGCACCTCCGTGGTTTCCGGCAGCACCGCCGGCCCCAACGGTACGGGCTCTACGACAACAACGAGCACATCTGCCAGCATCAAGCAGGGACAGACAACGGGCCCGAACTGATAAGAAAAAATAAGGCCTCCAGCCAGGGACTCCGATAGCCAAACTATCGCTGACCCCGGGCTGGATATGATCCAACGGGCTCTCCAGGAGATACCCGTTGGATTTTTTCGGAGAAAATGCGATGATTACAAACCACTGGCTTCCGGCGCTGAAGCCGGAATTTTCCAAGGAATATTACCGGAAATTGTATGCGATTGTGCGGCAGGAATACGAGACCCGGCAGATCTTTCCGGCAGCAGAGGATATCTACAATGCCTTCAACCTGACGGATCTGGACCAGGTGAAGGTGGTGATCCTCGGCCAGGATCCCTATCATGAGCCGGGGCAGGCCCATGGTCTCAGCTTTTCCGTGAAACCGGGGGTAGACATTCCGCCCTCTCTGCAGAACATTTACAAGGAACTGCAGGACGACCTGGGCTGCCACATTCCCAACAACGGCTATCTCAAGAAGTGGGCGGAGCAGGGCGTGCTGCTGCTGAACACGGTGCTGACGGTGCGGGCGCATGCGGCCAATTCCCATCGTGGTATCGGCTGGGAGCAGTTTACGGATGCGGCCATCCGGGCCTTGAATACCCAGGACAGACCGATGGTATTCATTCTGTGGGGACGTCCCGCCCAGACAAAGGCGGCAATGCTGACGAACCCGCAGCATCTGATTCTGAAGGCACCGCATCCCAGTCCCCTGAGCGCATATCGCGGCTTTTTCGGCTCTAAGCCCTTTTCCCAGACCAATCGTTTCCTGGAGAAAAACGGGCTGACACCCATTGACTGGCAGATAGAAGACATTTAATTGGAGGTATTCATGAGTTTTATCGAAATCCTGAAGGTGATCGTCCTCGGCATGGTGGAGGGCTTCACCGAGTGGCTGCCCATTTCCTCCACCGGACATATGATCCTGGTGAACGAAATCATACAGCTGAAGCAGCCCGCGGACTACTATGAGGTCTTTGAGGTGGTGATCCAGCTGGGAGCCATCGGCGCGGTGGCGGTGCGCTTCTTCCATGAGCTGTGGCCTTTTGCCCGGTCTCGGCGCACCGGCAAGGTGGGCATCCTGCCTTCCCGTATGAACCTCTGGATCAAGATCATTGCGGCCTGTCTGCCGGCGGCCGTTATCGGCATTCTCTTTGACGATCTGCTGAACACGTATCTCTACAATGGCGTGGTGGTGGCCCTGACATTGATCATCTACGGTGTGCTTTTCATCTGGATTGAGCGCCGCAATGCAGAGGCGGAGTTCCGGGTGGAAAAGCTGGAGCAGCTGGATTTGCGTACAGCTCTTTATATCGGCCTCTTCCAGTGTCTGGCATTGATTCCGGGTACCTCCCGCTCCGGCGCCACCATCCTTGGTGCCATGCTGCTGGGCGTGTCCAGAACCCCGGCGGCAGAGTTCTCCTTCTTCCTGAGCGTGCCGGTGATGTGCGGTGCCAGCCTGCTGAAGATCCTGAAGCATGGCCTGGGCTTTACCGGTGCCCAGTGGGGCCTTCTGCTTCTGGGCATGCTGGTGGCCTTCGGGGTCAGCCTTTACTGCATCAATTTCCTGATGCGCTACATTCGACGGAACTCTTTCGCGATCTTCGGCTACTACCGGATCGTCCTGGGTGTGATCGTTCTCATATGGTTCGGCATTTCTGCACTGGTGCATTGACGCTGTAAGAAAACCTTAAGGGGCATGTAATGGATTGTCAATTGCATGCCCCATTAAACTGCGTTATTCTTTCACATGATAAGAGAGAGAAGGGCAGGCAGGACATGCCTGTAGATAAAGAGGAACAGGATGATGAGAAGAGTAAGGGGAGTAGTGGCGACGCTGCTGATCAGTGTGCTGATGAGTGCCAATGTCTTTGCGGCCACGGAAATCGGGCTGAATCTGGATTGGAAGTATGCCGCCAATTCAAAGATCAATACGGGAAAAGCGCTGCTGTATACCACGGATGCGAAGAATCCGAAGGGCATCACTGTATCGGTGAATGCAGGCCATGGCACCAAGGGCGGTGAGAGTGTGAAAACCCTCTGCCATCCCGACGGCAGCCCGAAGCTCACCAGCGGCACCACCAAGGCGGGCGCTACCTCAGCCGTGGCGGTATCCTCCGGCATGACCTTTGCGGATGGTACGGCAGAGGCGAAGGTGACACTGGAGCTGGCGCATCTTCTTGGAAAAGAGCTTCTGAACCGGGGTTATGATGTCCTGATGATCCGTTCGGAAAATGATGTGCAATTGGATAATGTGGCGCGTACCGTCATTTCCAATAATAAGGCAGACTGTCATATCGCGCTACACTTTGATTCCACAGAGAAGAACAAGGGCGCCTTCTACATGTCTACGCCAAAGGCACTGCGTTCCATGGAGCCGGTGGCTTCCTACTGGACGAAGCATGAGAAGCTGGGCGAAAGTCTCATCAGCGGACTGAAGGAAAATGACATCAAGATCTTCTCCTCCGGCTCCATGGATATGGACCTGACCCAGACATCCTATTCAACCATCCCTTCTGTGGACATCGAGCTGGGTGACAAGACCACGGATCACAGCACCGAGGCCCTTGGCAAAATGGCAGAGGGACTGGCAGACGGTGTGGATATCTATTACGGTTTTGCGGACAGCGGGAAATAATCGCATAAACATTCGAAAGATTTTGACAAACGACGGGCTTCGGCCCGTCATTTTTTACGTCAAGTTTACAAAGCTGCGACAGAGACCCCGGTTTCAGTTTACATAAAAATTACGATTTGCTATACTTCGAATGATTGCGGCCATTTCGGCAGGCAAGACAACATAGACGTTGGGTTTTCAAAGGAGAAAATATGACGATCACACTGCTTTCCAGTCTCTTCAGCCTTGTGGGCGGACTCGGAATGTTCCTCTATGGTATGACAGTGATGAGTGACGGCATGCAGAAGGCCGCCAGCTCGCGCATGTCCAAGTTTCTGGGACTGGTAACCGGCAATAAACTGATGGCCGTTCTTCTGGGTGCCGCCATTACGGCCCTGGTGCAGTCCTCCTCCGCCACCACGGTTATGGTGGTCGGCTTCGTGAATGCCGGCGTTCTGAATCTGTCCCAGGTTGTGGGCATCATCATGGGCGCGAACATCGGTACCACCATCACGGCATGGATGGTTTCCCTGACCCAGGTCAGCGGCGACGCCATGTCCATCTTCAAGCCGGATTTCTTTGCACCGCTTCTGGTGGGTATCGGGGCCTTCCGCGTGCTCTTCGGCAAGAAGGGTGCTGATGATCTGGTTGGTGCCTTCTGCGTGGGCGTGGGTCTCATTTTCATCGGCCTCAGCTTCATGTCGGATGCCATGGCACCCTATGCATCTTCTCCCATCTTCGCCAAGGCCTTCCAGGTCATGGGCGGAAATCCCATCCTGGGCATTCTTGCAGGTGCTGTGGTCACCGGCATTATCCAGTCTTCGGCGGCGTCTGTGTCCATTCTCCAGACCCTGGCCCTGTCCGGTGCGGTTCCCAGAGCGGCCGGCTTCTATATCACACTGGGTCAGAATATCGGAACCTGTGTGACGGCCATGCTGTCCGCTACCGGAACCTCCCGTACCGCGAAGCGTGCGGCAGTGATCCATCTTCTCTTTAATGTGACCGGTGCGCTTCTTTTCGGCACCATCATTTTCGTCCTCTCCTTTGTGGCAGGTGGCTTCTTCCAGGGCAGTCTCTCTGCGGTGGAGATCTCCGTTTTCCATACGATTTTTAACGTTACCTGTACCATCGTGCTCTTCCCCTTCGGTGAGTTGCTGGTGAAGCTGTCCGGCAAGTTTGTGAAGGAGAATCCGAAGGATGCCCAGAAGGAAGAGGAAAAGGGATATACCGATGTGGAGCGCGCGCTGATCCAGCATCTGGACAAGCGTATCCTGGAGGCACCGGCCATGGCCATTCAGGCGGCGAAGACCGAGGTCTGCAGCATGGGCGACATTGTCTCTGTGAATATTCGTGCTGCGGTGAATATCCTTATTAACAATGAAGGAATGGACAGCATCCAGAAGGTATTTGACCGGGAGAAGGTCATCAACAACATGCAGAAGCTGCTGACCGATTACCTCATCCGTATCGACAATCTGTCTCTGAACGAGACCCAGAAGCTGGAGGTCACCAATATGCTGAATGCCATCACGGACATTGAGCGGGCCGGTGACCATGCGGACAATATCGCGGAGCAGGCGAAGTATGCCAGAGAGCATCAGATTGCCTTCTCGGAGATCGGCGTGACGGATCTTAACGAGATTTCCGCCAAGGTTTATGAGAGTTACGATGCGGCCATGGCGGCCTATCGGAATGACGATCTCACCATGGCCATGAAGTGTGCCCACTGCGAGGATGAGGTGGATGACCTCGAGGAGGAGATCCGCGAACATCACCTGCAGCGGCTTTCCCGCGGGGACTGCAACACCTCCGCCGGCGTCATTTTCCTGGATGTGGTTTCGGATCTCGAGCGTATTTCTGACCATGCAGACAACGTGGCAGGCTATGTCAAGAGCATGGCGTAGTAAAAAAATCGCAAAGAACTAGTGAAATTTTTAACAAAATCCCGCTTTTGCACTTGCAAAAACACAATTGTTGGAATAGAATGTAACTTGCTAGAGGAAATGAAGTTGAAACTGTTCAATTTCGAATATGCAGGAGGATTTTTACTATGGCAGTAAAAGTAGCAATCAATGGTTTTGGCCGTATCGGCCGTCTTGCTTTCAGACAGATGTTTGGTGCAGAGGGATTTGAGATCGTTGCAATCAACGACCTGACATCTCCGAAGATGCTTGCACACCTTCTGAAGTATGATTCCACACAGGGCAGATATGCTCTTTGCGACAAGGTTGAGGCCGGTGAGGATTACATCACTGTTGACGGCAAGAAGATCACCATCTATGCAAAGGCTAACGCAGCTGAGCTTCCTTGGGGCGAGCTTGGTGTAGATGTTGTTCTGGAGTGCACAGGCTTCTATACATCTAAGGCAAAGGCTCAGGCACATATCGATGCAGGTGCTAAGCACGTTATCATCTCCGCTCCTGCAGGAAATGACCTTCCGACAATCGTTTACAACGTTAACCACCAGGGTCTGACAGCTGAGGACAAGATCATCTCCGCTGCATCCTGCACAACCAACTGCCTTGCTCCGATGGCAAAGGCTCTGAACGATCTGGCTCCGATCAAGTCCGGTATCATGTGCACCATCCACGCTTACACAGGCGATCAGATGACTCTGGACGGACCGCAGAGAAAGGGCGATCTGAGAAGATCCCGTGCAGCTGCTGTTAACATCGTTCCGAACAGCACCGGCGCTGCAAAGGCTATCGGCCTTGTTATCCCTGAGCTGAACGGCAAGCTGATCGGTTCTGCACAGCGTGTTCCGACTCCGACAGGTTCCACCACCATCCTGACAGCAGTTGTTGAGGGTGAGGTTACCAAGGAGCAGATCAATGCAGCTATGAAGGCAGCTTCCAACGAGTCTTACGGCTACAACGAGGATGAGATCGTTTCCAGCGATATCGTTGGAATGACCTATGGCTCTCTGTTCGATGCAACACAGACCATGGTTATGCCTCTTGGCAACGGCACATCTGAGGTTCAGGTTGTTTCATGGTATGACAATGAGAACTCCTACACCAGCCAGATGGTTAGAACCATCAAGCACTTCGGTTCTCTGCTTCAGAAGTAATTCTTCCGAATGACGGAGAATGTCCGGCATATGCCGGAATAAGAAACGGCAAAACAAAACCGGGGTCCGGCCTCTCTGGGGCCCGGATCCCGGTTTTTTAATTCATAGGAATGTGCCAAGGCACATTCTATTTTATGAAAAAGGAGGCCTAAGATGGCTGGATTAAATAAGAAGACTGTTGATGATATTAATGTAAAGGGACTGCGTGTTCTCTGCCGCTGCGACTTCAACGTACCGCTGAAGGACGGCAAGATCACAGACGAGAACCGTCTCGTGGCTGCACTTCCCACCATTAAGAAGCTGATTGCTGACGGCGGCAAGGTGATCCTTTGTTCTCACCTCGGCAAGGTAAAGACAGAGGAAGATAAGAAGACAAAGACCCTGGCACCGGTAGCGGTTCGTCTTTCCGAGCTGCTTGGACAGGAAGTGAAGTTTGCCGCAGATCCTGAGGTTGTCGGCGAGAATGCCCGTGCTGCTGTGGCTGCCATGAAGGACGGCGATGTGGTTCTCCTGGAGAACACCCGTTACAGAGCTGAGGAGACCAAGAACGGCGAGGCTTTCTCCAAGGATCTGGCTTCTCTTGCGGATGTTTATGTTGACGATGCTTTCGGTACAGCCCACAGAGCACACTGCTCCAATGTCGGCGTAACCCAGTTCATCGACGGACCGGCAGTGGTTGGTTACCTCATGCAGAAGGAGATCAAGTTCCTGGGCCAGGCCGTAGAGAATCCGGAGAGACCCTTCGTGGCTATCCTGGGCGGTGCCAAGATCGTGGATAAGCTGAACGTTATCTCCAACCTGCTGGAGAAGTGCGACACCCTGATCATCGGCGGCGGCATGATGTTCACCTTCGTGAAGGCACAGGGCTATGAGATCGGTAAGTCCCTCTGCGACGAGACCAAGGTGGAGTACTGCAAGGAGATGATCGAGAAGGCCGAGAAGCTGGGCAAGAAGCTTCTGCTTCCGGTAGATACAGTCGTAACTTCTGCATTCCCTGATCCCATCGACGATCCGGATATCGCAACTGAGGTTGTGGACATCGACAAGATCCCGGCAGACAAGATGGGCATGGATATCGGACCGAAGACCCAGGCGCTCTATGCTGAGGCTGTGAAGTCTGCAAAGACCGTGGTTTGGAACGGACCGATGGGCGTATTCGAGAACCCTGTACTGGCAGCCGGCACCAAGGAAGTGGCAAAGGCTCTGGCAGAGACCGAGGCTACCACTGTGATCGGCGGCGGTGATTCCGCAGCAGCTGTGAACCAGCTGGGCTACGGCGCAAAGATGACACACATCTCCACAGGCGGCGGCGCTTCTCTGGAGTTCCTGGAGGGCAAGGAGCTTCCGGGTGTTGCAGCAGCCAACGATCGTTGAGTAGGAGAAAAGTCATGAGAAAGAAAATTATTGCCGGAAACTGGAAGATGAATATGACCCCTTCACAGGCTGTGGCACTCTGCGAGACGCTGAAGCCTCTCTGTGAGAACCCGGATGTGGATGCGGTATTCTGTGTACCGGCCATCGATATCGTACCGGTGGTGGAAGCCGTAAAGGGAAGCAACATTCAGGTGGGTGCTGAGAACCTGTACTTCGAGGACAAGGGCGCGTATACCGGAGAGATTTCTGCAGACATGCTGGTGGATGCCGGTGTGCAGTATGTGATCATGGGCCATTCCGAGAGAAGAGGCTACTTTGGCGAGACCGATGCAGATATCAATAAGAAGCTGAAGAAGGCACTGGAGAAGGGCCTGAAGCCCATCGTATGCTGCGGAGAGTCTCTGGAGCAGAGAGAAATGGGCATCTGCTTTGACTGGATTCGTATGCAGATCAAGGCTGCTTTCCAGGATGTGACCGCAGACCAGGCCAAGGGCGTAGTCATCGCCTATGAGCCCATCTGGGCCATCGGCACCGGCAAGACCGCAACCGCTGATCAGGCGGAAGAGGTTTGCAAGGCCATCCGTGACTGCATCGCAGAGATCTACGATACAGATACCGCTGAGGCCATCCGTATTCAGTACGGCGGTTCCATGAATGCCGGCAACTGCAAGGAGCTCCTGTCCAAGCCGGATATCGACGGCGGACTTATCGGCGGCGCTTCTCTGAAGCCGGACTTCGGTACCATCGTGAACTACAATAAGTAATTTTGATCAAATGAAAATGCCTCCGGGTTCGACAGGAAAAGGTCGGCCCCGGGGGCATTTTTGTTGGCAAAAATGTTTTATCGCATTTTGCGCAGAAGACCCCATCTGACGATTAGTCAGGTGGGGTTGTTCAATCGAGAATCTCGTTCAGCTTCTCCACGTCTTCCATCCGGGTGGCCCAGCTGGTGGCGAAGCGGATAATGGTGTGGGTTTCGTCATACTTCTCCCAGAAGCCGTAGGCAACCTGCTCTGCGAGACGGGGCAGCTTGCTGTCTTCCATGATGCAGAAGCTCTGGTTGGTGGGGGAATCGAAGCAAAGTGTGTAACCCTTTTCGGTCAGAATCTGCCGGATTCTTTCGGCACCCTTCTGGGCCGGAATGCCCAGCTTCTCATAGAGGCCATCGGTAAAGAGGGTATCGAACTGAAGCCCGAGAAGACGTCCCTTGGCCAGCAGTGCACCATGCTGCTTGATGGTGGTGAAGAAGTGGGGAATGAAATCATGCTTGGGAATCACCACGGCCTCACCGAAGAGGGCGCCACACTTTGTGCCGCCGATATAGAAAGCATCGCAGAGAGCCGCCAAATCCTTCAGCGTGACATCGTTTTCAGGGCAGGCCAGCGCATAGGCGAGGCGGGCGCCGTCCACATAGAGGGGAATGTGCTTCTCATGACAAAGCGCGCTGATTTCGGACAGTTCCTTCCGGGAATACAGGGTGCCGAACTCCGTGGGCTGGGAGAGATAGACCATGCCGGGCATCACCGTATGCTCGCGGTTTTCATCATTAGCATAGGCATCCAGAAGGGCACGAATCTGGGCGGCGTTGATTTTTCCCTTCTCACCGGGAATGGTCAGTACCTTGTGGCCGCCGAATTCGATGGCACCGGCCTCGTGTACACTGACATGCCCGGTATCGGCAGCCACCACTCCTTGGTAGCCCCGGAGCAGTGCGTCAATGACGGTGGCGTTGGTCTGTGTACCGCCCACCAGGAAGAAGATATCTGCCTCGGGTGCGCCGCAGGCCTCGCGAATCTTCTCCTTCGCGCTGTCGCAGTAAATGTCCGTGCCGTAGCCCGGTGTGCTCTCCATATTGGTCTCTGCCAGGCGCTGCAGGATTTCCGGACGTGCGCCCTCCATATAATCACTGGAAAAAGATAACAAATTGCTCATGAGTCTGCCTCTCTGTTCTGAAGATGTCGGTCAAAACCGCAGGTTTCATTATAAGCAGATTCCGGGATAGATGCAAATGCCGGATGCCTCGAATCACCGTTGCTGTGGCAATGATGGGAAGGGGTGTGGTATTATAAAAGAAACAGGATATCGCGGAGGAAAAGTGAGAAAATGACAAAAATAAAGGAGATATGTTCTTTCCAATCGGGAGGAACACCCACTAAGGGAAATCCAAATTTTTTTAATGGAAATATTCCGTGGATTACAACAGTGGCCTTAAACGGAGAAATAATAGACGAGAAGAATGCGATTGATTGGATTACAGAAGAAGCGATACGAAAAAGTGCTGCAAAAATTGTTCCGGCTGGATCGATAATGGTTGGAACTCGTGTTGGCATAGGAAAAGTGGCTATTAACAGGATAGAAATGTCCACAAGCCAAGATATTGTTTCGTTAATTAATATAGATGAGACGAAGTGGGATAAAACGTATTTATGCGCTTTTTTGACCGCGCACAGAGAAACCCTTGTGTCACAAGCGAGAGGTGCGACCATTAAGGGGATAAAGATAGAAGCATTGGCAGATCTGGAGCTCCCTGAAATACCGCTGAAACTACAGCAAATCCAATCTCAGAACATCAAGGAAGTAACTGAGCTTATTAAAAAGAGGACGAAAGAGATTGATCTTCTTGAAAAGTTGGTTAAATCGCGATTTATCGAGATGTTTGGGGACCCGGTGAGCAATCCGATGGGATGGATGAGAAAGACGTTGCAGCAATTAGTAACTGTAGAACCTCAAAATGGATTATATAAGCCACAATCGGACTACGTTCAAGATGAAACTGGAATTCCGATTCTTCGTATAGATGCTTTTTATGATGGGAAGGTTACAGATTTCAAAAATCTCAAACGGCTGGTATGCTCTGATGCTGAAAAAGAAAGATATCTTTTGAAAGAGAATGACATAGTGATCAATCGTGTTAACAGCATCGAATATTTAGGTAAGTGTGCACACATTACTGGAATGCATGAAGATACTGTCTTTGAATCTAACATGATGAGATTTCATTTGGATGAAGAGCAGACAGATGCGGTGTTTATAACGCATTTGCTATGTTCGAAATATATATACAACCAGATTTTGAGAACAGCAAAGAAGGCTGTGAATCAGGCAAGTATCAATCAAAAAGATGTTCTCGGTTTTGAGGTATATGTTCCTCCGCTGGAACTTCAGCAACAGTTCACCACCTTCGTCACAGAGGTCGCTAAATCAAAATTGTCAATTCAACAGTCATTGCAGGAATTGCTAACACTGAAGAAATCTCTGATGCAGCAGTACTTCGGCTGACGCGACAAGCAAGGGCGCAAGAAATCCATTCAAGCATTCCGTGTGATGGACAGCTTGAATGGGTCTGGACGGGAGGTGCCGGAAGGACTTTGAGGAGGATGGAAACAGCTTCCAGTGGTCACGCTTAGGGCGCTCCACAGGGACTTCAGGTCCCGGCGGCGCAGAACGGAGCACTTTTCATCAAGAAAAGTGCGATCGTATCAAGCCGCTGTTGAGCGCCGTTGGCGGGAGCCACGCTGAAGCTGTCCAGACTCCGACCG
>CAVFNN010000006.1:0-82868 GCA_963623925.1 bacterium | reverse complement strand
GCTTCCCACAGAGGAGGGGCAGTTTCGTGATGCATTCTTCACCGACATTACAACGAGGAATCCGGAGGGAAAAAACATCATGCTGCTGGGACTGGATGTGCGGCCGGAGTATCGACACAGGGGGCTGGCCACTGCGCTGATGGATTGTTACATGGATCGGGAAGCGGAAAAGGGACGGGAGAAGTTGATTTTGACTTGTCTTCCGCATTTGGTGGATTTTTACCGTGGACTGGGCTTTTCTGAATGCGGCATTGCAACATCCACCTGGGGCGGCGAGCAGTGGATGGAAATGTCGGCGGATCTGTAAAACGGGCGTGTAGCGCAGAAACGGGAGGAAGGCAGCTATGAAATTCATCCATTTATCGGATCTGCACCTTGGCAAGCGGGTGAACGAGTACTCGATGCTGGAGGATCAGGCGTACATATTGAAGAAAATTCTTTCAGTCGTGGCAGAGGAAAATCCGGATGGCATTCTCATTGCCGGAGATATTTATGATAAACCGGTTCCGCCGACGGAGGCCGTGCAGCTTTTCGATGATTTTCTGGTGCAGCTGGCGAAGCAGAAAAAAGAGGTTTTCGTCATCAGCGGCAATCATGATTCGCCGGAACGGCTTGCTTTTGGCAGCCGAATCATGGATGCTGAGGGCATACACATTTCGCCGGTGTACAGCGGTGCGGTGCGGCCTATTTCCATGACAGATGCCTATGGTACGGTGGATGTTTATCTGCTTCCTTTTATTAAGCCTGCCCATGTGCGACGGTTTGCAGAGGAGGAAATCGGGAGCTATACCGATGCTGTGGCCTATGCAATTTCCGAAATGCCGCTGCAGTCGGACCGTCGGAATCTGTTGGTGACGCATCAGTTTGTGACAGGTGCTTCCCGATCCGAATCGGAGGAAATCTCTGTGGGTGGTGCGGACAATGTGGATGCCAATGTCTTCGCACCCTTTGATTATGTGGCGCTCGGACATATTCACTCCCCTCAAAATTGCGGTACGGACAGGATCCGCTACTGCGGCACACCGTTGAAGTATTCTTTTTCGGAGGCTAGTGACAGCAAATCCGTTACGGTGGTGGAGCTGAAGGAAAAGGGAAATGTGTCCTATAGAACCATTGATTTGGTGCCACAGCATGATCTGGTGGAGCTGAAGGGAAGCTATGCGGAGCTGACATTAAAGGCCTTCTATGAAAATACAAGCTGGCAGGAGGACTATACCCATATCACGTTGACGGATGAAGAGGATATTCCGGATGCGGTGGGGAAGCTGCGGACGATCTATCATCGACTCATGAAGCTGGATTATGACAATCGGCGCACCCGCTCCCGGGCGGAGATTGACGGGGCGGGGGATGCAGAGACGAAAACGCCGCTGGAGCTATTTTCGGATTTTTATGCCCTGCAGAACAACCAGCCCATGAATCCGGAGCAGGAAGCGTTTATGCGGGAATTGATTGAGAAGACCTGGGAGGGAGAGCAATGAGACCGATTGAACTGCGTATTTCTGCTTTTGGACCCTACGCGGGGAGAACCGTGCTGGAGCTGGATCGGCTGGGAACGAGGGGGCTTTATCTTGTCACAGGCGATACGGGAGCTGGTAAAACGACGATTTTCGATGCCATTACCTATGCGCTGTACGGAGAAGCCAGCGGAGATAACCGGGAGCCGGCCATGTTTCGTTCGAAGTATGCAGATCCCGACACGCCCACAGAGGTGGAGCTGTGCTTTGACTACGGCGGCAAGCGCTATACGGTGAAGCGGAATCCGGAGTATGAACGGCGGAAGACCCGTGGCGACGGCTACACCACGCAGAAGGCGGAGGCGACATTAACCTATCCGGACGGGCGCGTGGTGACGCGACAGCGGGAGGTGGACAGCGCTGTACGGGAGATCATGGGCATTAACCGCAGTCAGTTCCTGCAGATTGCGATGATTGCCCAGGGGGATTTCCTGAAGCTTCTGCTGGCGTCCACGGAGGAACGAAAGAAAATCTTCCGGCAGATCTTCAAAACGCAGCGTTATCAGGCGCTTCAGGATAAGCTGAAGCAAATGTCGGCAGATCTGCAGAATCAGTGCGAGGCGGCCCGGGGGAATATCCGGCAGTATATCGAGGGGATACTCTGTGATGAAAACGATGTTCTGAGCCTGGAGGTGCAGAAGGCTCAGGGCGGGGTGCTGCCGGTGGCAGAAGTGGTGACGCTGCTCGAAAACTTGCAGGAAAAGGATGAGCAGGCTCTGGTCGAGGTGCAGAATAGCATCAGGAAAGCGGAGCAGCAGCTGGAGGAAAGCAATAGAAAGCTCGGCATTCTGGAGAACCGGGAGAAGACGAGGACGGCACTGGAAAAGGCCCGGCAAGGACTTGCAGAGGAGACAACGCAGAATTTGAAGCTGCAGAGCGCCTTCAAGGCGGCTGAGGAGAGGCTGCCGGAAAGAGATAAGCTCTCCAATGAAAAGGCGCAAATAGAAGCGGAGTATTCCCGCTATGAGGCGCTGGAGACATTGACGCAGCAGATCCGAAAAGCGAAGAGCGTGATTGCTAAGGCGGGGCAGCAGCTGGAGACAGATCAAAGGACATGGGAAGGAGAAAGGAAAAAATTCTCTTCCCTGCAGGCGGAGTATACTTCCCTGGAAAATGCCGGTGAGGGCAGAGAGAAAACGGAGCGTCGGAGAGACAGTGAAAAGGAGAGACTTTCAAATCTGAATCAGCTGGCGCTTGCTTTTTCAAATTGGCATCAGCAGGAAAAGGACTTAACGACATGCCAGGCAGCGTACTGTCAGAAGGCGGAGACGTCGCGAAAGGCCGGTGCTGCGTATGAAGAACAGAATCGCGCATTTCTGGACGCGCAGGCGGGAATCATGGCGGCACTACTGACGGAGGGAACGCCCTGTCCCGTGTGCGGCTCTTTAACGCACCCAAGTCCTGCACATAAGCCGGAAAAGGCACCGACGGAAACGCAGCTGAAAAAGGCGAAGGAACAGGCAGAAAAGGCGCGGCGTGCGGCGGAGGAAAGCAGTGCGCAGTGCCGGGAAATGAAGGTTAAGTGCGACGGGCAGAAGGAAGAAATTGAGAAACAGCTTGTGGCGCTGGGGGAGACGATTTCCTTGGTGGAGGCGGAAGCGTGGCTGCCGACGGAGCAGCAGAAGCTTGCACATAGCCTGCAGGAGTTGGGAACAGCGATTTCTGCACTGGAAAAGCAGCTGAAGCGGAGAAAAGAGCTGGCGGCGCTGTTGCCGGAGCGGGAGGAAGCACTGAAAAAAGAGGAAGTGCGTCTTTCGGATGCCGCCAAAGTGCTGGAGGGGCAAAAGGCTGCCCTGCAGGAACAGCAAAAGCAGTGGGAAACAGAGAGAAAGAAGCTTCGTTATGCTGATCAGGCGGAAGCGGAGAAGCAGGCCGCTGCATTGGGAAAGGCCATGACAGATCTGACGAAGGCCTATGATGTGGCGCAGAAGGCATTGGCCTTATCCAAGGAAAAAATGGCAGGCTTTGCGTCCACTGTGCAGGAGCTTTCGGCGCAGCTGCAGGAGGATTGCAATCTGAAGCGAGAGGAAGAGGTCGAGAAAAAGACGCTTCTTGCGGAAAAAAAGGAGAAGGATGATTGCCTCGCGAAGCTGCTCCATACTCGGCTCAGCAGCAACCGGAAAGTACTGGAAGGAATTCGGGGCAAGGCGGAGACGTTGGATGTGCTGGAGAAGCGCTACAGCTGGCTGAAGGCGCTGTCCAATACGGCGAACGGTAACATTTCCGGCAAAGAGAAGGTAATGCTGGAAACCTATATTCAGATGACCTTTTTCGATCGCATCATCGCCCGGGCCAACACGCGCTTTATGGTGATGTCCGGCGGCCAGTATGAGCTGAAGCGCAGAAGAGAGGCGGAAAACAATCGGAGCCAGAGTGGTCTGGAGTTGGATGTGATCGATCATTACAACGGCACGGAGAGAAGTGTGAAAACGCTGTCCGGCGGTGAGTCCTTCAAGGCGTCGCTTTCCCTGGCCCTCGGGCTTTCGGATGAGATTCAGGCTTCTGCCGGCGGCGTAAAACTGGATACCATGTTTGTGGACGAGGGCTTCGGCTCGCTGGACGAGGAATCGCTGGATCAGGCCATGCGGGCGTTGTCCGGGCTTGCAGAAGGCAATCGTCTGGTGGGTATCATTTCTCATGTGGCGGACCTTAAGAACCGGATTGACCGGCAGATTGTGGTCACAAAGGAAAAAAGCGGTGGCAGCCGGGCACAGATTGTGGTCTGAGTTTGTGCGGTGCGGACCGAAACAGAAAGGCAAATGGCATTGACTTTGCGGGTATGGAATTGTATAGTTTTGACGTTCCTTTTAAAATAAGGGGTATTCTATACATTAGGAGAATTTTAGAATGAAAATGAAACATGCTTTTCTTGCGGTATTACTGACACTTTCCGTACTGTCTCTGTCTGCCTGCAAGCCGCGTTATCAGACGAGACTGGAGGATCCGACCCAGACCATCGCGGCCGATGCGGTGATTAATCTGGAGTTTGACCAGCTGCATAATGATGTGATTGATAACTATCAGAGCGATGATCGCTTTGCTTTCATTAAGGACCTGGACATCAGCGGTAGCAACGATCCGAAGGAGATCAATATTTCTCTGACCGTGGTGGAGGATACCTCGGACGCGGCCATCGAGATCTTCATGTCGGATCTTCTGCGGCAGCTTTCTGTAGCGGCGATGACGCAGGATTCACGCTATACAGCGCCGACATCTGAGAGCTTCGGTTCCCTGTATGACAGCTATTCGGTACACTACAGCATCGTCCGGGGCGAGGAGACGGTGGAGGATGCCACGGTTTCTGCCGGGGAGAACTTTACCTATTCTCCGGCTGTAGATGCCAGTATGATTGAGTGAGAGAGGCAGTTATGAAGGTTGCAATTCTTGCGGGCGGCTTCGGCACCCGCATTTCCGAGGAGTCCCATCTGAAGCCGAAGCCCATGATCGAGATTGGTGGGATGCCGATTCTCTGGCATATCATGAAGTATTATTCCTCTTATGGTTTCAAGGACTTCATCATCCTGGCGGGATACAAGCAGTATGTCATCAAGGAGTTTTTTGCCAATTATTTTCTGCACAATGCAGACATCACCTTTGACATGTCCAACAACCAGATGGAGGTACATAACAATGCCTCCGAGGACTGGAAGGTGACGGTGGTGGATACTGGCCTCAATACCATGACCGGTGGCCGGATCAAGCGCATTCAGCGCTACATCGGGGATGAGCCCTTTATGCTGACCTACGGTGACGGGGTGGCAGATGTGGATCTGGATGGCCTGCTGCGTTTTCATCAGCAGCATGGCCGCACGGCGACATTGACTACGGTAAGTCTGGTGCAGCAGAAGGGTGTGTTGGACGTGGCAGCAGACGGTCAGGTGCGGGCCTTCCGGGAGAAGGACGAGTCAGAGGGGGCCATCATCAATGGCGGCTTCATGGTGCTGAATCCCGAGATCTTCAACTATCTGAAGGACGATAGCACGGTGCTGGAGCGGGATCCCATGCATCAATTGGCGGCAGACGGCGAGCTGATGAGTTTCTATCATCCCGGCTTCTGGCAGTGCATGGATACCCAGCGGGAAAAGAAGCTGCTGGAGGAGCTCTGGGCCACAGGAAAGGCGCCCTGGAAGCGCTGGTAAGTGAAAATGGCCGCTGTGGCGATGAACTGCCGCTTGCTGCGAGCAGTGGAAGGATGTGTCGGATAAGATGAATTTTCGGGAATTGAAACAATACTATGCCGGAAAGCGGGTGCTGGTGACTGGCCACACGGGCTTCAAAGGAAGCTGGCTTTCGCTGATGCTGACAATGCTGGGGGCGGAGGTCTATGGCTATGCCCTGGAGGCACCCACGGAGCCGAATTTGTTTTCGCTTCTGCGGCTTTCCGGGGACATGCGGTCAGAAATCGGCGACATCCGGGATTTTGAGCATCTGCAGCGCTTTTATCGGGAAGCAGCTCCGGAGCTGGTGCTGCATCTGGCAGCGCAGCCCATTGTGCGGGAAAGCTATGTGCATCCCCGGGAGACCTATGAGAGCAATGTCATGGGCACGGTGAACCTTCTGGAGTGTGTGCGGCATGACGACAAGGTGCGTTCTGTTCTGAATGTCACCACGGACAAGGTTTACGAGAATCAGGATCTCACGGATCATCCCTTCCGGGAGGATGAGAAGCTGGACGGCTTCGATCCCTATTCGAATTCGAAGTCCTGCTCTGAACTGGTGACCCACAGCTACAAAAAATCCTTCTTTTCGGCACCAGATGCACCGCGGATTTCCACGGCCCGGGCGGGCAATGTCATTGGCGGCGGTGATTTCGCGGCGGACCGGATCATTCCGGACTGCGTGAGAGATACCATGGCTGGGCGGGAGATCCGGGTGCGGAATCCCTACAGCACACGGCCCTACCAGCATGTTCTGGAGCCGCTTCTGGTGTATCTGGAGCTTGCAGCGAAGCAGGCGGGCTACGAGGCGTCAGATGGAGAGTGCCATTTCGAACGAGGCACCCGCTATGAGGATTATTATAATGTCGGCCCTGCGAGAACGGATGCCATCACCACGGGTGCGCTTTGCGACCTCTTTGTGAAGAACTGGGGCGCGGGCGCAGCCTGGAAGAGTATGGCCGAGGAAAATGCGCCTCATGAAGCGTCTTTCCTGCAGCTGGACTGCGGAAAGCTGCGACAGAAGCTGTCCTGGCAGCCGCGCTGGACGGTGGCCGAGGCGGTGACCGAAACGGTGAAGTGGTATCGTATGTATGCGGATCAGGCTGAAATGCGGGCATATACGGAACAGCAGATCCAGACCTTTCTGGATGCATAGGAAAGTGCATTTTGTGAATCACAGGACGAATACGGCAGGAAACAAAAGCCTGACGATGGACATATAGAGATTCTCTGCAAGGCAGAGAAATAAAAGTGGGTACAGGAGACAGATGATGACAGAAAAGACAGAGGCAGAGGCGCGGCAGGAGATACTGGAGCTTGTGGCGGCATATGCAAAGAATTATAAGGTGACAGCCGCACAGGCACCGTATCGGGAGGGGGATCGGATTCCCTATGCCTCCCGGGTGTATGATGAGAAGGAAATGGTGAATCTGGTGGATTCTGCCCTCGAGTTCTGGCTGACCGCCGGACGCTATACGGCTGAATTTGAGAAGAAGTTCGGCGAGTACCTGGGCGTGAAGTATGTGAGCCTGGTGAACTCCGGCTCCAGTGCGAATCTGCTGGCCTTTGCCACATTAACTTCTCCGCTTCTCGGGGAGCGTCGTATCCGGCGGGGAGATGAGGTCATCACTGTGGCAGCCGGTTTTCCCACCACGGTGACACCGGCCATTCAGTTCGGCGCGGTACCGGTATTCCTGGATGTGACGCTGCCGGGCTACGGCATTGATGTGACGAAGCTGGAGGAAGCCCTGTCGCCGAAAACCAAGGCCGTCATGATTGCGCATACCCTGGGCAATCCCTTTAATCTGCAGGCTGTGAAGGAATTCTGTGACAAGCATCATCTCTGGCTCGTAGAGGACAACTGTGATGCCCTGGGCAGCACCTACACCATCAACGGCGAGACACGTTTTACCGGCGCGATCGGTGATATCGGCACCAGCTCCTTCTATCCGCCTCACCATATGACCATGGGAGAAGGCGGTGCGACCTATACGAACAACCCGCAGCTGCACCGGATCATGCGGTCCTTCCGGGACTGGGGACGGGACTGCTGGTGTGCACCGGGACGGGACGACACCTGCGGACATCGTTTTGACGGTCAGTACGGTGAGCTGCCGAAGGGCTATGATCATAAGTATGTATATTCGCACTTTGGCTACAACCTGAAGGCCACCGATATGCAGGCGGCAGTTGGTGTGGCGCAGCTGGAGAAATTCCCCTCCTTTGCGGCCCGGAGACGGCACAATTTCCGCTATCTCAAGGAGAAGCTGCTGGCGGGCGGCGCGGAGAAATTCCTGATCCTGCCGGAGGCGGAGCCGCAGTCGGATCCCAGCTGGTTCGGTTTCCTGATGACCTGCCGGGAGGGGGTAGACAGGGAAAAGCTGGTGCCTTTTATTGAGAAGCACGGCGTTCAGACCCGGATGCTCTTTGCCGGAAATCTGATCAAGCATCCCTGCTTCGATGAGATGCGGGAGAGCGGAGAGGGCTATCGTGTGGTGGGCAGCCTGGAGAACACAGATCGCATCATGCGGGACACCTTCTGGGTGGGCGTCTACCCCGGCATGACCGATGAGAAATTGGATTATATGAGTAAGGTTATCCTCTCTGGGCTTTATAAAAAGGGCTAAAAATGAAACAAGAACAAAATCAAGCCTTTGATCTGAAGAAGGTGCATGAGGCGAATCTTGACATTCTGCGGGCGGTGGACGAAATCTGCCGGAAGCACCACATCACCTATCGAATTGATTCCGGCACATTGCTGGGGGCAGTACGGCACAAGGGTTTTATCCCTTGGGATGATGATGTGGATCTTTTGTTCCGGCGGGAGGAGTTCGAAGCTTTTTGTAAGGTGGCCTCGGAGCTTCCGGAGAAGCTCGAGCTGGTGCTGCCGAATGAATACCAGAATGGCAGGGCCTTTTATGACTTTGTGCCCCGGGTGATCTACAAAAATTCCCGTCGCCATGCTGCGGATGATGCGGAGCAGGCTTTTTACGAGGGAAAGCTCAATCACCTCTGGGTGGACATCTTCATTCTGGATCGATTGCCGGACGCGAAGATTCCGAGTCGTCTCTGTCGGCTGCGGCAGCAGATCGTCTTTGGCCTCGGCATGGGACATCGCCGCCGCTTGGATTTCAGCAAATACAAGGGCCTGCAGCGTCTGGAGGTACAGGTGCTTTCCGCGGTAGGAAAATGTCTGCCGATGCCCTGGATCTTTAAACTGCAGGAGCGCTGGGCGCGACAGTATACGGACCGGGTGAACCGGACCGGAAAGCTGACCAAGCAATCCTATTTCTCCAACTATCAGCCGGATTTTCAGTACTGCGTGGTGGACAATGACTGGGAGGAGCCGGTCGTTGCGTTCCCCTTTGCGGGAGAGAGCTTCCTGGGGCCTCGTGACTGGGATCGGATTCTGCGGATGCTGTATGGAGACTATATGAAGCTGCCGCCGGAGGAAAAGCGGGTACCTTCCCACAGCGGACGGGAAATTGAGGTTCTGGACAAGTGAAGCGATTGAGTATAGTGGTTTCGGCCTACAATGAGGAAGCCGGGCTTTCGGAATTTTACAAGGTCACAAAGGGCTGCTGCGAGGCACTCGGCGCCCTGGGCTGGGATTACCGCTTTCTCTTTGTGAATGACGGCTCCCGGGACAGCACACTGCAAATTCTGCGGCAGCTGGCGGAGGAGGATCCGACCCATGTTACTTTCCTCAGCTTCTCCCGAAACTTCGGTCATGAGGCGGCCATGACGGCCGGTCTGGACCATGCGGACGGGGATGCACTGGTCTTTATGGATGCGGATCTGCAGCACCCGCCGACCTGCCTTTCGGAGATCGTGCAGAAGCTGGAGGAGGGCTATGAGGTCATCTCCATGGTGCGGACCCAGAACCGCTCGGCGGGATGGATCAAGAACCTGACTTCCGGCGGTTTCTACTGGCTCATCAATCGACTTTCTGAGGTGCATTTTGAACCGAATGCTTCGGATTTTTTTGTGATCTCCAGTAGGGTACAGCAGGTGCTGAAGACCAGCTACCGGGAAAAGGTGCGTTTTCTGCGGGGCTATGTGCAGAATGTGGGCTTCCGGAAAACCCGCCTGTTCTATGAGGCAGCGCCCCGGGTGGCGGGAGAGAGCCATTATTCACTCCGGAAGCTGCTGACCTTTTCGATCAACACCATCATGTGCTTCTCCAACATGCCGCTGAAGCTCGGCATCGGTGCCGGACTCTTCAGCAGTCTGATGGGACTTCTGGTGCTGCTCTATACGCTATGCACGAGACAGGGCGCGCCCAGCGGCTATGCCACGGTGGTGGTGTTGCTCTGCTTCATGTTTTCGGTGCTTTTTTTCCTGGTGGGCATCATCGGGGAATACATCGCGGTACTCTTTGAAGAACTGAAGGACAGACCGATTTATATTATTGAAGAAACAAGTCCCTAGTGCTTTTACGCACTGGGGATTTTGTGCGTTCTGTGGCATATTCCACATGGAATTCTTCTCTGCCATCGCAGAAAACACATCGCAAACCACAAAATCGAACAATACTATCTTGAATATTCTCTCTTTTGCTGTGAAAAAACGCTAAGAAAAAGAAGGATTTTCTAGAATTAGAGAAGGATAATCTATTTTTTTTCGTTTGCGACTCCCCTATAATAAGGTCATCATAAGGAAGCGGGCAGCGGGCCCTCTTCGCACAGAATCGATAGGAGGATATCGTATTATGAAAAAGTTACTCAGTGTTCTGACAGCATCAGCAATGGCAGCATCTCTTCTGGCAGGCTGCGGCGGATCATCCACTGCAACAACCACAGCAGCAGCGACAGAGGCTGCAGCAGAGACCACAGCGGCAGCAGCTGAGGCTACAGGCGAGACAGAGGCAGCGGCTGAGGCTACAGCCAATGCAGATCTTGCAGACAAGAAGGTCGGCGTTTGTATTTATCAGTTCTCCGACAACTTCATGACACTGTTCAGAACAGAGCTTCAGAATTATCTGGTATCTCTTGGATTTAAGGCTGAAAACATTTCCATCGTAGACGGTGCAAATGATCAGGCTACACAGACCAACCAGATCCAGAACTTCATCACCAGCGGTGTAGACGTTCTGATCATCAACCCGGTAAACTCTTCTTCTGCAGCAACCATCACAGATATGGTTCATGATGCGGGCATCCCTCTCGTATACATCAACAGAGAGCCGGATACAGATGAGGAGAAGAGATGGGAAGACAACAACTGGGATGTTACCTATGTTGGTTGTGATGCCCGTCAGTCCGGAACCTTCCAGGGCGAGATCATTTCCGATATCGGCATCGACAAGTTGGATATGAACGGCAACGGCAAGGTTGACTACATCATGATCGAGGGAGATCCGGAGAACATCGATGCACAGTACAGAACAGAGTATTCTGTAAAGGCACTTCAGGATGCAGGTCTTGAGGTAAACGAGCTGGATGATCAGGTTGGTAACTGGGATCAGGCACAGGCACAGTCTCTGGTTGCTAATGCGCTGGCTAAGAACGGCAACGACATCGAGGTTGTTTTCTGTAACAACGATTCTATGGCACTCGGCGCACTGCAGGCCATTCAGGCAGCCGGCAGAACCGTTAACGAGGATATCTACCTGGTTGGTGTAGATGCACTTGAGGAGGCTCTGAACAACGTTAAGGACGGCACCATGACCGGTACTGTATTCAACGATCACTTCACACAGTCTCACACAGCTGCTGATGCTGCTGTAAACTACATCACAGGCAAGGGCAACGATCACTACATCGGATGCGATTACGTAAAGGTAACCACTGACAATGCACAGGATATCCTGGATATGCTGAAGTAATCGAGCATTCACAGAGAGTGCGGGTGCAGGATTCTGCACCCGCCCTCTTTATTAAAGAATGTGTTATCGTTTTTCACGGAAGCGCTGTCCGGAGGGAGTACCGAGCGTCGCTTTCGTGAAAAACGGAGGGGGATATACATATAGGAGGATAAGATGGCGGAATATCAACTGGAACTTAGAAATGTATCTAAGTCCTTTCCGGGTGTCAAGGCGCTGGATCATGTACAGCTGGCCGTTCGTCCGGGTACCGTCCATGCACTCATGGGCGAGAACGGCGCCGGTAAGAGTACGCTGATGAAGTGTCTGTTCGGCATTTACAGAATGGACGAGGGCGAGATTTATCTGAACGGTGAGAAGGTTGACATTAAGAATCCGGACGATGCCATGGCGAAAGGCGTAGCCATGGTGCATCAGGAGCTGCAGCCGGTGCTGGCCAGATCTGTGGCCGAGAACATGTACCTGGGACGTTTCCCGGTGCATAAGTACGGACCGTTACAGGTGATCGATCACAAGGTTATGTATGCAGAGACAGAGAAGTGGCTGAAGGAGCTTGGGCTGGACTACAATGTGAAGGCACCGCTGGGTTCTCTCTCCATTGGTCAGATGCAGATGATTGAGATTGCCAAGGCCGTGTCTCATGAGGCCAAGGTCATCATCTTCGACGAGCCGACATCTTCCCTTTCCGATAGAGAGGTAGACTTCCTCTTCAAGGTTATGAATGACCTCCGGGATCGTGGCGTAGCCATGATCTACATTTCCCATAAGATGGATGAGATCAAGAAGATTTCGGATGATATCACCGTCATGCGAGATGGTACCTACGTAGGAACCTGGCAGACGGCAGAGCTCTCCAACGAGCAGATCATTGCGAAGATGGTAGGCCGTGAACTCACGAACATCTATCCGGAGCATAAGCATGAGATCGGTGAAGTGGTCATGGAAGTAGAGGGCCTCACCTCTATCCATGAGAAGTCCTTCCATGATGTGAGCTTCAAGATCCGCAAGGGTGAGATTCTGGGCTTCGGCGGACTGGTTGGTGCCCAGAGAACAGAGTTGATGGAAGGTATCTTCGGTATCCGTCATATCGCGAAGGGCACGATCAAGATCCACGGCAAGGAAGTGAAGATCAACCGTCCGAAGGATGCCATGGATGCCGGTGTGGGCATGATCACCGAGGACAGACGAGGCAATGGTATTTTCGGCTGCCTGTCCATTAAGGATAATGTAGGCATTTCCATTTACAATAAGTACATGAAGGCGGGCGTTGCCCTGGATCATCCGGCCATCAATAAGGTGGTGGATGACAGCATTAAAAAGCTCTCCATCAAGACGCCGAACATGCAGGAGCATATCGCAAACCTGTCCGGCGGTAACCAGCAGAAGGTTATTGTGGCCCGCTGGCTGGCCAATGATCCGGATATCCTGATCATGGACGAGCCGACCCGTGGTATCGATATCGGTGCAAAGCATGAAATTTATGAGATCATGGAGGAGCTGGCCGAGCAGGGCAAATCTATCATCATGATTTCATCAGAGATGCCGGAGCTTCTCGGTATGGCAGACCGTCTCTACGTTATGTGTAACGGAAAGCTGACCGGAGAGATCAATGCGAAGGAAGATATGACCCAGGAGAAGGTTATGAGCTTCGCAACAATGTTCTGATAGAGGGGGACGAAAATGCAAAAGACACAGAAACAGAAAGCAATGGACTTTCTTATCAACAACGGTGTAATCATCGTTATGATCATCCTGGTATTGTATACCGGTTTGACCTCCAGTAACTTCTTTACTGCCAACAACTTCCTGAACCTGCTGGGCAACATGTCCTATCGTCTGGTCATCGCCCTGGGTATCTCCGGCTGTGTTATCACTGCAGGATGTGACCTGTCTGCCGGACGTATGATCGGATTTGCGGCCTGTCTGGCCGGTACACTGCTGCAGAAAGCAGATTACTCCGGAAGATTCTTCACCGAGGGCTTCTGGGCAAGCATTACACCGCTGAATCCCTTCCTGGTACTGATTCTGGTAATGCTGGTGACCGCATTCTTCGGATCCATCACAGGTTGGTTCATCGCTTATCTGAACGTTCCTCCCTTCATTTCCACACTGGCAATGATGGAGATCATCTACGGACTTGGCCTGATCTACACTGGTGCAACTCCTCTCGGAGGCTATGTAACAGGTTATACCATGTTCTCTACCGGTAAGTTCCTGGGTCTCTCTTATCTCATCTGGATGGCACTCATCATGGCAGCCATCACCTGGTTCATCTACAACATGATGCGTCATGGCAAGTATATGTATGCCATCGGCGGCAACCCGCAGGCAGCTGAGGTAGCCGGTGTTCCGGTGAAGTTGACCATGCTTCTCATCTATGCAAAGGCAGCCGCTTTCTATGGTATGGCAGGTTTCATGCTTGGTGCAAAGGCCGGCGGTGCATCCGTAAATACCGGTCTCGGATATGAGATGGAGGCTATCGCAGCCTGCGCCCTGGGCGGTGTATCTGTAACCGGCGGACGTGGTAAGGTTTCCTCCGCATTCATCGGTGTAGCCGTTCTGGAGCTCCTGAAGGCAGCTCTCCAGTTCCTGGGTGTGGATGCCAACGCACAGTATATTGCCATTGGTATCGTTATCTTCGTGGCAATCTCACTGGATATCAGAAAGTACGTTGCGAAGAAGTAAAGCTTTCGCGTATAATGGGAGTCGCGGTTTGTACCGCGGCTCCCTTATTATATTAATAATATCGATACGTGCAATGGAGGAATCATGTCTTTATCTGAACAAATTCTCGGGCAGCTGGCCATTCCGGCGCTGCTGGCGATACTACTGATCTATTATGCGGTGAAGCTGCTGGTCTTTAAGGATGTGGCGGCGGTGCGGCCGGCGGGAAAGAAGCCCCTGAAGGACAAGGACGGCTACGCCCGGGAGGCAGGCATCCTGGTGCTGATTTTCGGCATTTGCTCTGCCATCATGGCAGGTATCATGCTGGTGAGTGCAGAGATTGGACTGCTGTTCATCGTGGCGGTGGCAGCTGTCGTTTTCCTGCGCTTTAAGAAGCTGGAAGAAAAGTATACGTAAATGACAGGTGGTGAAGGTGAACAAGTATCAGGTCATGCTGGTGGATGATGAAGAGGACGTGATTCAGGTCATCATCCGGAAAATCAACTGGGAAGCGCTGGGCTATGAGGTGATGGGCTATGCCCACAACGGCCTGGAGGCGCTGGAGCTTTGTGAAGAGCGGCAGCCGGATGTGGTGATGACCGACATTAAAATGCCCTACATGGACGGCCTGACCCTTTCCCGGAAGCTGAAAGAGCAGTATCCGGCGGTGAAGATCATCATTTTTTCCGGCTTCGATGAGTTTGAGTACGCGAAGGAAGCCATCCGTCTGGAGGCGGAGGAGTATATTCTGAAACCCATCGATGCGGATGAGCTGTCGCAGGTCTTCCGGCGAATCCACGAGAGTCTGGACAAGGAGTTCGACGAGAAGCAGAACATCAACATGCTGAAGAACTACTATCTGGAAAGTCTGCCGATCTTGCAGGAGAATTTCTACAGTTCCCTCATTGAGGGGCGGATCCCCGAGCAGTCTTTGCAGAAGGAAATGCTGGATTACCAGGTGGAGCTGAGCGGCCCCTACTATGCGGTTCTCGTTATGCACAACAGCCTGTCACTGGCGCCGGAAGGCATTAACCCGTTGCTGCTGACGGTTTCCATCCGGAAGGTGGCGGAGGAACGTATGCCGGCGGAGTGGCAGGGACGTTTCTTTTCCTATCTTGGGAATATTGTATGCATTGTGCAGCTTTCGGCGGCCTCCGAAGTGACGCGTCTGACGGACGCCTGTGAGACACTCTGTCGTCTGGTGCGGCATCTCACCAATGCCACCGTCACCATCGGCATCGGCAGCGTGGTGTCTTCCATTTCTGCGCTGCACCAGTCCTATAGCGGTGCCCGGGATGCGGTGAGCTATCGTGTCATCTATGGCCGCGGAAAGGCCATCAACATCGGTGAGATTGCGCCGGAGCGCCATGAGGAGGGAGAAAAGCGCAATCTGCAGAGTTTGTATAATGATGACGCGCTCCACGAGCTCTTTAAGGCGGTACGGATGGATTCCCGGGAAAAGCTGGATGCGGCAGTGGACACCTACCTGCAGGAGCATATGCCGGAGAACCCTTCCATTCAGGCTTACCACTTCTTTGTCATGGAGCTGGTGACAGAAATCCATAAATTCTTGCTGGCCAATCAGATCGACCCGGAACGGATTTTTCCGCAGGAAGACATTTACCGGCGCGTGCAGCAGATGGCGCTGTCCGAAATGGGTGGCTGGCTGAAGGAAACGCTGGAGAAGCTTCAGGACATCATCCGGGAAACGCGGAATGACAGCACCCGGTCCTTCGTGAGCCGGGCGCTCGACTATGTGCGGGATCATTACGAGGACAAGGAGCTGTCCATCGAGTCCATCTGCGACTATCTCAATGTCAGCGCGGCCTATTTTTCTACGGTGTTCAAGCGGGAAACCGGAAAAACCTTCATTAACTACCTGACGGATTTTCGGATGGAGAAGGCGGTGCGGATGCTGCTGGAGAAGAATGAGAAGACCTATGTGATTGCCCAGGCGGTGGGGTATTCGGATCCGAACTACTTCAGCTATGCCTTTAAGAAAAAGTACGGGATGTCGCCGTCGAAGTACCGGGCGGCGCAGCTTGACGGAAGGAATGTATGAAACTGTATCAGTGGTTCAGGAAACTTTGGGAGAAGGGCGGCTATACCCGGACCATACACGGGATGATCCTCATCAGCTTCACCGGGGTTTCCATTGTACTGACCCTCTTTCTGTCGGTGACCCTGTACCAGCAGTATGCCAGCCGGATGCAGAAGAATGCGGTACAGAGCACGGAGCAGATCCTCGGACGCACGACAGCGAATATTGAAAGCAAGCTGGTCAACATACGGCGGCTTTCCGACGCCATGTACTATGATGTGATCAAGGACAAGGATTTCACCGAGGACAGCATTGATCGGGAAGTGAATCTCATGTACGAGGCCAACAAGGACAGCCTGGTGAGCATTGCCCTCTTTGCATCGGACGGACGGCTTCTGTCGGCGGCACCGGTATCGAACCGGAAGTCCGGCAGGGATGTGCGGCAGCAGGACTGGTTCCGCCAGGCCATGTCGCAGGTGGAGAACTTTCATTACTCCCGGCCCCACGTGGAGAATATTTTTGAGGACGGCACCAACCGCTACCACTGGGTGATTTCACTGAGCCGCATGGTGGAGCTGAACCGGCGGGGCAGCACGGATGCCGGTGTACTTCTGGTGGACATGAACTATGCCGGTGTCGACCAGGAGCTCAGCAGCCTCAACGATAACAGTGCGGAAACCTATTACTATCTCACGGACCAGAACGGGGCTTTGATTTATCATCCCCGGCAGATGCAGATTTTGAACGGTATCGATACGGAGAATAACCAGCTCATTGTGAACTATGAGGATGGTGCCCATGAGGAACGTTTTCAAGGACAGAAGCGCACGGTGATCGTGGACACCGTGGGCTATACGGGCTGGAAGCTCGTGGCGGTGCTGCCGGTCAGCGATCCATTTTTCGGCAATGGCAGCATGCGGTATTTCGTGGTCATGCTGGTGGCCATCACCATATTGATCATGCTGGTGATGAACCAGCTGATTTCTCTGCAGATTTCCTATCCCCTCATGCGACTTTCCGACTCCATTCGTCGTCTGGATACGGCGGGAATTCTGAATCCGGCGGCAGCCGCTGTACTGGAGGAAAGCAAAGAAGCGCCCCGGAAGATTCCGACAGAGGACATTTATATCGGCGGTACGGCGGAGGTGGAGCATCTGGGCACGACCTTGCGCACGGCACTGGAGCAGGTGAACATCCTCATGGATGATATCGTGGTGGAGCAGGAAGAGAAGCGCCGCTCGGAGATGGATGCCCTGCAGTCCCAGATCAATCCCCATTTCCTCTACAATACCCTGGATTCCATCGTCTGGATGATCGAGGGCGAGCACAACAAGGAAGCCGTTTTCATGGTGACACAGCTGGCCAGCTTCTTCCGCATCAGCCTGAGCCGGGGGCGCAGCATCATTTCCCTGGAGCAGGAGCTGAAGCACGCCGAAAACTACATGAATATCCAGAAGGTACGCTATAAAAATGCCTTCGGCGTGACGTTTTCGGTGGATCCGGAACTGAAGCATTACCTCACGGTGAAGCTGGTGATCCAGCCCATTCTGGAAAATGCCATCTACTACGGTATGGAGGGTATGGATGACGAAGGCGAGATCCAGGTCATCGGAGAGATGGGCCGAAATGAAGAGGGAACCGCGGAGATCTTTATCCGGGTAAGGGACAATGGCTTCGGCATGCCGCCGGAGACGGTGGCCCGGCTGCTGTCCTCCGATGAGGAGCGGGAGAAGGTGCCGAAGCACGGCTCCGGTGTGGGTCTCGTGAATGTGCATAAGCGGATACAGCTTCGCTTCGGCAGGCGCTACGGACTGCATATCGAAAGTGAACCGGATGAAGGCACTACAGTGACCATTCATTTGCCGGCCATTCCGGATACGGAGGAAAACCGAAAGCTTTTGGAGAATGGCAATCTGAGCAGTCTGAAAATGAGAGACCGGGAATCTGACACAGGCAGCGAGAGCGGAAAGGCGGCAATGTGAAGGAAAACAGAATCTATACCGCCATGGTGGCCTTTGTGGTGACGATTATCCTGCTGATGTCGCTGGCCATGTTCCTGAACGGCAATGGACAGCGAAGATATACAGTTTCCGTGGTGGTGGAAAACAGCGGTGATACCCGCTGGACGGCTTTTCGTGCCGGTCTGCAGCAGGCGGCCCGGGATCAGAATATCGCCGTGAACTTTGTCAGTACGGATCAGCTGGTGTCCATTCAACAGGAGTGGAAACTGATCAACCGGGAAATTACCAACGGAGCAGACGGCATTATTACGGAAATGCGGGTCTCCGACGGCACAGCAGAGCAACTTTCCCAGCTGAGCCGGAAGGCTTCCATCATGCTCTTAAACACAACGGTGGAAAGCGGTGGTGATGTGGAAGGCAGTCTTGCCTATACCGGTATGGACAATACTGCGGTGGGACAGGCATTGGCCGACGCGATTTTACAGGATCGGGGCAACGGCACAGGGCGCTGTCATGTGGGCATTGCGGCCGGCAACCAGCAGCAGTATGCGCTCCGGGAACGGCTGCAGGCGGTGGAAACGGCGCTGGCAGAGAAGGCAGATGTGGTCTGGGTGGTTTCCGGCGAGAGTCAGCTGGAGGAGATGCGGCAGCAGAACGGCAACAAACGGGCAGATGTGATCCTTGCCCTGGATGACAGCAGTCTCTGCGATGCCGTGGATTATGTGCAGGTGACCGGTCGCCGCTACCTTTCGCTTTACGGCGTAGGGGTTTCGGAGGCAGCGGTGAAGGCGCTGGACACGGGACTGATCCGCTGCATGTTGGTGCCGGAGGCCTTTAACATGGGCTATCAGGCCCTGACCAGTCTCAGTGAGCATTTGAATCATCAGGACAGTCAGCTGCGGGATCAGCTGGTGGGCTTTCGTCTTGTGACGCGGGATACCATGTATGATGAGGTGAACCAGAAGCTGCTGTTTCCTACGGTGGAGTGAGAAAGGAGCAGAGTATGCGGAAAACAGTATACAAGACGACAATTCTCACGCTGCTGCCGCTGGCTGTTCTAAGCCTGAACGGCTGCGGGAAAAATGCGGGCGTGGTGCAGAAAAACCAGATCAAGATCGGTGTTTCGCTTTATGACCGCTATGATACCTATCTGCAGGAATACATGGCGGCCTTTGAGACGGAACTCGCGAGCCAGAAGGCAGAGGGCAGCGAAGAGATCACAGTGGACATCTATGATGCGGCACGCAGCCAGCTGACCCAGAATGAGCAGGTGGAGGAAATGCTGCAGAACGGCTGTGATGTGCTCTGCATCAATCTGGTGGATCGCACGGCCCCGCTGCAGGTTATCGATGCCGCGAAGCGCAGTGATGTGCCGGTGATCTTCTTTAACCGGGAGCTGGTGGAGGAGGACCTCATGCAATGGAACCGGCTCTATTATGTGGGTGCCAATGCGGAGGAATCCGGCCGTATGGAGGGGGAGCTGGCCGCAGAGGACATCCTCTCCGATACGGATACCGTCACCCTTTCGGATCCGGACAGCGGAACGGAGGCGGTGTATTCCCGGGCAGACCGGAACCATGACGGCGTTATCCAATATGTGGTGCTGGAGGGCGAATCGGGTCATCAGGACACCATTATCCGTACGGAGACGTCGGTGAAGGCCCTGGCAGATGCCGGCGTGCAGCTGGAGAAGCTGGGATACGGCATTGCCAACTGGAACCGGGCAGAGGCGCAGAACAGGATGAAGCAGCTCTATGCCGCCTATGGAGACGAGATCGAGCTGGTGCTCTGCAACAACGATGATATGGCCTTGGGGGCGATCGATGCATATACGGATGCGGCGGTGAGCACAGAAAATCGGCCGCTGATTTACGGCATTGACGGCACGCTGCCGGGCTTGGAGGCGGTGCAGCACGGCAGTCTGACCGCCACGATATACAATGATAAGGAGGGGCAGGCCCGGGCGGTCTGCGAGCTGGCACTGCGGCTTTGCCGGGGAGAAAGTATGGAGGACCTGCCGTTAGAGAATGAAAAGTATATCCGCCTTCCGTATCAGAAGATCACGCGCGAGAATGTGAAGGACTTTCTGGGTTGACTTTTCGGGGAAAGCATGCTAGATTGTTCAAAATATTTACCGGAGGAAGAAAAATGAACAAAAACGCCGGAGGACGGGGAGAAAGACAGGGAGAGACAAAGCGGATTGACTGGCTGATCACCCTGTTGCCCTTTGCCTTGATCCTGCTGCTTTCCCTGCTGTTCTTTCTGCTGCCGCAGCAGTCCAACCGTATCCTGACGGAAATCAGGGGCTATCTCTGCTCCGAATTCAGCGTGTACTATCTTGTCATCGGGCTCGGGATTTTTCTTTTGTCCTTCTACATCGCCTTTTCACCGTTGGGCAGCATCGTGCTGGGGGAAATGGATGAGAAACCGAAGTACAGCTTCTTTGCCTGGGGCTCCATGATGTTCACGGCGGGGCTTGCGGCGGACATTCTGTTCTATTCTTTCTGCGAATGGCTGTTCTATGCGGAGGATCCGCATGTTCTGTCCCTGGGCAGTGCCCAGGACTGGGCCGGTACCTATTCGCTCTTTCACTGGGGGCCCATTCCCTGGGGATTTTATCTGGTATTGGCCGTTGCCTTCGGCTTCATGCAGCACGTGCGGCAGCGTTCTCGACAGCGCTATTCGGAGGCCTGCCGGCCCCTTCTCGGAAAACACACGGACGGACTTCCCGGCCGCTGCATCGATCTTCTCGCGGTATTTGCCCTTCTGGCGGGAACCGCCACGACCTTTTCTGTGGCGACACCGCTGCTTTCGGAGGCTATCCGTGCCCTGCTGCCCATTTCCCTTTCCGAGCGGAGTTTGACACTTCTGATCCTCCTCGTGACGTGTGTGCTCTACAGCATTTCCGTTATGCGCGGTATGCAGGGCGTATCCCTTCTTGCGAAGGCCTGTACATACCTGTTCTATGGCCTACTCCTGTATGTGCTGTTCTTCGGCGGCGAATGCCGGTATATTCTGGAGACCGGTTTTGCCTCCCTGGGGCGTCTTGTGCAGAATTTCTTCACCATGGCGACCTATACGGACCCGCAGCGGGAGACCGGCTTTGTGCAGAGCTGGACGGTATTTTACTGGGCTTACTGGATGGTATGGTGTGTGGCCGCGCCCTTCTTCATCGGTACCATTTCCCGGGGGCGGACCATCCGGCAGACCATACTGGGCGGTTATGTTTTCGGTCTCGGTAGCACGCTGGTGAGCTTTATTGTCCTTGGCAACTATGCCATGGGTTTGCAGATGCTGGGAAAGCTGGATGTTCTGTCCCTCTATCACACGGCGGGAAATCTTTATGTGACCATTGTGAAGATTCTGGAGACACTTCCTTTGGCTGGGCTGGTGCTGGTGGTGCTGATTCTCGCCATGATTGCCTTTTATGCGACTTCCTTTGATTCCATTGCGCTGGTGGCGGCCCAGTACAGCTATCGGGAGCTGCGGGATGATGAGGAGCCCCATGCGTTTATGAAGGGCTTCTGGTCCGTGCTTCTGATTTTGCTGCCCATGGCACTGGTGTTTTCCGACAGCTCCATGGCGAATCTCCAGTCGGTTTCCATCATCGCGGCCTTCCCCATCGGGATCGTTATGTTGCTTATTACGGGAAGTTTTCTGAAGGACGCGCGGCAGTACCTTGCGGGTTCGATACGCTCGGATTCCTCTCGAACTGGAAGTTCTCGAGGAACTTGCCTGCAGCAAGCGACTCACCCAGAGGGCGAGTCGTCAGATCGTTACGAAGTTTGCCCGATGCAAACTTCTTCACTGCCGCTAAGGCATCCCGCGGGCACCCCATCGAGCGGGGCCCCCGATAGCCAAGCTATCGCGAACCCCACTCGATATCAGCCAAGCTGTCGCGATGCCCACGGGGAAGAAGAGGACTTTGCTGACGCAAAGTCTTCGATACGCTCGCCGCGAAGGCATCCCGCGGGCACCCGCCAGCCAAGCTGTCGCGATGCCCACGGGATAAAAGACTTCACAGATGAGGAAATTGACGCTATTATATGCCAGTGGGAAAAGAATTATGGTGAATAAAGTATACAGGAGTATGGATGGAAAAGGAAAAAAACAATAAACATCGCTGGCTGGCGTTTTTGCTGATGTTTGCGGCGGTGCTGTGTCTCTTGCTGGGTTGGTATGTGAGTTTTATGGAGAAGGAAACGGGTCCCTTTGCCACGGGAAGCATCCTGGCGGCGATTCTGCTGCTGCCGGGCTTCTATCTTCTGGGCGACGGACAGACTGCGTTCTTCGGACGGCAGGTCTTCTTCAGAATCAAGCTGGATGAGGCGGATGCAGAGGGAAACCGGGTGCCCCAGATTCTGGACGGCCGGAGCGGCACGGTGGATGCCACGGTGCTGGGCGTCAGCCGTAATCTTCGCTTCGGGGCGGACACGGGCATGAGCTATTTTCTCATCTGCCGTTATACAGATCCCCAGACCGGCGAAACCCAGGACCTCACCAGTGAGGAGCTGGCGGAATATCCCGGGCGTGAGGTAGTGGGGCAGACGGTACACGTGCGTCTCAATCCCCGGGATCCCGAGGGCTATGAGGTGGACGTAGATGAGCTTTTGGATCGGCTCTATTCCTGAGCGGACATGTATTTCTGCCAGTAATAGCCGCCGTTTTCAATGCGCTGCTCGAAGCTGCGGACCACGACGGCCCGGAAATCGGCGCATTCTTTTTCGTAGCCGAACTTTGCAGGGATAAGGCGGGTAGCTTCGTCGATTTCTGCGGCGATCTTTCCGGCGAGCCGGTCATCCTTCAGATGAAACATGCCGAAGGCCGTGGAGGTATAGGTGCGATCCTTGACGCAGGTCTCGATCCAGAGAGTGGCGAAGCTTTCCCATTCCCGGGCGAGAAGCGTCGGATCCGTATGGCAATTGAGAATCCCGAGGGCATTGAGCTGTGTCTCAATGTCCTTTTTTAATTTCTTACGATTCAGGAAATTCACACCGCTGCGCCCAACGATCAGCAGCATCATCCAGGCGGCAATGAAGCCATCCTTTTCCGGCTGCTTTCCGTTTTTAAGTTCTGGGAAGCGCTGGAGGAGGATCTCCCGGCGCAGCGAATCGTCCGAACGAGTCGGATCTCCCTGGAGGCGGGCGTCCAGGGCGTCGAGTCTGGCCTGGGGATCTCGGCTTTCATAAAAGCGGATGGGCCAGTTCTCCTGTAAATCGATGTCCTTCTGGGAATGGGAAAGTAGCATGGGGCTTCTCCTTTATCAAATGAGTTTTGCAATGCGTTTATTATAGCCCGTTCTATACGAAATGGACAGAACAAATTTGCGAATATGGACTTCCTTTGGTAAGTATGGTATGCTTTCCCGAACATGTATAAAAAGGAGGCGGCTATGGAGCTGAAATTGAGACCGGCAGAGACGTGCCGATACGATGCGGTATCTCTGGGAGAGGTGATGCTGCGATTGGATCCCGGTGAGGACCGGATCCGTACGGCACGGCAGTTTCGTGTCTGGGAAGGGGGCGGTGAGTACAATGTGATCCGTTCCCTCAGGAAGTGTTTCGGCCTTAGGACAGCGGTGCTGACGGCATTGGCCGACAATGAGGTGGGGCATCTGGTGGAGGATTTCATCCTGCAGGGCGGCGTGGACAGCAGCCACATCCGCTGGATGGAGACCGACGGCATTGGAAGAAGCTGCCGGAACGGCCTCAATTTCACAGAGCGGGGCTTCGGCATCCGGGGTAGTAAGGGCTGCTCGGACCGCTTCAATACCGCCATCTCCAAGGCAAGGCCCGAGGACTTTGATTTTGACTATCTCTTCGGTACGCTGGGCGTTCGCTGGTTCCATACCGGCGGGGTGTATGCGGGGCTTTCCGCCCAGTCCTCGGAAACCGTGGTGGAGGCCATCAAGACCGCGAAGAAATATGGCACTATTGTTTCCTATGACCTGAATTACCGCCCTTCCCTCTGGTCTGCCAACGGCGGCAATGCCCATGCCCGGGAGGTAAACCGGGAAATTGCCAAATATGTGGATGTGATGCTGGGCAATGAGCACGACTTCACGGACTGCCTGGGCCTCAGGATCGAAGGGCAGGAGAAGGATCGGGAGGTGCTGCCGCTGGAGGGCTACCGGAAGATGATTCAGGAAGCTGTGAAAGAATTCCCGAACTTCAAGGTGGTGGGCACCAGTCTCCGCACCGTGCATTCTGCTTCCTGCAATGACTGGTCCGCCCTCTGCTGGGCCGACGGAAAAATTTATTCTGCCAAGGAATATCCCCGGCTCGAGGTATGGGACCGGGTCGGCGGCGGGGACTGCTTCGCCTCGGGCCTCATCTACGGGCTGATGACGGACGGCGATCCCCAGCATGCCGTGGAACTCGGCGCGGCCCATGGGGCTCTCGTGATGACCACCCCGGGTGACAATTCCATGGCCACGAAGGAAGAAGTGGAAGCGTTGGCCGCCGGCGGCAGCGCAAGAGTGGTGCGATAACGGCTAACGATGCACTTTCCTATAAATCAAAAAAGGGACTTCCCACGACGGGAAGTCCCTTTTGTTTGCGCTCTTTACGTTTTCACTTTACCTTACAGTGTCTCGCCGGTCAGCATGGTATATGCTTCCTTGTAGAGTGCAATGGTCTTGTCTACGATTTCCTGAGGAAGGGTGTCGTTGTTGTCCGGGTTTGCCTTCAGCCAGTTCCGCACGAACTGCTTGTCGAAGGAAGCCTGTCCCTTGCCGGCCTCATAACCCTCCAGTCGCCAGAAACGGCTGGAATCCGGGGTCAGCACTTCATCCGCGAGAACGACATTACCCTGCTCATCCAGACCGAATTCAAACTTGGTATCGGCGATGATGATGCCCCGGCTCAGTGCATAATCGGCACACTTCTTGTATACCGCGATGGTGGCATCCTTAATCTTTGTGGCAATCTCCTCGCCGTGACCCGGGAAAGCCTTCTCCAGCACCTCAATGGACTGCTCGAAGTTGATGTTCTCGTCATGGTCGCCGAGATCCGCCTTGGTGGAAGGGGTGTACAGCGGCTCAGGCAGCTTCTCACACTCCTTCAGGCCCTCCGGCAGCTTCAGGCCGCAGATGGTGCCGTCCTTTTTGTAGTTTTCCCAGCCGGAGCCGGTGATATATCCCCGCACGATGCACTCAATGGGGATCATGGTGAGCTTCTTGCAGAGGGTGGATCTGCCCTCAAACTGCTCGTTCCGGAAGAATTCCGGCATGTCCTTGGTATCTACGGACACCAGATCGTTCGGGATCACATCCTTGGTGAGATCGAACCAGAACTTGGACATCTGTGTCAGGATCTTGCCCTTGTCGGTGATCTGGTTGTTGAGAATCACGTCAAAAGCAGAAATTCTGTCTGTTGCTACCATCAGCAGGTTCTCGCCGAGATCGTAGATCTCACGAACCTTGCCTTCCTTTACAGGCTTAAATTCGGTCATTGGTATACATCCTCCCTATTTTCCTCAGTGAACACACCTACTATAAATCATTTCCCGGACTTTACAATAGGGAAACTGCCGAAGTTCGCGAAAAAAGGCCATTGTATGGAATTTTGTTCTTGAGCGGCATCAACTTATTATGGTAACATTGACCAAAAGAAATGAGACTTGCACTAAAAAATTGTGCAGGTTTTGCGTGCTTGGGGTAATGTCTTCGGCACCCGAATCGGGGTGGGGCGCCGTGGGCAGGGATGCGCGGAGGATAGGGGAGCGTCATGGAAAAAACAGAAAACAAGGTGGGGGAAGTGACAGAAACAGCCGTGGAGACGGCGAAGAAGATCGTCAAAAAGGTGGAATATATCGAGCTTTTTTTTGACTTGATTTTTGTATACAGTTTTCGTTCCATCAATTCGCTTTTTCACCATGTAGAGGAGGGATTTCCTTCGGTGGAACTGATGGGATCCTTCTTTTTTTTAATGATGGTGGCGGTGCAGGTATGGTTTTTCTCGACCATGTTTTTTAACCGCTACGGCCGGAAATCTCTGCGCGACTACATTAGCATCCTCATCAATATGTACTTCCTATACTATATGGCGTCGGATTCCATGCTGGACTGGACCACCCACTATGTGCGCTATCACGTGGCCTGGGCCTGCATCATGCTGAACCTGAGCTACCGGAGTCTCGATAAGCTCCGGCACGGCAGCCATATCGACGATGTGGACCGGCATATCCTGCAGAGCAACTGCTCGGCGGAGTTTTTCCAGGCGGGCCTGGCCTTTCTGACCATTCCGGTATACCAGATGACGGGAATCATGATTTCGCCGCTGGTGCTGCTCTTCGGCTTCGCCGCCAAGTGGTTTGAGTACCGCTACTACAAGCTGCGGCCGGTGGACTTTCCGCATCTTTCGGAGCGTGTCCTGCTGCTGGTGATCCTCACCTTCGGCGAAATGATCATCGGTATTTCGGCCTACTTCGATGCGGGGGATCATGTCTTTCTGAATATCAGTGCCTTCCTGGTGGTGGTGCTCATGTTTCTGTCCTACGGTTTCTTCTATGACAATGCCTTGTACCATCAGCAGAAGACCAGCGGCCTCGGCTACCTCACCCGGCATGTCTTTCTGATCTGTGCCATCAACACCACCACCATCGCCCTGGAGCTTGGTGCCCGGGAGGGGATCAACCAGAATTACCGTCTGATTTTTCTGATCCTATGCATGTTTGCCTACTATGGATTTATGCTGACACTGGTGCGTTACCGGAAATGGGAGCTGGCCGACACCAGAATGTTCATCGGCGTCACGCTATTGATGATGGGCATGTACGGCATCTGTATGCTGTATGCAGGCGGCACACCCCACATCGCCTTCCTGGTGACGGTGATCTACTGTCTTTTAAATCTGCTGCTTCGCTTCCGGGACTACCATCGGCAGACCGGCAAGAAGTTGCATTTCGGTTCGTATCTGGAATAATATCATGCCCGGGCAGGATGCCTTAGCGGCGAGCGTATAAAAGGCTCTGCGTCAGCAGAGCCTTCTTTAATATCCTGTCCGGTCTTTACTTCTTCGTCGCTTCCTCATGCCGGGCTCAGCGATAGCTTCGCTAGCGGGGCGCCCGGCATGATACAGCTCCCCGGGCAGGATGCCTTAGCGGCGAGCGTATAAAAGGCTCTGCGTCAGCAGAGCCTTCTTTGATATCCTGTCCGGTTTTTATTTCTTCGTCGCTTCCTCTTCCTCCTCGAGTTTCCGGGAAACGGTCATTTCCTGGTTGTCGATGTGCTCCTTCATGAGGGCCTTGGCGCGGATGATGTCGCGGATGCGGATGGCCTCCAGAATCTTCTCGTGTTCGTCGATCAGGACGCCGCGCTGGGCCTCGTCCTTGATGTACTCCAGGCGGTAGCGGTACATCTGCTCCCGGAGATTGTTGATCATCTGCACGAGGCGCTTGTTGTTGGAAGCGTTGTAGATGATGTCGTGGTAGGCCTCGTCGGCTTCGGCAATCTGCATTTCCGTACCGGACTCCACGGCCTTTTTGAAGTTGTCCTGGGCCTTCCGGAGCTCCGCCAGCTCTTCTTCGGTGATGCGCTGACAGGCCAGATCCGTGGCCAGTGCCTCCAGTGCGCCCCGGACCTCCAGGACGTCCTGCAGAGATTTGTGGGAGATCTTGGCCACCTCTGCGCCACGACGGGGGATCATCAATACCAGACCCTCCAGCTCCAGCTTTCGAATGGCCTCGCGGATGGGGGTACGGGATACCCCGAGCTTCTCTGCCAGCTGGATTTCCATGAGCCGCTCACCGGGCTTCAGCTCTCCCTTCAGGATGGCCTGCCGCAGAGTATTGAAGACGAGGTCCCGCAGCGGCAGATACTCATTCATGTTTACCGTAAATTCACTCATAGCATTCTTCTCCCTTTAAATTTTTTTCGGATTATATGGTTCTGTCAGATAGACCTGTTTGGCAAGGGTTTTGCCCCGGCCATAGCGTAGGAGCTTATAGCAGCTTTCTGCCTTTGCCGGATCCCGGAAGATACCGAAGACCGTGGGACCGGAGCCGGACATCATGGCATTCATGGCACCGTTTTCCCGCATCAGCTTTTTCAGTGCTTCGATCTGCGGGTAGGCCGTGCAGGTCACGCATTCCAGGATGTTCCCGAGACTGCCGGACAGGGCCGTGAGATCCTGCGCTTGCAGGGCGGCAATGGCGGCATCCACATCGGGATGGGCTTCCTTCGGCCGTTCGGAAACGTGCAGATTGGTATAGACGTATTTGGTGGATACCGAAATGGCCGGTTTCGCCAGTACGATGCGGCAGCGGGGCATGGGCGGCAGGGCCGTCAATACTTCACCAATGCCTTCGGAAAGCATGGTGCCGCGCCGGAGGCAGAAGGGAATGTCGGCACCCAGCTTTACACCCCGTTCCTCCAGTTCCCGGGGCTTAAGGCCCAGGCGGAAGATGCGGTTCATGCCGTAGAGCACTGAAGCGGCATCCGAAGAGCCGCCGGCCATACCGGCCGCCACGGGGATCACCTTCCGGAGGGAAAGCTCCACGCCGTCCGTGATGCCGCATTCCTCCATCAGGAGCTGTGCGGCGCGATACATCAGATTGTTTTCGTTTACCGGCAGAAAGGGAAGATTTGTTTTCAGACGGATGCCCGGCTGTCGGCTTCGACGGATACTGATGCTGTCGTGCAGCCGCACGGACTGCATGATCATGCGGACATCGTGGTAGCCGTCGTCTCGAAGGCGGAGTACATCCAGTGACAGGTTGATCTTCCCGTAGGCCTGCAGTTTTAAGCTGTCCATGCAACCTCCCTGCGTCAAGCAAGCTGTCATTGAGTTTTGTATACAATTCTTTTTCTGGTATTTTACCTAGTTTTATGTTTTTTCGCAAGTACATTTCGCACTCTTGACAAAAGTGACAGGTTGTCACTATACTATGGCCAGTTCTAAAAAGTGACAAATTGTCACTGTCAACAAAAAGGCGATACAGGAAAGGAGAAGACATGCCAAGTGAGCGTTTTCTGAAGCTCAGTGAGGAGAAACAGAAGCGGATCGTAGAGGCGGCGGTGAATGAGTTCGCCCGGGTGCCCTTCGAAAATGTTTCCATCAACCAGATCATTCGGGAAGCCGACATTTCCCGGGGAAGCTTTTATACCTATTTTGAAGATAAGCGGGATCTTCTGGGCTATGTGTTCCAGTGCAACTGGAAACTGATGTTTGATTCTCTGAGGGAAAACCTGCTGCAGGCAAATGGAGACCTCTGGCTTGCCATGGACAACTGGTTTGCCATGATCCTGGCCCATCGTCATGATGAAATCGTGGAGAAGAATATCCAGATCATGGCCAACACGGGCATCAATCACGAGTCAGAGATTTTCCGGAGCAAACGTGTCTGTGAGGCGGAACAGCAGCATAAGACCCATTCAGAGGAACAGATCCGCTGGCTCATTGCCCATGTGGATCCGGAGTGTCTGGATGTGACGAAGCCTTTTCCAGAGCTGAAGACCCTGTTTCAGCTTCTCATCGGCATCACCATGATGTCTCTGATCGGTACCATGGTGCGGGGCGATGATGAAGAGAAGATACTGAGAAAATACAGAACCATGCTGGACTACTTCCGTTATGGTGCCTGTCCGAGAGAGAGGAGAGCAGAATGAAAAAAGGAATCAAGATTGCGGCCGGTGCAGTGGTTGTCATCGGCGTGCTGGCGCTGGTACTGCAGCGTATGATGCAGCCGGCGGAGGTCGTACAGACCAAGTCTCTGCCGACGGTGACGCTGACCCGCATGAGCCAGGGAAGCATCGCCAACAACATTTCCCTGATGGGCACCATCGAGCCCTCGGACACCTATGCGGTGATGCCGAAGGTGGCCGGTGAGGTGCTGGAGTGCTATGTGGAGAACGGCCAGTTTGTACACAAGGGCGATCCCATCGTGAAGCTGGATAACCAGAAGCAGATCGATGCCGCGAAGTATACGCTGGAGCAGGCCAATGTCAGCGCCACCACAGCCCGGGACGCGCTCAGCCGTATGACACCCCTCTACGAGGCAGGAGACATTTCCGCCCAGGATTATGAATCCACCAAGGCTCAGGCCGATGCAGCAGAGGCCCAGGCGGCCAGCGCGAAGCTGAATTACGACACCCAGGTGGAGTATGCCACGGTGACAGCGCCGGCAGACGGCACCATTGAGAACAAGAACATCACCATCAACGCCATGGTCTCCCAGCAGTCGCAGCTCTGCATCCTGACCGGCAGCGGCGCCAAGACCCTGCAGTTCAACGTGACCGAGGATGTCATGGAGAATCTGGAGTTGGGCGAGACGGTGACGGTGGAGAAGAACGGCGGCACCTATGAGGGAACGGTGACAGAGATCGGTCATGTGGTGAATGCCCAGACCGGCCTGTTCCCGGTAAAGGCAGAGCTTTCCGCAGCGGAGACATTGGCGGACGGCAGCTCTGCGAAGCTCACGGTTGTGAATGAGCATGCGGAGAACGTGAGTCTGCTGCCCCTGGACTGCCTCTACTATTCCAATGGCAATCCCTATGTCTATGTTTACGAGGATGGCCTCGTGCATAAGAAGGACCTGACCCTGGGCATCCAGAACGAGGAAAGCGCACAGATTCTCAGCGGCATCAATGCCGGGGACCAGGTGGTGCAGAGCTGGACGAATGAGCTGTATGACGGAGCGAGTGTTAATATTGTCGATTCTGGGCTGAGCGGCGGCTTGGCCGACGGGAGCCCAGAATCGACCACCAGTACAGAAACTGCCGCTTCTGGGGATCCAGAAGCGACAAGCAGTACAGAAGCGGAAACGGCAGCATAAAAGGAAGGACACAGCATGGAAAAAATAACGAAATTTGTCCTGCGGAGGCCGGTGACCACCTTCCTCTGCGTGCTCTGTCTGGTCTTCTTCGGCGGCATGGCCCTGATGAACTCGAAGCTGGAGCTCATGAGTGACATGGACTTTCCCATGATGATCGTCACCACCACCTATCCCGGTGCCTCACCGGAGGACGTGAAGGAGTTGGTGACGAAGCCCATTGAGGACGGCGTGTCGGTATTGTCCAATGTGGACACCATTCAGTCCTCCTCCAGTGAGAACTATTCCCTGGTGATGATCCGTTACAACTACGGAACGGACATGGACGAGGCCTATGATGAGCTGAAGAAAAAGGTGGATACCCTGAAGTCCTCCCTGCCGGACGATGCCAACGATCCCTCCTTTATGGAGATGAACATCAATGAGCAGGCTTCTATGACGCTGGCAATCAACAACCCGTCACAGGAGAACATGTACAATTATGTAGAAAATGACATCAAGCCGGAGTTTGAGAAGCTGTCTACGGTGGCCTCCATCAGTTCCAGCGGCGGTCAGGAGCAGTACGTCAAGGTGCAGCTCCGGGCGGATAAGCTGGAGCAGTACCATCTCACCATGAATTCCGTGGTTTCTGCCATGAGCAGTGCGGATTTCAGTTATCCGGCCGGCAGCACCGGTGTGGGTACCCAGGATCTTTCGGTCACGACCGGCGTGAGCTACGATGATGTGGAGAGCCTTCGCAACATGCCCATCGTCACCGGAAACGGCAACACTATTTACCTGAAGGACATTGCGGATGTGGGAACGGCCCTCCAGGACCAGACCGCCATCGGCCGGTTCAATGGAAACGACACCATTACCCTGGGTATCACGAAGGTCCAGGAGGACTCGGCGGTGACCCTGTCCAAGCAGGTAAAGGCGGAGATCGACCGACTCCAGGCAGATGATCCGGAGCTGGAGATCGTCATCATTGACGACAGTGCGGACACCATCCAGTCCTCCCTGTCCAGTGTTTTCCAGACCATGATCATGGCAGTCATCATCTCCATGCTCATCATACTCTTCTTCTTTGGTGACTGGAAGGCGTCCCTCATTGTCGGCACATCCATCCCCATCGCCATCCTGGGCGCACTGGTGTTCATGTGGGGCATGGGCTATTCCATGAATATGATCACCATGTCGGCACTGGTACTGGGCGTCGGCATGATGGTGGATAACTCCACCGTGGTGCTGGAGGCCTGCTTCCGGGCCATGGACCGCTATACGGATGCCAACGGCAGAACCCGGCGGGAGGCAGCTGTCGATTCCATCAAAACCGTCGGCGGTTCTGTCTTCGGTTCCACCGTCACCACCTGCGTGGTATTCCTGCCGCTGGGCTTCATGAACGGTCTTTCCGGTCAGTTCTTTGCACCCCTCGGTTTCACCATCGTGTTCTGTATGGTGGCGTCACTGATTTCGGCCATCACCATCGTGCCGCTGTGCTACGTTTACTATAAGCCCAATGAGAACACCAAGGCACCGGCCTACAAGGCGGTGCGGAGCATGCAGAATGCTTACCGCAGTATCATGGAGAAGCTGCTGCGGCGGAAGAAAATGGTCATGCTGACCACCATTCTTCTGCTGGTGGCTTCCTTCGTGTTGGCCGGTCAACTCAAGATGGAGCTGATGCCCCAGACAGATGAAGGCACCATCAGCATTTCCGTGGAAACCCGTCCGGACCTGAAGATTGAGGAAGTGGACAAGATCCTGACGAAGATCGAGACCATGGTGGCGGAGGACAGCGATACCGACCGGTACATGGTACAGAGTGGCGGTTCCGGCATTACCGCCATCTACAGCGGCGGCGGTTCTACTGTGACGGCCTATCTGAAGAGTGACCGCTCCATGAAGACGAAGGAGAAGGCGGACCTCTGGCGAAAGGCACTGGATAGCATGCCGGATGCGGTGATCACCGTGGAATCCTCCAGTATGATGTCCTCCATGTCCAGCAACAGCATGAGCTTCGAGAGCATCCTGCAGGCAGCAGATTATGACAAGCTGAAGGCGGCCAGTGACGCCATCGTTTCGGACCTGCAGGCCCGGGAGGATGTGACGGCCGTGCACTCCAGTCTGGAAAATGCAGCACCGCTGGTGAAGATCAAGGTGGATCCCATCAAGGCAGCGGCCGAGGGACTGGCACCGGTGCAGGTGGGACAGACCGTGAACATGCTCTTGTCCGGTAAAGAGGCCATGACCATGGATGTGGATGGCCAGAACGTTTCCGTCATGGTGGAATATCCGGAGGGAGACTATGATAGTCTCGAGAAGGTGAAGAACATCATGCTGACCACGGCGGCGGGCACCAGTGTGAAGCTCGACAATGTGGCGGATGTGGTCTTTGAAGATTCGCCCGCCAGCATTACCCGGGTGGACCGGAAGTATCAGGCCACCATCACGGCGGACTATACAGACGCGGCTTCCACCAAGGCGCAGCAGGAGATTGACAGCGCCGTCATCGCGAAGTATCTGAATGACGACGTGGAGAAGGCGGACAGCTCCGTGACCACACGAATGAATGAGGAGTTCAGCTCCCTGGGCATGGCCATTTCCATCGCTATCTTCCTGGTGTTCGTGGTGATGGCGGCACAGTTCGAGTCCATGCGCTACAGCTTCATGGTCATGACCACCATTCCCTTCTCCCTCATCGGTTCCTTCGGATTGCTGTGGCTCTGCAATTCCACCATTTCCATGGTATCCCTGCTGGGCTTCCTGATGCTGGTGGGAACTGTAGTAAATAACGGTATTCTCTATGTGGATACAGTGAACCAGTTTAAGGAAGAAATGCCGCTGAAGAAGGCACTCATCGAGGCCGGTGCGACCCGCCTTCGACCGATTCTTCTGACCACACTGACCACTGTGGTGTCCATGGTGCCGATGGCCATCGGTTTCGGCGACAACGGCGAAATGATGAGCGGCCTGGCCCTCGTGGATGTGGGCGGTCTGACGGCTTCTACTGTTCTTGCACTTCTGATGCTGCCGGTTTACTATGAACTTATGAGCCGGAAGAAGCAGAATCTTCGGAAGGACATCCCGGCGGCCGGATATATGGCTGGTAAGGACGGCGCAGCAGAGTACAAGCGGCGTCTCGGAGAAGAAAGAGAGTTCCGGGAGGAGTGGTACTATTCAGAGGGAGAGAGCTATGATTGATCTCAGAAAAATGTCGGCGCTGGCAGCTTTGCTGCTGGCGGCCGGAAATATGGAGGCGCTGGCGGCCGTCAGTGCCAATGTCTCCGTCACGCCGCACCAGGCTTCCTTCGACAGAGAGCGGAGCGCTGAAGAGTGGGCGAAGCTCCGGGACAACAAGATTGAATGGGACGAGCTTCAGGATCTGGTGCATGAGTACAATCCCACGGTCAGCAATGCTTGGATCACCTTCCGGCAGCAGGACCATAACGGCGCTTACAACATTGACTATGATGCGGCGTTGAACGCCATTGATGAGAATTATGATGAAGCGGTGGCGAAGGCCGACGGCAATGCCCTGCAGGAGGCGCTGGCGACCATGCAGCAGCAGGTGAGCAGCGCCCAGACCACCGTGGACAGCAGTGCCCAGTCCACGGACCGGGAAGCGGCGAAGCTCACCATCAGTAAGACGGAGCTCACCAGCACGGAAACCATCCGGAAATCCATCATCAACTACTATTCTGCCGGGCTGCAGCAGGAGATGGACAAGCTGACGGAACAGCATCTTGCGTCCCAGTATGAAACAACGATGCGTAAGCAGGCGGTGGGTTCGGCCACGAATCTCGATACCCTGGCGGCGAAGGAGAGCGCTGAGCAGGCGAAGCTCACGGTGCAGGCGGATGAGACAGCCCGGAACAAGACACTGCAGCTCATTCGGGTGAATCTGGGATGGAAGTACAATGACAGCCCGGAACTTTGTGCCGTGCCCATGCCTACGGAGGCACAGCTGTCTGCCATGGATCTGGAAGCGGACACAAAGACGGCCCTGGCCAACAATTACAGCATCGCCATCAATGAGCGAAAGCTCGCGGTTTCCGAGGCGGATACCAACCGGAGCAGTCTGAGCACGACGATTGAGAACGAGAAGCAGGCGGTGCGTTCCGACATGATTTCCCGTTCCCAGGCGGTGCGGCAGGCGCAGAATGCCCTGGCCCAGGCGCAGCTTTCCCAGTCCAATGCGGAGAACACGCTGCAGAAGGTGCAGCGGAACCACGATGTGGGTTCTGCCAGTGCCCGCGACCTGGAAAATGCCCAGTATGCGGCAGATACGGCGGCACTGTCTACGAAAATGGCGGAATACAGTCTGGCGACGGCCTATTATGACTATGTGGCGGCGGTCAATGGTCTGGCCACGGCGGACCAGAGCTGAGCGTGAGGTGAGGAAGCAGAGATGAAGACATTACACAAAAAACGGCTTCGGAATGCCACTTTTGCGGCGCTTTCGGCCCTGGTTCTTTCGGCCAATGTCTTCGGCGCGGCGATGCCGGTCTATGCGGAAGAAAGTTGGAACCTCCAGGACAATGTCATCGATTTCGACGAGGTGGGGGCGCTGGTGGAGAACTACAGCATGCTGGCCACACTTCAGAAGGGCACGACGGAGAATATGACCTCCTCCTTTGATGACGTCTATTCGGCCCTCCGGGACAATTATCAGGAGGCGAAGGACAGTTTTGATGACGGCATCGAGGAACTCACGGCTTTGCGGGATGAGACCACAGACAGTGAAGCGCGGAAGCAGCTGAATCAGCAAATCAGCGCACTGCGGAAGCAGAAGAAACTGACATTGAACCAGATTTCTGCCTACTGGAAGGAGGATACGGCGGGCGGCAACGGCACGAACCTTGCGAAGACGAAGCAGCAGATCGTGTCGTCCATCGCCTCCGGTTTCTATCCGGCGAAGAAGCAGATGACCTACGGCTACCAGTCGGCGATCTATACCTATAAGGGACTGGAGCTCAATCAGAAGCTGGTGACGCAGCAGCTTGCAATGTATCAGGCTTCCTATGAGAAGGTGCAAAAGCAGCAAGCGAGTGGCGCGGCGACGGCGGCGGATGTGCAGAGTGCATTGCTTAACGTGAATGCAGCGAAGATCAGTCTGGAACAGCTGGACAATGCTCTGGACACGGTGAAGCGGACCATCGGCACGGGACTCGGATGGAACACGACGAGCTATAAGAATATCAGTTTCGGTGCGGTGCCGGATTATCCCCTGGACTTTGCGGCGGGGCGGAATCTGGAAAGTGATATCCAGTCGGCCATGCAGCAGAACAGTCAGTACGGCACGGCTTCCCGGATCCAGGATCAGGATTTCACGACCTGGGACAATCGAGAAATCAGCGTTGCCACGACAGAGCAGGAGATCCGCATCGCCATGACCTCGCTGCTTGAAAATGTGAAGCAGAAGCAGGCGGAGTATACGACAGCGGAGACTTCGGCAGAGCTCGCCAAGGCAAAGAAGGAGCGGGCAGACCGGATGGATGCGGTGGGGCTCGTGGGCCGGGCCGAATATGATGGCCTGCAGCTTGATTATCTCAGCAAGGCCAATGCGGTGGAAACGGCAAAGATGAACTACAGCCAGGCGGTATTCGATTACAAGATGGCGGTGGAAAAGGGCGTGATGACACTGGGGAGCTGAAACGAGCGTAAGGCTGGGGCCTGGGGAGTTTCGGCGTGATTTGCTGAAATGTTGGACAGATGCCATGGCGCGTGTTTGGTAAACGGCGGTCGTCATAGCCGAATATAGAGTACTAGGAAAAAAAGAGGCGTTATGCTATGATGGAAGCATCAAGGGCAAATGTCTCTTTTTTCTTTTATTCTAAGCATTGTTTTTTCTACATATGGATTCGCTTCGAACTTGAAGTTCTCAGCGAACCTGCTGCGCAGGCATGTCCCCTACGGGCACATGTCAGCTCGCTCCGAAGTTTGCTTGATGCAAACTTCTCCGCTCTTGACATAACATATGTTTGTGATAAGATAAATGTCAGTGAAACGTATGTTTAATCGAGTATTACCCCATTCGCTCAATTTACAATAGAACAGGAGAAACAAAATGGCAGCAAAGGCAGCAGCAAAGGCACCCGTCAACCCGAACCAGGACCATGAAGAGAAAATGAAGGCACTGGATGTGGCGTTGACCAAGATCGAGAAGGATTTCGGCAAGGGCTCCATCATGAAGCTCGGCGAGTCCAAATTGAACATGAACATTGAGACCGTGACCACGGGTTCCCTTTCCCTGGATATCGCGCTGGGTGCAGGTGGTTTTCCGAAGGGACGTATCATCGAGATCTATGGACCGGAGTCTTCCGGTAAGACCACGCTGGCCTTGCATGCTGTGGCAGAGGTACAGAAGCGGGGCGGCATTGCGGGCTTTATCGATGCGGAGCATGCACTGGACCCGAAGTATGCGGAGAATATCGGTGTAGACATCGACAATCTCTACATTTCTCAGCCGGATTCCGGCGAGCAGGCGCTGGAGATTGCAGAAACCATGGTGCGCTCCGGTGCCATCGACATCCTGGTTATCGACTCTGTGGCGGCACTGGTGCCGAAGGCGGAGATTGATGGCGATATGGGAGACTCCCATGTGGGCCTTCAGGCGAGACTCATGTCCCAGGCCCTGCGGAAGCTGACTTCCATCATCTCGAAGTCCAACTGTATCCTGATCTTCATCAACCAGCTTCGTGAGAAGGTGGGCGTCATGTTCGGAAATCCCGAAACCACCACCGGCGGCCGGGCACTGAAGTTCTATGCTTCTGTGCGTCTCGACATCCGTCGTATTGAGACCTTGAAGACCAACGGCGATGCCTCCGGCAACCGTGTGCGTGTAAAGGTGGTGAAGAACAAGATCGCACCGCCCTTCAAGCAGTGCGAGTTTGACATCACCTTCGGCAGCGGTATTTCGAAGGAGGGTGATGTGCTCGATCTGGCCGTGAACGAGAACATCGTGGAGAAGAGCGGCGCCTGGTTTGCTTACAATGGCAGCAAGATCGGCCAGGGACGGGAGAATGCGAAGGAATATCTGAAGCAGAATCCGGCATTGCTCACGGAGATCGAAAACAAGGTCCGGGAGAAGTATGGACTGCCAGCCGATGATCTGATGCCCGAGCAGCCCGTGGGCCTGGCAGAAGATGCGGAGGATGTGCTTTCGGAGAATGCAGGAGAGTCGGAAAATGAGGGCCTGTTCTAAAGCATGAAGAGCATGGAGGATTTTTGTCGGGATTTTGCTATCCCGGCGATGGAGGAGGCGGACGACGTCAGCGCAGCACCGGGATTTTCCCGGCGGGGCGGGGATGCAAGCGCGCTCCCGGATGCGGATAACAGGGAAGCGGAAAAACGGGAACGGCTCTTGCGCCGCTGTCGGGAACGCTGTCTCTATCTCATAACGGATGCAGAAAAAACGGAGGCCCGGCTTCGGGAGAAGCTGCGGGCCTCCGGCCGCTATCCGGAGGATATCATTGACGAAGCCATGGACTTTTTGCGAAGCTATGATTTTCTCAATGACCGGCGCTTCGCGGATCGTCTGATCCAGCGCTATGCGGGCACTAAGTCTCTGCGGGAGATTGAGCAGAAGCTGTACCAGAGGGGCGTTGGCCGGGCGGATGCCCAGGCCGCGCTCTCTGCGTATCGGGAAACAGGAGAAGAGGCAGAGGCGCAGGAGCTTATGGCGGTGCAGAAGCTGATTCAAAAAAAGTGCCGCTGTCCGGAAATGCTCAGTCGGGAGGAACGGCAGAAGCTATTGCAGTCTATCCTGCGGCGGGGATTTTCATATTCTCTGGCGAGCAAGGCATTGGCACTCAGTATAGAAGAGGCCTGAATCCTGTGCCGTGCCCTGGTGTGTTGCATTTGCCGATTTGCGGTTGACAATGGCGCAGCGCTCTCTGTAGAATGCGCTTAGACGGTCGTTGTGTGACGCAAAGTCATCAAGTGGGCACCCCCGATAGCCAAGCTATCGCTGAGCCCACTTGGATATCGCAATAAATCACGAAAATATCAAAAATAGGAGGCAGGAAAATGGCAGCAGAAAAGGTAACAAAGGCGGATTTTGAAGAGAAGGTTTTGAAGGCATCGGAGCCGGTGTTGGTGGATTTCTGGGCGGACTGGTGCGGCCCCTGCAAGATGCTGGCACCGATTATTTCGGAGATTGCTAAGGAGAACGAGGGCATCAAGGTGTATTCCGTGAATGCGGATGAGGAGACGGAGCTGCTGCTTCGCTACGGCATCCGGGCCATCCCGACATTGATCGTATTCCGGAACGGACAGGTCAGCAAGCAGTCCACCGGCTTCATTCCGAAGGAGCAGGTACTGGCCCTGTTGCAGGAAGATTGAGCGAGGCAGGAAGATATGTATGACATTGTTGTGGTCGGCGCAGGCACCGCCGGCATGACGGCAGCGATCTATGCGCTGCGGGCCGGAAAATCCGTGCTGCTGCTGGAAAAGGGAAGCTGTGGCGGACAGATCATCAACACACCGGCCATCGACAATTATCCCGGACTTCCCGGAATCTCCGGCTATGAATATGCGGAGAAGCTGCACCAGCAGGTGCTTTCTCTGGGGGCGGCGCTTCGCTTTGAAGAGGTGACGGCGGTTCGTTCTGTTGGGGATGAAAAGCAGGTGGAGACATCGAAAGCCGTATATCATTGCCGGGCGGTGATCCTGGCCACCGGTGCGAAGAATCGGCACCTGGGGCTTCCGCAGGAAGAGGCACTCGTGGGACGCGGCCTGTCTTACTGCGCTACCTGTGACGGGATGTTCTTCCGCAAGCAGACGGTGGCAGTGGTCGGCGGCGGTAATACGGCGCTGGAGGACGCGCTGTATCTCGCCAATCTCTGCGAGAAGGTCTATCTCATACATCGGAGAGAGGGCTTCCGGGGAGAGCAGAGACTGTTGGAACAGGCGCAGAAACGGGAAAATGTAGAGCTGATCCTCAATACCGTGGTGACAGAACTGGAAAGTGACACCCAGGGACTGACGGGACTTCGACTGCAGAACACGAAGGACAAAGCAGAGCGTAGTCTGCCGGTGCAGGGACTTTTTGTGGCCATCGGTCAGGAGCCGGACAATGCGGCTTTTTCTGATCTCGTGCAGCTGGACAAGCAGGGCTATATTGCGGCATCAGAGGACTGCTGTACCCGGACACCGGGAATTTTTGCGGCAGGAGACTGCCGGACCAAGTCCGTGCGTCAGCTCACCACGGCGGCAGCAGACGGCGCGGTGGCCGCTCTTGCGGCTGTACCTCTTTGTTGACATGACTGTTGATTTTTTATAAAATGAAATGGTTGAGTTAATGTATATCCGTCGGGATGTATGGTTATAAATATGGTCGTTTTGCCCGGGGGAAACGGGGCAACGGCAAGAGGATTTCATGAGAGGGCGGCGTGCCCTGACATGCTTCACATATTTGTACATTAACAAGTCAATAGTGAAGGAGGTATCGGAGTGATAGTAGTGGCCATTATTTTGGCTGCCGTCATTGCTGGTGCCATCATGTTCTTCGTCGGACGCAACAAGGAGAAGGCCGATTACGCGAAAAAGATCGGTACAGCCGAGGCCAAGTCCAGGGAGATTATTGATGATGCCATCAGAACGGCTGAAAGCAAGAAGAGAGAGACCCTCTTAGAGACCAAAGAAGAGGTCGTAAAGGCAAAGAATGACCTGGATCGGGAGATCAAGGACAGACGGCGCGAGGTCAGTGAGATCGAGAAGCGCATGCTGAAGCGGGATGAGCAGTCTGAGAAGCGTGCCCAGTCCCTTGAGAAAAAGGAAGCGGAGCTGGTCAAAACCGAGGAGCGGCTGCAGGATCGGGAAACAGAAATCGATGCACTGCAGCAGAAGAAGATGACTGAGCTGGAGCGTGTATCGGGGCTGACCCGGGATCAGGCGAAGTCAGAGCTTCTCAAGTCCGTGGAAGAGGACATCAAGCATGATACAGCGAAGATGATCCATGAATACGACAATCGCGCCAAGGAAGAGGCAGAGAAGGTCGGCCGTCAGTATATCGTTGAAGCCATTCAGCGCTGTGCGGCAGATCAGGTGACAGAATCCACGGTTTCCGTGGTGCAGTTGCCGAATGATGAAATGAAGGGCCGCATCATTGGCCGCGAGGGTCGGAATATCCGTACCCTGGAGCAGCTGACGGGCGTGGAACTGATCATCGATGATACTCCGGAGGCAGTGGTGCTGTCCGGCTTTGATCCCATCCGTCGTGAGGTGGCAAGAATTGCACTGGAGAAGCTGATTGTAGACGGACGTATCCATCCCGCCAGAATTGAAGAGGTGGTGGAGAAGAGCCGTAAGGAAGTCGAGGACACCATCAAGGAAGAAGGTGAGGCGGCTGTTCTGGAAGTTGGCGTGCACGGCATTCACCCGGAGCTGCAGAAGCTGCTGGGCCGCATGAAGTTCAGAACTTCCTTCGGACAGAATGCATTGCGACATTCTGTAGAAGTGGCACAGATTTCCGGCCTTCTGGCGGAGGAGCTGGGACTGGATGTGCGGATGGCCAAGCGTGCGGGTCTTATGCATGACATCGGCAAGGCCATTGACCATGAGATGGAAGGCACCCATGTGCAGCTGGGTGTGGATCTTTGCAAGAAGTACCATGAGCCGGAGATTGTGATCAATGCGGTGGCTTCTCACCACGGCGGTACGGAGCCTACCTCGCTGATTTCCTGCATCGTAGCGGCAGCAGATGCCATTTCTGCAGCTCGGCCCGGTGCCCGGAGAAAGTCGTTGGAGACCTATACCAACCGTCTGAAGGAACTGGAGGACATTGCCAATTCCTATAAGGGCGTGGAGAAGACCTTCGCTGTACAGGCAGGTCGTGAGGTGCGGATCATGGTGATCCCGGAGCAGGTATCCGAGGATGAGATGACCATTATGGCCCATGACATTGCCAAGCAGATCCAGGAGCAGATGCAGTATCCCGGTGTGATCAAGGTAAATGTGATTCGTGAATCGAGAGCAGTGGATTATGCGAAATAAGCTGGCCTTCGGCATGAAAATCGAGATGCATTAAAGAAAGCGGTGCAGGAACCGAGAGGTTTCTGCACCTTCTTTGATTCATAGGAAAGTGCATCCTATGAATCAAAAACGCTCCGCGCGGATCGCACTGCGGCGGCAAAGAAATATGTCGCTTTCGCGACCCGCCGCAGGCGGAGAATGTGCCAAGGCACATTCTTTTATGGGCATCGCGACAGCTTCGCTGATATCGAGTGGGGTTACCACACGATAATGAAAGGAGAAACTATGGAAAATCCGAGACCGGAGGGCGGTGCCCGGGGAGAACGGCACAGAAAACGCCCCAGAAGGAGACATTCCTTCTGGCGGATTCTGCGGCGTATTTTTTTGACCCTGTTGCTGCTTTTTCTGATTGCGGGCGCAGGTCTCTATGTCCTGGTGGTGAAGCCGGAGTATGACAAGCTGAAAAGCACGGCCTATGATAAGTTGGCCTCTGTGGACGTGAAGGAGCTGACGAAGCTGTCCGACACGAAGATATACGATACGAACGGAGAATTGCTGGGTATCGTGAATGCGGGGCATTTCGTCTATGACGAGATCAACGACATTTCCATGAACCTCCAGAATGCCTACATTGCCCAGGAGGACCGGAACTTCAAGGTGCACCATGGCGTGGATTACAAGGCCACCCTGCGGGCCGTTCTGGAGCTGGTGCGGAATAAGGGAAAGATCACCCAGGGTGGCTCCACCATCACCCAGCAGGTGGTGAAGAACACCTACCTCAGCACGGAACGCACCTTCACCCGGAAGTTCGTGGAGATGATGCTGGCCCAGGAAATCGAAAAAATGTATACAAAGGCCGAAATCATGGAGTTGTACTGTAATACGAATTTCTATGGCAACAACTGCTATGGTGTGGAAGCGGCCAGCCAGTACTACTTCAACAAGTCCGCCAAGGATCTGACGGTGCCGGAGGCGGCCACTCTGGCAGGCATTTCCAATGCGCCGTCGCGCTATGAGCCGGTGCGTCACAAGGATGCCTGTCTGGAGAAGCGGAACCAGGTGCTGAAATCCATGCTGGACTGCGGCTATATCACGGAGGACGAGTACAAGACCTATTGTGCCACGGAGTTGAGTGTTTCGGAAAATACCCAGGAGGGAACGGACGAGGACTACCTCAGTTCCTATGCGCTTCATTGCGCTACCATTACCCTGATGGAGGTCAATCACTTTGATTTCCAGTACCTCTGGACGGATAAGGAGACCGAGGCCGACTACGATGAGAAGTATGACGAGTCCTATGATTATTACATGAATTTGCTGCGGGGCGGCGGCTACAGCATTTACACCACCCTGGATCCGGCGATACAGGAAAAGGTGCAGACGCAGTTGGATGAAACGCTGCAGAAGTTCACGGATGTGCAGGAGAACGGAAAGCTTGCCTTGCAGGGTGCGGCTGCGGTGATCGACAACAAAAACGACTATGTGGTGGCGGTTGTGGGCGGCCGAGGCACGGAGGATAAATACAATCGTGCCTATCTCAGCGTGCGGCAGCCCGGCTCCGCCATTAAGCCACTGCTGGATTACGCGCCTGCACTGGACAGCGGCGAGTATACACCGGCCACCCAGATCGATGATCACAAATTTGACGGCGGCCCCGGCAATTCCGGCGGCAATTATCATGGCCTTGTTACCCTGCGGGAGGCGGTGAATCGTTCTCTCAATACGGTGGCTTGGCAGGTGCTCGCGGATCTTGGCACGAAGTATGGCCTTCAGTATCTTGCCAATATGCATTTCCAGGGACTTGACTGGGTCGACACCACCACATCGGCGGTGTCCATCGGCGGCTTCACCAACGGTGTTCGGGTGGTGGATATGGCCAGGGGCTATGCAACATTGGCCAACAACGGCCATTACAGCGGAAAAACCTGCGTCACGAAGATTGTGCAGGAGAAGGATGGCGAGCTGACCTCCGCCTGGCAGCCTGCCGGTTCCCAGGTGTACCGGGAGGATACGGCCTTCATGATGACAGACATTCTGAAGGGGACGCTGACGGAAAGCTACGGCACCGGACATGGCCTTGCACTGGACAATGGCATGCCCTGCGCGGGAAAGACCGGCACCACCAACGAATCGAAGGATACCTGGTTCTGCGGGTACAGCAAGTACTATACCATGGCGGTATGGGTGGGCTATGATCAGCCGACGCCCATGCCCGGGGTCTATGGTGCCACCTATGCGGGAAAGATCTGGCAGAAGGCCATGAATCAGCTGCATGAGGGATTGGAGCCGGAGGACTGGACGCAGCCGGATACGGTGGAAATGCGGACGAATCCGGAAAACGGTATCACAGACTATGCGTCTACCACGGATGAAATCCGGGCCGAAGCCTCACTTCAGGAGAAGGAAGAGCAGAAGAATGAGAGCCGCGCGCAGGAGCTGCTGACGAGCTACGAGGCGCTGGAAATCAGTGATGTGGAGGATGTTTATCGGGAAAGAGAAATCTATGAGGAATTGAAACCGCTGACCGATACCCTCAGTGACGCGGATCTTCGGAAGGACTATCTCTCGCGGCTCCTGGAGCGAAAGACTTACTTCGACAAGATCGAAGCGGGAATGACGGATACCATCAAAAAATATGAGGCGCTGAAGGAGAAGGAGTCCGAGGAACAGCAGTCCGTTGCGGCGTCCGAGGCAGAGGTAGCCAGAGCAGAAAATGAGAAGGCGGTCAACAAGCAGTCCTTTGAAGAAGCACTGAAGACGTTGGAGGAGCTGCAGTACCAGGACAGTGATCTGGAATCCCTTATCAATGATGCCATTGACAAATTGCAGTACTGCGGGGATCTAAACACGGTGCAGGATTATGTGACGGAGCTGAACCAGGCCATTCAGAGAGCCCGGGGTCTTCCCACGAAGAGTGCCTACGAGACGATGCAGGCAGAAAGCGAAGTAGCGGCCAGCATGGAGTCCGAGAACGAGAGTCGGGCAATACAGGAGATACAGGAATCACTGAAGGCGGAGTAAAGTCAAATAAGATGTGACAATTACTTAACAATAAGTTTACTTGCCATTCATAATTTGTTCATATTTGCCAACTATTATGTAACCATAGACGGAAGCGATGAACAAAAAGACGAAAAACAAGTGCTTCCCATAAAATTCGACAAACACACTATATAGATTTTTCATAATTACCCCGGCAGGACGAAAGTCTTGTCGGGGTCTCCTCTATTGCAGGCCTTGACTCGTCAAGGCCTGCGAAATGCAGCTCCAATGGGGTCAGCAGTTGCTTGGCTACTGCGGGCCCCATTGGAGCGGGAGGCGCCGCCAGGCGCCCAAAACGGACAACCCTTTACTTGCGTTATTGTCCTTTTTTCCATTCACTGTTGCAGTCCCCAAATCCTGCTGATACAATGATCGTTGCGATCCGACCAGGTCGGATTTGGCTGAAGAAGCCATGAATGGAAAGGGACAGTATATGACGACAAAAAAGATTCCACATAACACTGAAAGAAAGGTACTGGTGACAGGACACCGGAATCCGGACACGGACTCCATCTGCGCTGCCATTACCTATGCACAATTAAAGAATGCAACAACGAAGAGCACACGCTACGTTCCCTGCCGGGCCGGCAGCCTGAATGCAGAGACCAGCTTCGTGCTGAAGTATTTTAAGGCGGAAGAGCCTAAGCTCATCAATTCCGTACGGACACAGGTGTCGGACATTGAATACCGGAAGACTCCCGGCGTGAAGAAGAACCTCTCTCTGAAGGAAGCCTGGATGCGCATGAGCGAGGGCAATGTAGTCACCATCCCGGCAGTGACCGACAACGGCAAGCTGGAAGGCCTCATCACAGTGGGAGATATCGCGAAATCCTACATGAATGTCTACGATTCCAGCATTATCTCCAAGGCCCATACTCAGTTTAAGAACATTCTGGAAACCCTGGAGGCCACCATGGTCTGCGGTGATGAGAACCGTTACTGCACAGAGGGCAAGGTGGTGATCGCGGCGGCCAACCCGGAGATGATGAGCTACTATATTCAGGAGCATGACATTGTCATCCTTGGAAACCGGGCGGAGAACCAGTTGTCTGCACTGGACAACGGTGCCGACTGTATCATCGTCTGCGAGGGCGCGAATGTATCGCCGACCATCAAAAACCTGGCAGAGCAGAGCGGCAGAATCATCATGGTGACCAGCTATGATGCCTATACAGCAGCCCGTCTCATCAACCAGTCTATGCCCATCAGCTACTTCATGAAGACAGAGGATCTGCTGACCTTCGAGGAGGATGACTTTGTGGAGGATATCCGTGAGGTCATGGCCAACAAGCGGCACCGGGATTTCCCCATCCTCTCTAAGGATGGCCGCTATCTGGGACTGGTTTCCCGCCGGAACCTGCTGGGCAATCATGGCAAGCAGGTGATTCTGGTGGACCACAATGAGCCGGCACAGGCCGTGGACGGCATTGAGTGTGCGGAAATTCTGGAGATCATTGACCACCATCGTCTCGGTACTGTGCAGACGCTGGGGCCGGTTTATTTCCGGAATCAGCCCCTGGGCTGTACCAGCACCATCATTTATCAGATGTACCAGGAGAACGGCATTGAGATCGATCCCCAGACCGCAGGTCTTCTGATGTCTGCCATCATTTCAGATACCCTGCTGTTCCGTTCTCCCACCTGCACACCGCTGGATGAGGAAGTGGGCCGGAAGCTGGCAGAGATTGCCGGTGTGGACATTGAAAAGTATGCCATAGAGATGTTCTCTGCCGGCTCCAATCTGAAGGGTAAGAGCGATGCGGAGATCTTCTATCAGGATTTCAAGCATTTCTCTGCTGGAAAGATCAATTTCGGTGTGAGCCAGGTGACTTCCCTGAATGCGAAGGAGCTGGAGGAGCTGGTGCCGCGGCTTTTGACCTTTGCAGAGAATGCTCTGGAGGCAGAGAAGCTGGACATGAGCTTCGTGATGCTGACCAATATCCTGAACCAGGATACGAAGCTGCTCTGCGTGGGCAGCCGTTCCGATGAACTGGTGAACAATGCCTTTTCTGTACAGTGTGAAAAGGCTGGTGAGGGCGACAGCTTCACCGTTCTTCTGCCGGGCGTGGTGTCCAGAAAGAAGCAGATGATCCCGCCCCTTTCCCTTTTTGCTGAGCAGCTGTAAAGGAGAAGACAGATGAGAAACATTACCATGATCGGCATGCCCTCCAGCGGCAAATCCACCGTAGGGGTGCTGCTGGCCAAGCGGCTGGGTATGAGCTTTATCGACGTAGACATCGTGATTCAGGAGCGGACCGGTCGGCTTCTGAAGGAGATCATTGCGGCAGAAGGCCATGAGGGCTTTCTCCGGGTGGAGGGAGATGTGGCAGCATCCCTCAACCCGGAAAATGCGGTGATCGCACCGGGCGGTTCCATCTGCTACGAAGATTGGGCAATGGAGCACCTGAAGCAGATTTCCAGTATCGTTTATCTGAAGATTTCCTATGAGGAAATGTTGAAGCGCATCGGCAATGTAGTGGACCGGGGCGTTGCGATTCCGGAGGGTTATACCTTGCTGGATCTCTATAACGAGCGCTGTGCCCTCTATGAGAAATACGCGGACATCGTCATTGACGAGGAAGGCAAAACCTGCGGCATGGTGGTGGATGAACTGCGGGCCATGATGGAAGACTAAAAAAATTCCCGAAGAGAGATTTCTCTTCGGGAATTTTGCTTCTTTTTCTTTTTCTTTTTATAGCTCCTTAGCGGCTTTCTTGATGCCGGCCAGAAGCTCATCATATTGGGTATAGGCCGGGAGATCCGGATGATCCTGTATGATCTGCTCTGTGCTGCGGAAAAGGAAACCGGCGGCGCTGGCCTGAATCATGCCGAGATCGTTGTAGGAATCGCCGCTGGCAATGGTATCGAAGCCGATGGATTGCAGGGCCTTTACGGTGGTCAGCTTGGAATTCTCACAGCGCATCTTGAAGCCGGTGATGCTGCCGTCGGCAGCGACCTCCAGGGAATTGCAGAAAATGGTGGGATTGCCCAGTTTTTTCATGAGGGGCGCTGCAAACTGGGAGAAGGTGTCGGAAATGATGATCACCTGGGAGAAGCTCCGCAGCTCATCCAGGAATTCCTTTGCACCCGGCAGCGGGTCAATGAAGGCGATGGTATCCTGAATTTCGCGAAGGCCCAGGCCGTGCTCCTTCAGGATGCCGAGACGCCAGCGCATCAGCTTATCATAATCCGGCTCGTCACGGGTGGTCCGCTTCAGCTCCGGAATGCCGCTGGCCTCCGCAAAGGCAATCCAGATCTCCGGTACCAACACACCTTCCAGATCCAGGCAAGTAATATACATAAGACTCCTCCTTTGTTAACTTACTTTCGTTCAGAACATCATACCATATTTGAAGGATTATCTGGTATACTTTTCGGTACATGACGATTGTAACCGGAGGATATGAAATGAAGAAGCTTGTTATCGGTATTTTGGCCCACGTGGATGCGGGAAAAACCACGCTGACGGAGAGCATACTCTATCGGAGCGGAAAGCTCCGCAGTATGGGACGCGTGGATCACGGGGATGCGTATCTCGATACCGCAGAGATGGAGAAGGAAAGAGGCATCACCATTTTCTCCAAGCAGGCCCGGTTTTCTGTGGGAGATCTTGAAGTATGCCTGCTGGATACGCCGGGGCATGTGGATTTTTCGGCAGAAATGGAGCGAACCCTTTCGGTACTGGACTATGCCATCCTGGTGATCAGCGGCGCGTCCATGGTGCAGAGCCATACGGAAACCCTCTGGCGGCTTCTCGATCATTACAAGGTGCCGGTTTTTCTTTTCGTGAACAAGATGGATCAGCCCGGGACAGAGGCGGAAGCCGTGCTGCGCTGCCTTCAGGAAAAGCTGGACGGTGCCTGCACAGACTTCCGGGGCTTTCAGGTATCCGCGTCCGGGGAAGCCGCGTTTTCGGCGTCGCTCTGTGAAAATCTCGCGCTGACCAGTGAGTCCTGCATGGAGCAGTATCTTGAGTCCGGCAGCATTGGCCCGGAAACGGTCCGGGAAATGATCCGCGGGCGGCAGCTCTTTCCGGTGTTCTTCGGCGCGGCACTGAAGGCGGAGGGCGTGGATCTCCTGCTGCAGGGCTTGCAGTGCCTCACGCTGCAGCGGCTGTATCCGGCAGCCCTCTCCGGGCGGGTTTTTAAGATCGCGCGGGACGAAAACGGACAGAGACTTAGTTATCTAAAACTAACCGGCAGCATGCTTCGAAATCGGATGGAACTTCTGCCGGGAGAAAAGATCACGGAGATCCGTCTCTACAGCGGCAGCAAGTATGAGGCCGTAGAGTTCGTAGAGGCAGGAATGGTCTGCGCTATTACAGGAATCAGCGGGCTTCAGGCCGGGGATGGTATCGGCGAAAGCGGCCGGGGAGAGGGCCTGAGTCTGAAGCCCGTGCTGGATTATGAGATTTTTTCCGAGGATACGGATACGTTGTTGCTGTACCAGACACTGCGGGGGCTTTCGGATGAGTTCCCGGAGCTGCATCTTCGCTATGACAGCGAGCTGAAGGAAATCCATGTGCAGCTCATGGGCGAGGTACAGACGGAGATTCTGGCCCGGCTGGTGCGGGAGCGTTTCGGGCTGACGGTGCATTTCGGCAGCGGCAGCATTCTGTACCAGGAGAGCATCGCGGAGCCGGTGGAGGGCGTGGGTCACTTCGAACCTCTGCGGCACTATGCAGAGGTGCATCTTCTGCTGGAGCCGCTCCCCCGGGGCAGTGGTCTTCAGTTCGCGACCGATTGTCGGGAGGAAATGCTGGCGGGCAACTGGCAGCGGTTGGTGCTGCAGCATCTTCGGGAGCGGGAGCATGTGGGCGTCCTGACGGGTGCGCCCATCACGGATATGCGAATTACCTTGATTGCCGGAAGGGCCCATCTTAAGCACACGGAGGGCGGTGACTTCCGGGAGGCCACCTGGCGTGCCGTGCGGCAGGGCCTCCGGAAGGCTGTGAACGTGTTGCTGGAGCCCTTCTATGCCTTTCAGCTTCGACTGCCCCAGGAATATGTGGGACGGGCCATGACGGACATCAGCAACATGCAGGGAAGCTTCGAGACGCCGGAGACAGAAAACGGCATGAGTGTGCTTTCCGGCCGGGCACCGGTGGTATCCATGCGGGATTACCAGAAGGAGGTCATGATCTATACCAAGGGCCGGGGACAGCTTTTTTTGCGACTGGATGGTTACGAGAAGTGCCACAATGCGGACGAGGTGATTTTGAACCGGCATTATGATCCGGATGCGGACCTGCTGAATCCCTGTTCCTCTGTTTTCTGTGCCCACGGCAGCGGCTTCATTGTGCCCTTCGATGAGGTGGAAAACTACATGCAGGTGCCGTCACCGCTTGCAGAAAAGCCGGAAATACAGGTCGTGTCGGACGCCGAAGCCATGCGGAATGCCCGGCGTAGTGCAGCAGAGTCCTACCGGAAAGCCGGGCACTATATCGGGGATGCGGAGCTCGAAGACATTTTCATCGGCACCTACGGCCAGATCCGGAACCGGGCGAAGGAAGTGAATGAAGCCGATGCCCGTACGATCCGGGCGAAGACGAAGGAAGAGAATCTGCGAAAGGCACAGGAAAACCGGCAGAACCGCGGACAGGACAAAAAGGAAAAGGTGAAGCAATATCTTCTGGTGGACGGTTACAATATCGTGTTCTCCTGGCCGGAGCTGAAGGTGCTGGCGGCAGAGAACCTGGATGGCGCCCGGGGGCGGCTGCTGGAAATTCTGTCCAATTTTCAGGGCTACACGGAGCAGCAGGTCATCGCCGTGTTCGACGCCTATCGGGTACAGGGGCATGCGGTGGAGCAGTTCCGCTACCATAACATTGAAGTGGTGTTCACGAAGGAGGCCCAGACGGCGGACGAGTATATCGAACAGCTTTCGCATAAGCTGTCGGAGAAACATCAGGTGACCATCGCCACCAGCGACCAGGTGGTACAGGTCATTACCTGGTCCGGCACCGGCGTGCGGATTCTGTCGGCGGAGAGCTTCCTGGCGGAGGTGGAGCATGTGAACCGCGAGATTCGCACGGAGCACCTGAAGAGCAGCGTTCCGGGAAAGTCCCTCGGCGGACAGCTGCAGATTCCGGCGGAGATTGAAATTGCCATGGGAGAGGCGGAACGGCAGCAGGAGCAGGGGCGTTAACGGCTTCGGAAATCCGTGGATTCCGCCTTGTGAAAAAGAGGGCGCAATGCTATAATGCATGGGTTATCAAGATAGAGTGTGTTCGAGACCTTCCACACGTAAAACAAAACTAAAGGAGAAACAACAATGAATAAGACAACGACTATGCTTGCGCAGGCAGCCGTCATCGCCGCCATCTATGTGGCGTTGACACTGGCTTTCGCGCCCATCAGCTTCGGCGCCATCCAGTTCCGGATTTCGGAGGCCCTTTGCATTCTGCCCTATTTCACTTTTGCGGGTGTGCCGGGTGTGGCCATCGGCTGCTTCCTCGGGAATGTCCTTGGCGGCGCAGCCCTGCCGGATATCATTTTCGGCACCCTGGCAACTCTGATCGGTGCCATCGGCAGCTACCAGCTGCGGAAGGTGAACAAGTGGCTGGTGTGCGTGCCGCCCATCGTGGCCAACGCCGTCATTATCCCCTTCGTACTGCGTTATGCGTATGGTACGACGGACATGATCCCCTACCTGATGCTGACCGTGGGCTTCGGTGAGGTACTGGCCGTGGGTGTACTGGGCAATGTGCTTCTGACAGCACTGGAGCCGGCAAGACAGCATATTTTCCGCAAGGCATAAGTCCGTTTTGATAAAGGAAAGGCAGCAATTATGTACCAGATAAAATTTGATCAGCCCGTACACGTTCACTTCATCGGCATCGGCGGCATTTCCATGAGCGGTCTCGCCGAGATTCTGCTGGATCGCGGCTTCAGGGTGTCCGGATCCGACATGAAGGAAAGCGGGCTGACGGATCATCTGCAGGAGCTGGGCGCGAAGATCAGCTTCCCCCAGCGTGCGGACAACATTGAAGGCGACATCGACGTGGTGGTGTATACCGCGGCGATCCATCCGGACAATCCGGAGCTTCGGGCAGCGGAGGCCGCCAACATTCCCCTTCTGACCCGAGCAGAGCTGCTGGGCGAGATCATGCGGAACTACCGCCAGGCCATCAACATTTCCGGCACCCATGGAAAGACCACCACTACCTCCATGATCACAGAGATTCTGCTGGAGGCGCATCGGGATCCGACCGTGACGGTGGGCGGCATGCTGAAGGACATCGGCGGCAACATCCGTGTGGGACAGTCAGAGCTCTTCGTGGCAGAGGCCTGTGAGTATACGAATTCCTTCCTTTCCTTCTTCCCGACCATCGAGGTAATCCTGAATGTCGAAGCGGATCATCTGGATTTCTTCAAGGATCTGGATGACATCCGGCATTCCTTCCGGCGCTTTGCGGAGCGTCTGCCGCAGGACGGCCTTTTGGTGATCAACAAGGACATTGCCCACTTTGAGTACTTCACAGAGGGGCTTACCTGCAAGGTGGTGACCTTCGGCCACGACCGGACAGCGGATTATACCGCGAACTTCATCAGCTACGATCGTTTTGCCCGGCCCACCTATACGCTCTTTGAAAGGGGCGAGGAGATCTGTCAGGTTACGCTGGGGGTTACCGGCGAGCACAATATCTACAATTCTCTCTCGGCCATTGCGGTGGCACGGGAGCTGGGCGTGGATATGAAGGCCATTCTGGCGGCATTGAAGCACTTTACCGGCACCGATCGCCGCTTCCAGAAGAAGGGCACGGTGAACGGCTTCACCATCATCGACGATTACGCCCATCATCCCCAGGAGATTGCGGCAACCATTGAGGCGGCGAAGAAGTATCCCCACAGAAAGCTCTGGGTGGCCTTCCAGCCCCATACCTATTCCCGTACGGCGGCCCTGATGGATGACTTTGCCGGGGCACTGGCCACGGCGGATGAAATCGTTCTCGCGGACATTTATGCGGCCCGGGAAAAGAACACCATCGGCATCAGCTCTGCGGATCTCCGGCAGCATATGCTGGAGCAGAACACCAATGTTTACTACATTCCGAGCTTCGAGGAAATCGAGAAATTTCTGGAGGAGCGGCTGCAGCCCGGCGATCTGCTGATCACCATGGGCGCCGGCGATATCTACAAAGTCGGTGATGCGTTGTTGACGCTGCCCAATGCAGAGAAAGAAAACTAAATACAGAATTCTGAACCTTGTCCCCGACAGAGGAAGACGTGCTTGCGCCTCCTTCTGCCGGGGATTTCTGCGTGCGCGGGATGATATCCAAAAAAACTTTTTTCTCCACAAATGTGGATGGAAATCCACCGAAAAATGTGGATAAGTCGTCACCTTCTATACCGAAAATACATAGCATTCATCTGTTCTTAAAATGGAAAACCGCGTATTTACGTGCTTTCCGGATTGAAAAATGAAAAATAGGAATGGCCTGTTTCTTGACTTTCCAGTAATCCACTTTATCCACATAGATGTGGATAAGTTATGTGGATAAAGTTGTGGAGCACTGCCGTTGAAGTGGATAATAAAAAGTGCTAATATCACTTCGCATTAAAAATCAGAATAAGAACTGGGGTGAAATTGAGCGATGGGAACAAATATTGACGACAAACTGGCGGTGCATGCCACCTGTATTTCCAACGATTTTCTGGATCGATATATGGCGGCAGCCAACGGCGATTATATTAAAGTATACCTTTTCATGCTGCGGCATCGGGGCGAGAAGTTTTCTGTGAAGGATGCGGCAGATGCCCTGAATCTGACGGATAATGACATTGAGCGGGCAGTGCGCTACTGGGAGAAGCAGGGCGTATTCTCCGGCGGCGCGGGACAGCGGGTTGAGGAAGAGATTCAGACCGAGGCGGAGATGACGGCTTCCGAGGAGGCCCTGGAGAGAGCTGCCGTGCAGAATATGGAGTCAGCACAGAAAACGACGTCAAAGTCCGCAGCGCCGGCACCGGGAAAGAGCAATCTGGAACAGATTCAGGACGATGAGGAATTTGCCGGCATTCTCTTTGTGGCGAAGCATGTATTGCCCAGTCTCCCCACTGGACAGCAGGTTGATACGCTGGCCTATATGTATCAGGATCTCAAGATGAATGCGGAGCTTATTGAGTTCCTGCTGGAGTATTGCGCCGGTATTGAGAAGACCTCCTCTAAGTACCTCACAAAGGTGGCCATCGACTGGCATGAGAATGGCATCCATACTGTGAAGCAGGCCCAGAAGAAGATTCGCGATTTTGAGGAGAAGAAGGCCCGGGGCAATAGACAGTCCTCCAAGCCCAATCGTTTTATCAATTTCCAGCAGAACGATGTGGATTATGACCGCATCGCCCAGAAGAAGGTAATGGAGCGGATTCAGCATGGCGTTGAGTAATGCACAATACAATGAAATCATGAAGGTTTACGGAGACCGACAGCTCCGGAGCTATCGGGAGCAGCAGGAACGCATACGGAAAGTGTATGGGCAGATTCCTGCTCTTTCGCAATTGGATGCAAAGATCACCGGGGAATCTGTGGCGGCAGCGGAGGCCCTGATGGCGGGAGACCGCAGTCGGAAGGAAGGACTGCGGGAGCGAATTCGTGTGCTGAGCGAAGAGAAGCGGCGGCTTCTCCGGGAGGCAGGCTTCGCGGAGAATTATCTGGAGCGCTGGTATACCTGCAACGACTGCCAGGACACCGGTTTTATCAATGGAAAGAAATGTCACTGTTTTCAGGCCATGCAGAGCCGTCTTCTCTACCGCCAGTCCAATGTGGAGAAGCTGGTACAGGTGCAGAATTTCGAGCACTTTGACCTTTCCATCTTTGACAACCGGGAGCCCATCTCCATGGCCAATGGCAAGACCAACCGGGAGTACATGCGCTATCTGCGGGATGCCCTGCAAAAGTGGTGTCGGGAATTCGATGCGAAGCACGGCAGCATTATCCTCATGGGCGGTACGGGAACCGGCAAGACCTTCCTCATCAACTGTGTGACGAAGGCGCTGCTGGACAGCTACCACAGCGTGATCTACTTCACCAGCACGGACCTGATCGAGAGCTTCGGCCGGATGATGAAGGAAGAGGGAGAATCGGAGCTCAGCGAGGCCCTGCTGCAGGCGGATCTTCTTGTGATCGATGACCTCGGAACGGAGCTTGTGAACAGCTTCACCACCTCGAAGCTTTTCTATGTGCTGAACCAGCGGATGATTCTGGGGAAAGCCGTCATTATCTCCACCAATCTCAGCTTCAAGAGCATGCGGGACATCTATTCGGACCGCATCGTTTCCCGGATTATGTCGGAGTATGAGATCGTTCCGCTCTACGGCCGGGATCAGCGGCTCTGAGACATTGGCATAATAATCAGCAGAACTGCGTGGATTTACCCGGAAATTATCCCTTTTTTACATAGACTTTTCATGTAAAATCGAGTATGGTTTCAATGGCTATTAATCTGTTTTTTTTGAGAGGAGAAAAAATGTCAGATTCCAGAACATCAGAATTCATTGAGAGAATTCCCGTTGGACCGCTTGCGCTGGTTCCGCTGAAGTCCATTGAGCCCCTGGGCATCCGCGTCAACAATTATCTTGCGGAGTGGAGAAGCGACCGGGAGAGCGAGCATAAGCATACCATCGCTTTTGAAGGCTACCAGAAGGACAGCTACATTGTACCGGCGAAGATTTCCCGTTTCGGTACCGGTGAGGCGAAGGGTGCGATTCAGGAGACCGTTCGCGGCAAGGACATCTACTTCCTGGTGGATGTGATGAATTACTCTCTGACCTATTCCCTGTTCGGACAGGTAAACCACATGTCGCCGGACGATCACTATGCTGACCTCAAGCGTCTGATCGCTGCCACCACCGGAAAGGGCAAGCGCATCAACGTGATTATGCCCTTCATGTATGAGTCCCGCCAGCATAAGCGTGCCACCCGTGAGTCTCTGGACTGCGCCCTGATGCTGCAGGAGCTGCACCAGATGGGTGTGGAGAACTTTGTGACCTTCGACGCCCATGATCCCCGTGTCATGAACGCCATTCCGGCTGATTCCTTCGACAACGTATCCTGCACCTACCAGTTCATCAAGGCACTGCTGCAGAACGTGGATGATCTGTCCATTGACAAGGATCACATGATGATCATTTCCCCGGACGAGGGTGGTATGAACCGTGCGATCTACTATGCCAATGTCTTAGGCCTGGATATGGGTATGTTCTACAAGCGTCGTGACTACACACAGGTGGTCAATGGCCGGAACCCCATCGTGGCTCACGAGTTCCTGGGCTCCTCTGTAGAGGGCAAGGACGTGATCATTATCGATGACATGATCTCCTCCGGTGAGTCCCTTATCGATACCGCGAAGGAGCTGAAGCAGAGAAAGGCACGCCGTGTATATGCCTGCTGTACCTTCGGCCTCTTCACCAACGGCCTCGAGAAGTTTGATCAGGCCTATGCCAACGGCACACTGGCTGGCATCCTGACCACCAACCTGATCTATCAGACCCAGGAGCTTCTGGAGAGACCGTGGTACATCAATGTCGACATGGCGAAATACATCGCTCTCCTCATCGACCACATGAACCACGACATGTCCATCTCCACCATCCTGGATCCCATTGACCGGATTAACAAGCGAGTGGCAGAGTACAAGCAGCTTCACGAGCAGGACAATGCACAACTCAGTCTGGATTTATGAACCGATTTTCAAAACAGATAAGCTTTTATAGTTTCTTCCTTTCGGTGCTTGTGGTACTGCTGCACGGGGTCAACCTGGCAGCAGACGACAATGCCCTGGCGGAGCTGGTGCGCCTTGGCGGCGCGGGTTTTCCGGCCTGCTTCCAGCATTTTTTCTCGAATGTTCTGGGGCAGGCGGCGGTACCCGGTTTCTTTCTGCTGAGCGCCTATCTGTTTTACCGGACGCTGCCGTCCTTTTCCGGGATACCGGAGAAGTGGCGGCGGCGTTTTTTTTCGCTGCTGCTCCCGTATCTCCTCTGGAATTTCCTGTACTATCTTTTGTATGTTCTGGGCGGAAGGGCAGCGCTTGATCTGCCGACCCTGGCGACGGCGGTGCTGCAGTACCGTTTCAATCCCGTTTTCTGGTATCTCTGGCAGTTGATTTTGCTGACCTTGCTGGCACCGCTGGTCTATGTCCTGACCGCGCGACGCTGGAGCAGTGCGGCATGTCTCAGTCTTGCGCTGCTTCTCGTGTACTTTCAGATTGATATTCCGTTCATCAACGAGGATGCCGCATTCTATTATCTCCTCGGCGCCTGTTGGGCGCGGCATGGCCAGGGAATCTTTGAAGGCATACTGTATACAGAGGATAATGTCTTCGGTTCGGCTTGCCGGGTGCGGCCTGCGCAAAAGAAGCCGCTGCTGTTTTCTTTGGCTTTTCTGGCGGCGTCCATTTTTTGCGCCATCTGGCGTTCCCGGAGTCTCGCGGCGGCAGCGGTGTCGCCTCTGGTGCTGAGTACCGTGCTTTACCGTGCGGCGCTGGCACAGTTTTACTGGTTCTTCCTGGCCTGTCTTCCGTTGCCGACCGCCCGGCGGTGGATGCAGGAGAGCTTTCTGCTCTATGCCCTGCATTATCCCATTGTGCGCGTGCTCCGGCATTTGCTGACGGCATTGCTGGCCCGGGGCATTCTGGCGACGCATCCGGAGGGGCTCAGTATGCTGTTCTATCTCTCGGCACCCTTTCTTTCTGTGCTGTTTTGCCATGGCCTCAGCCGTTTTCTCCGGGGATTTTTCCCGCTGGGGTATCGGCTGCTCAGCGGAGGGCGTTAATCTGCTGTTCCTAAGGGATGGGAGATGTGATATGATAAAAGGACAGTTTGACATCGTATTGCGCAGTGCTTCGGTGTGAAACAATCACTATAATTAAGGAAGAAATAGGATAGAAAAAATATGTTTATCGCAGATCATTGGAAGGACTATGAAGTGCTGGATACCTCGGGAGGGGATAAGCTGGAGCGTTGGGGCAAGTATCTCCTGCGGCGACCGGATCCCCAGGTCATCTGGAACACAGGATTTCAGCACCCGGGATGGAAGAAGCTGAACGGACATTACCACCGCTCCCAGAAGGGAGGCGGCGAGTGGGAGTTTTTCGATCTCCCGAAGCAGTGGACCATCTCCTATACGCTGGGCGGAAACGGAGAGAGTCAGTTCAACGAGGCGAAGGCACAGACCTACCGGCCTGTGGCACCATCCTATCCCATGCTGGCGGCACTGCCTGCTGCTGAGCGGACGCTGACCTTCCATCTCAAGCCCTTTGCCTTCAAGCATACCGGACTTTTTCCGGAGCAGGCAGCCAACTGGGACTGGTTTTCCGATAAGATCCTGGCGGAGCGGGCCCGGCGTAAGGCGGCCGGAGACGATCGTCCCGTGAAGGTGCTGAATCTTTTCGCCTATACCGGCGGTGCTACCCTGGCGGCAGCGAAGGCCGGTGCCCAGGTGACCCACGTGGATGCCTCCAAGGGCATGGTGCAGTGGGCCAAGGAAAATGCCCAGAGCTCCGGTCTCGGGGATGCGCCGATCCGCTGGCTGGTGGATGACTGCACGAAGTTCGTGGAGCGGGAGATTCGCCGGGGCAATGTCTACGATGCGGTGATCATGGACCCGCCTTCCTACGGCAGAGGCCCCAAGGGGGAAATCTGGAAGATTGAGGATGCTGTCTATCCTTTGATTCAGCTGGCAGGAAAGTTGCTCACGAAGGATTCGCTCTTTTTCCTCTTGAATTCCTATACCACCGGTTTGCAGCCGGCAGTGATGAGCTATATGCTGGAAACCGCCATTGGTGCGCGACTCGGCGGTGTCGTGGAATCCCAGGAAGTGGGACTTCCGGTGACAGGAAGCGGCCTGGTGCTGCCCTGCGGTGCCAGCAGCCGGCTTTCACTTCGATGAGAGAGCATGCGCATGCCGGTAAGAAAATCGTAATTGATTTTCTTCTATATTAAGGGAAAAGCGCTTGTTTTTAAAAGTGCAAGCGTTTATATTTATAGGCAGAAAATGAAGCAGCGCCGAAGGGCGCCCGGAGGATATGACATGAGAAGAAAGCTTAGAACCTGTCTGTTGGCAGTGGCCGCCATGGCCGTACTTGGTGCCGTTCCTGCGCTGGCAGCAGGATGGACCACCAACAGCGCGGGAAAATCCGTATATCAGAACGACAACGGCACAGTGGTGACCAATTCCTGGATCAAGGCCAATGTGAACGGCGGTACCGCTTGGTATTATGCCACCAGTGACGGCTCCATCAAGACCGATGGCTGGATGAAGATCAGTGAGAAGTATTATTACTTTGATGGCAGTGGTGTGATGCAGACCGGTTGGGTCGATGGGGATAACTACTACTGCGATCCCGCAAACGGCGACATGAAGACCGGCTGGAAGCAGTTGGCACTGCCGGCAGACCTGACGCCCAGCGGAAAGTCCAGCGCGGACACCTATTGGTTCTATTTCAACCAGCGTACCGGTGAGAAGTTCCATTCCGACGGAAATTATGTGACCACAAAGACCATCGACGGCATCGTATACGGCTTTGATGAAAACGGCTGCATGATCACCGGTTGGGCCGAGACCGAGAGCGGCAGTCCGGAAATCGCAGGCTATATGTATTTTGCGGAGTCCAATGTCGGCAGCTTCAAGATGGGACAGCGGCTTGCCAATACCTGGTACAGCACCGTGGGACCGGACAATGACGAAAGCAGCAGCGATCTTTCCACAGGTGATGTGGAGTGGTTCTACTTCAAGTCAAACGGCCATCCTGCAGCGGGCAGCAGCGATGTCTTTGATGTCGAAAAGATCAGCGGTAAGCGTTATCTCTTCAATGATAAGGGAAATCCGGTATACGGCATTCAGATCGGCTCCACCAGTGAGAGCTCTGAGACAGCCTATTACTATTGCGGTACCTCCAAGACGGATTGTTCGGTACGTACCGGCAAGATCACGCTGACAGAGGAAGACGGCGACAAGATCACCTGCTACTTCAGCACCAACGGCAAGGGTTATACCGGTATCAAGAGCGGTTACATGTACTATAACGGAAAGCTGCAGACGGCGGATTCTGATATGAAGTATCAGACCATTGCCTATAACGGAAAGACCTATGTGGTGAATACTTCCGGCAGTGTCATGAAGAGCAAGAAGAATCTGAAGGACGGAGATGGCAACAAGTTCACCACAGATGCCAACGGCGTGCTGACCTCCGGATCCATCACCAGCCTCGAGGTGACTTCTCCGCAGACAACGGATGTTGAATAATATCGCATGGCTTGGCCATCGGGGCGCCCGTGCGATGGGGGGCTAAAGCGTGCCACCAGAAAGATGAAAGAGCCTCAGTAATGGGGCTCTTTTTTTGATTCATAGGAAAGAGCATCCTATGAATCAAAAAACGCTCCGCGCGGATCGCACTGCGGCGGCAAAGAAACATGTCGCTTTCGCGACCCGCCGCAGGCGGAGAATGTGCCAAGGCACATTCTATATCGTGTCAGGGGTCAGCGATGGCTTAGCGGCGAGCGTATAAAAGGCTCTGCGTTCCGCGAAAAACCGCTTGCAATCCGGGAAGGGATGGGGTAGAATAAGCGACGGTGTGACACGCACGGCTGGGTTTAAATAGGAAACGCCCGATAACGTGTAAATGTTTCTGATTAAAAACAATTTACGGAAGAAATCGCTTGAAATCGCCGTCCGGCTATGCTATCTTAGTATTCGCTGTGACATGATAGCGTTGAAATGAAAGATTGCTCAGCTGTACGAAAGCCAAGACCCGGTCTGAGAGCCGGCAACCAAGTATAAGTCGACTGAGAGAACTTCATGGAGCGAATGTCAAGTTAACAAAACTGACGGCAGGTCACTGTACTACAATTTAGGTCCGTTCCACAGCAAACGGATTTTGTGCGGGTTCCAACGGGATACGCACGGTTACGTGTACAGTCACCAACTTATCGTCAAATTTCCGATAGGAGGCGACTTTTTTTATGGCAAGTCAAGTAATGAGAATCACACTCAAGGCTTACGACCACTCAATCGTGGACGAATCAGCCGCAAAAATTGTGGAGAGCTGCAAGAAGACAGGATCCCAGGTTTCAGGACCGGTACCCCTTCCCACTAAGAAGGAGATCATCACCATCCTGAGAGCTACTCACAAGTACAAGGACTCTCGTGAGCAGTTCGAGCAGAGAACCCACAAGAGATTGATCGACGTGATCGCACCGAACCAGAAGACAATGGATGCTCTTCAGAGACTGGAGATGCCCGCTGGTGTTTACGTTGACATCAAGATGAAGAAGAAATGATTCTAGTATGATCCGAAAGGATCCGCTGTAGAAAGGAGAACACATGAAGAAAGCTATTTTAGCGACAAAGGTAGGAATGACACAGATCTGGAACGAAGATGGCGTGTTGATTCCAGTAACTGTACTTCAGGCTGGCCCTTGTGTTGTGACACAGGTTAAGACAGTTGAGAACGACGGTTACAAGGCAGTGCAGGTTGGCTTCCAGGACAAGAGAGAGAAGCTGGTTTCTAAGCCGGTTAAGGGTCAGTTCGACAAGGCTGGCGTTTCCTGCAAGAGATTCCTGAGAGAGTTCCGTTTTGAGAACGCTGAGGAGTACAAGGTACAGGATGAGATCAAGGCAGACATCTTCGCTGAGGGCGACAAGATCGACGTTACCGCTATTTCCAAGGGTAAGGGATTCCAGTCCGCAATCAAGAAGTACGGCCAGCACAGAGGACCCATGGCACACGGTTCCAAGTTCCATCGTCATCAGGGTTCCAACGGTACAAGTGCTACACCTTCCAGAGTGCTTCCGGGTAAGGGAATGCCCTCTCACATGGGTGCAGTAAAGGTGACAACTCAGAACCTCACTGTTGTGAAGGTAGACGCTGAGAAGAACCTCATCCTTGTAAAGGGTGCGGTACCGGGACCGAAGAAGGCACTGGTTACAGTTAAAGAAGCTGTAAAGGCCTGAGACGGAAGAAAGGAGGAACATTTAAATGGCTAACGTATCTGTATTTGATATGCAGGGTAAGGAAGTTGGCAAGATGGATCTGAACGACGCTATCTTCGGCGCAGAGATCAACACCCATCTTCTTCACCTGGCAGTAGTTGCACAGCTGGCTAACAAGCGCCAGGGCACACAGAAGGCATTGACTCGTTCAGAAGTTTCAGGAGGCGGAAGAAAGCCTTGGAGACAGAAGGGCACCGGTCATGCAAGACAGGGCTCCATCAGAGCACCGCAGTGGAAGGGCGGCGGCGTAGTATTCGCTCCGGTTCCCAGAGACTACACCACAACCATGAACAAGAAGGAGAAGAGAGCGGCTCTCAAGTCTGCACTTTCCAATGCTGTTCAGGAGAACAAGCTGATCGTGGTTGATGAGATCAAGTTCGACGAGATCAAGACAAAGAACTTCCAGAACATGCTCGACGCACTGAACGTGAAGAAGGCATTCGTTCTTCTGGATTCCAATGACCAGAACACAGTTCTTTCTGCTAGAAATATTGCTGACATCAAGACAGCACAGGTTAACGAGCTGAACGTTTATGACGTAATGAAGTTCGGAACAGTGGTTGCTACAAAGGCAGCACTGGAGAAAGTTGAGGAGGTATACGCATAATGGCTGACATTAGATATTACGACGTTATCCTTCGTCCGGTGATCACTGAGAAGTCCATGGGCGAGATGGCATCCAAGAAATATACCTTCCTTGTAAATCCGGCAGCAACAAAGTCTCAGGTAAAGGAAGCCGTTGAGAAGATGTTCGACGGAACCAAGGTTAAGTCCGTAAACACCATGAATCAGGATGGCAAGACCAAGAGAAGAGGCATGGTATTCGGAAAGACTGCTGCAACAAAGAAGGCAATCGTTACACTGACAGAGGATTCAAAGGAGATCGAGGTTTTCGCAGGCCTTTGATTCTGACCATCAGGACGTTCGAATACGCCGCGTGAAAAAATTTCTCAATTATACGCGGCCAAATGTAAAGGAGAAAAACAGTCATGGGTATTAAGACATATAATGCTTATACACCTTCAAGAAGAAACATGACCGGTTCTGACTTCGCAGAGGTTACCAAGAAGACCCCGGAGAAGTCTCTGCTTGCTGCTAAGAGCAAGAATGCCGGAAGAAACAATCAGGGTAAGATCACTGTTCGTCACCAGGGCGGCGGCAACAGACAGAAATACAGAATCATCGATTTCAAGAGAAATTCCAAGGACGGCATCCCGGCTAAGGTTGTTGGTATCGAGTACGATCCGAACAGAACAGCAAACATCGCTCTTCTGGCTTATGCAGATGGCTCCAAGGCTTACATCCTGGCACCGAATGGTCTGACAGACGGCATGACCGTTATGTCCGGCGAGCAGGCCGAGGCTAGAGTAGGAAACTGCCTTCCTCTTTCTGCTATCCCCGTTGGTTCCGAGATCCATGCAATCGAGCTGATCCCCGGCAAGGGCGCACAGCTGGTTCGTTCTGCTGGTAATGCTGCTCAGCTGATGGCAAAGGAAGGAAAGTACGCTACACTGCGTCTGCCCTCCGGCGAGATGAGAATGGTTCCGATCTCCTGCCGTGCAACCATGGGTGTTGTAGGTAACGGCGATCACAATCTGATCAACCTCGGTAAGGCTGGTCGTAAGAGACACATGGGCATCCGTCCGACAGTCCGCGGTTCCGTTATGAACCCGAACGATCACCCGCACGGTGGTGGAGAAGGTAAGGCACCTGTTGGTAGACCTGCACCTTGCACTCCTTGGGGTAAGCCGGCACTCGGTCTCAAGACCAGAAACAAGAAGAAGAGCTCCAACAAGCTGATCGTAAGAAGACGCGATGGCAGAGCCATTAAGTAACTGAGGAGGAGAATAGGATATGTCACGTTCAATTAAAAAAGGACCCTTCGCAGACAAGAGCCTGCTTAAGGCTGTGGATGCAATGAATGCTGCTGACAATAAGGCAGTGATTAAGACCTGGTCTCGCCGTTCTACTATCTTCCCGTCTTTTGTTGGTCATACAATTGCCGTACATGACGGAAGAAAGCATGTACCGGTATATATCACAGAGGATATGGTTGGACACAAGCTTGGCGAGTTCGTAGTTACCAGAACCTTCCATGGTCACCGTAACGACGAAAAGAGAGGCTAATTGCATAATCGAAAGGAGGACATGTTAAATGTCAAAAGGTCATAGATCTCAGATTAAGAGAGAGAGAAATGCAAATAAAGATACCAGACCTTCAGCAAAGCTTTCTTATGCAAGAGTGTCTGTACAGAAGGCCTGCTTCGTTCTGGATGCCATCAGAGGCAAGAATCTGGAAGAGGCTATCGGTATCGTAACTTACAACCCCAGATATGCTTCCACTCTGGTGAAGAAGCTTCTGGAGTCTGCAGCAGCAAACGCTGAGAACAACAACAATATGTCCAGAGACAATCTGTATGTTGCTGAGTGTTTTGCAAACGCAGCTCCCACTATGAAGAGAATTCATCCGAGAGCACAGGGAAGAGCTTACAGAATCCTGAAGAGAAGCTCTCATATCACAGTCGTTTTGGACGAGAGAAAGTAAAGGAGGAGGCATAGAATGGGTCAGAAAGTTAATCCGCACGGCATGAGAGTCGGCGTCATTAAGGATTGGGATTCCAAGTGGTATGCTGACAAGAAGACTTTTTCAGATACCCTTGTTGAGGACTACAACATCAGAAAGTTCCTGAAGAAGAGACTGTACTCAGCGAATGTTTCCAAGATCGAGATCGAGAGAGCAGCCAACGATAAGGTTCGCATCATCATCTTCACAGCGAAGCCCGGTTATGTAATCGGTAAGGGCGGCGCTGAGATCGAGAAGGTAAGAAAGGAAGTTCAGCAGCTTACCTCCAGAAACGTATATATCGACATCAAGGAGATCAAGAGACCGGATCGTGATGCACAGCTTGTTGCTGAGTCCATCGCACAGTCTCTGGAGAACCGTGTATCCTTCAGAAGAGCTATGAAGCAGGCTATGTCCAGAACCATGAAGTCTGGCGTGCTTGGAATCAAGGCTTCTGTAGGCGGACGTCTCGGCGGTGCAGATATTGCAAGAAGAGAGTTTTATAGCGAAGGCACCATCCCTCTTCAGACTTTGAGAGCTGACATTGACTACGGCTTTGCAGAGGCTGCTACAACCTACGGCAAGCTGGGTGTAAAGGTTTGGATCTATAAGGGCGAGGTACTTCCTGCCAAGAAGAATAAGGAAGGGAGCGAGAAATAACTATGTTAATGCCTAAGAGAACGAAATTCCGTAAGCAGATGCGTGGAAGAATGACCGGAAAGGCCACAAGAGGCAACAAGATTGCTCATGGCGAGTTCGGTATCATTGCAACAGAGCCGTGCTGGATCAGATCTAACCAGATCGAGGCAGCCAGAGTTGCACTGACAAGATATATCAAGCGTGGCGGTCAGGTTTGGATCGATATCTTCCCTGATAAGCCCGTTTCCGCTAAGCCCCTTGGTGTTCGAATGGGATCCGGAAAGGGTGCCGTTGAGTTCTGGGTGGCAGTTGTTAAGCCGGGCAGAGTTATGTTCGAGATTGCCGGCGTACCTGAGGAGCAGGCAAGAGAGGCTTTGAGACTTGCTATGCACAAGCTTCCCTGCAATTGTAAGATCGTTGCAAAGGCCGATCTGGAAGGCGGTGATAACTAATGAAGAAGAATGCTTATTTAGATGAGTTAAAGGCAAAGAGTGCTGAGCAGCTGAATGAGGAGCTTGTTTCTGCAAAGAAGGAGCTTTTCAGCCTGAGATTCCAGAACGCTACAAACCAGCTCGATAATACAGCTAGAATCACAGAGGTTCGCAAGAACATCGCGCGGATTCAGACAGTTATCACAGAGAAGACAAAGGCGTGAGAAGGGAGAGCACAACAATGGAGAGAAATCTTAGAAAGACACGTACTGGTAAGGTCATCAGTGCAAAGATGGACAAGACCATCGTTATCGCAATCGAAGATCACGTTAAGCACCCTCTGATCGGTAAGATCGTAAAGCGTACAGTGAAGATCTACGCTCATGATGAGAACAACGAGGCTGGCGAGGGCGATACCGTTAAGGTTATGGCTACCAGACCGCTGTCCAAGACCAAGAGATGGAGACTGACAGAAATCGTTGAGAAGGCGAAGTAATTTGGAGCAGGGAAGGAGCATTAAATGATTCAGCAGGAAACAAGACTTAAGGTTGCTGATAACACAGGTGCAAGAGAGCTTCTTTGCATCCGCGTTATGGGTGGCTCAACAAGAAGATATGCCGCAATCGGTGATACCATCGTTGCTTCTGTTAAGGATGCAATCCCGGGCGGCCAGGTAAAGAAGGGCGACGTTGTAAAGGCTGTTGTGGTTCGTACAGTTGACGACGTTCGCAGAAAAGATGGCAGCTACATCAAGTTCGATGAGAACGCAGCTGTTATTCTGAAGGAAGACAACACTCCCAAGGGAACTCGTATCTTTGGACCGGTTGCCAGAGAGCTTCGTGATCATGGCTATATGAAGATCGTGTCTCTCGCACCGGAAGTATTATAAGGAGGTTGCCAGATGCGTAGAATTAAAAAGGACGATATGGTAAAGATCATTGCCGGTAAGGACAATGGCAAGCAGGGTAAGGTTCTTTCCTTCAACCCTGAGACCAACAAGGTAGTCGTTGAAGGCTGCAATATGGTAACCAAGCACCAGAAGCCGGCTCAGGCTGGTATGCAGGGCGGCATCCTTCACAAGGAGGCTCCCATCGATGCTTCCAACGTAATGCTGGTTGTTGACGGCCAGGCAACACGTGTGGGCTTCCAGGTAGTAGACGGCAAGAAGGTCAGAGTAGCAAAGAAGACCGGCAAGGTAATTGACTGAGAAAGGAGGAATTCATAATGGCTAGATTAAAGGAGCTTTACAATAGCGAGATCAAGGACGCTATGGTGAAGAAGTTCGGTTACAAGAACGTAAACGAGATCCCGAAGCTGGATAAGATCGTGATCAACATGGGTGTTGGCGAGGCTAAGGAGAATTCCAAGGTTCTCGACAGCGCAGTGAGAGATCTGGAGATCATCACCGGACAGCATGCAGTAACCACAAAGGCTAAGAAGTCTGTGGCTAACTTCAAGATCAGAGAGGGTCAGGCCATCGGCTGTAAGGTTACCCTTCGCGGCGAGAAGATGTATGAGTTCGCTGACAGACTGATCAACCTTGCGCTTCCCCGCGTAAGAGACTTCCGCGGCGTTAATCCCAACGCTTTCGACGGCAGAGGTAACTATGCTCTGGGTATTAAGGAGCAGATCATCTTCCCCGAGATCGAGTTCGATAAGGTGGATAAGGTGAGAGGAATGGACATCATCTTCGTTACTACAGCTAATACTGATGAGGAGGCTCGTGAGCTTCTGACACAGTTCAACATGCCGTTCGCTAAATAATCGGAGGGAATTATGGCAAAGTTATCAATGAAATTAAAGCAGCAGAGACCGGCTAAGTTCTCCACCAGAGAGTACACAAGATGTAAGATCTGCGGAAGACCCCACTCTGTTCTGAGAAAGTACGGCATCTGCCGTGTTTGCTTCCGTGAGCTGGCTTACAAGGGTGAGATCCCTGGTGTAAAGAAGGCTTCCTGGTAAGCAACGCTTTCCCAAAGATTCTGAGAGCCTGCGGCGATGTGACATTCGTTGTGTCGTCAAAGGCGATAATTTCTGGACTGTATCCGAAAAAGTACAGCTTTTGCTTCGAAAGATACGCCAGACCGGGTTGAAACTCCGGAAAAAATGGTTATAATGTAAATGTTGCTCAGCCGAAATTCGGCTTGAGTGACATTTCGTTGTAATAATATATTTTATTAGAGAAAGGATATCCGTAATCATGAGTATGAGTGATCCGATCGCAGATATGCTTACAAGAATCCGTAACGCAAATACTGCAAAGCACGACACAGTAACTATCCCGTCTTCCAAGATGAAGGTTGCCATTGCAAACATCCTTGTAGACGAGGGCTACATCGCGAAGTATGAGCTGGTAGAGAACGGCAAGTTCCAGGACATCCAGGTTACCCTGAAGTACGGCGCAAGCAAGAATGAAAAGATCATCAGCGGCATCAGAAGAATCTCCAAGCCGGGTCTTCGTGTATACGCAGGCAAGGAGAACATGCCGAGAGTTCTTGGCGGACTTGGTATTGCAATCGTATCCACCAATCAGGGTGTTATGACTGACAAGCAGGCAAGAAAGCAGGGCGTAGGCGGCGAAGTGCTGGCATTCGTTTGGTAATTCGTTGTTTGTCGGAATAACCAATTTCTGAAAACAGTTCAAAAACTGAGAATTTAAGAGAGGAGACATGATATGTCACGTATCGGAAAGTTACCGGTAGCTATCCCAGCAGGCGTTACTGTTGAGATCAAGGACGGCAATGTGGTAAGTGTCAAGGGACCGAAGGGAACACTGGAGAGAACCTTTGCACCGGAAATCACAATTAAGGAAGAGGACGGTCACATCGTCGTTACAAGACCGAATGATAATAAGAAGGAAAAGTCCCTTCACGGACTGACCAGAGCGCTGATCCACAACATGGTGGAGGGCGTTACCAATGGCTTCGAGAAGAAGCTGGAGATCAACGGTGTAGGTTACAGAGCTGCAAAGCAGGGCAAGACTCTGACTCTGACTCTGGGTTATTCTCACCCGGTGATCATGGAAGATCCGGAAGGCATCGAGACTGTTCTTGACGGACAGAACACCATCTTCGTTCGCGGTATCAGCAAGGAGAAGGTTGGTCAGTACGCTGCCGAGATCAGATCCAAGAGAGGACCGGAGCCTTACAAGGGCAAGGGAATCAAGTATTCTGATGAGACCATCAGACGTAAAGTCGGTAAGACCGGTAAGAAGTAATAGGAGGAAAGTAGAATGGTTAGCAAGAAGAATAAAGCTGAGCTTCGTCAGAAAAAGCATGCAAGACTTAGAAACCGTTTCGCTGGCACTCCGGAGAGACCGCGTCTTGCAGTGTTCAGATCAGATAAGCACATGTATGCACAGGTTATTGATGATGTTGCAGGCAACACACTGTGTGCAGCATCTACTCTTGATAAGGATGCACAGCTTGAGATCACAAACAACATTGAGGCTGCTCAGTATGTAGGCAAGAAGATTGCTGAGAAGGCTCTGGCTAAGGGCATCAAGGAAGTCGTATTCGACAGAGGCGGTTTCCTGTATCATGGAAAAGTTCAGGCGCTTGCAGATGCTGCAAGAGAGGCCGGACTGGTATTCTAATCGAGAGGAGATAACGACAAGATGAAGCGCGAAAAAATTGATGCAAATCAGTTAGAATTAAACGACAACGTCGTAGCCATCAAGCGTGTCGCTAAGACCGTTAAGGGTGGCCGTACCATGAGATTCTCCGCTCTCGTAGTAGTTGGAGACGGCAATGGTCATGTAGGCTGCGGCCTGGGCAAGGCAGTTGAGGTTCCTGAGGCAATCAGAAAGGCCAGAGAGGCTGCTGTTAAGAACATCGTTACAATCCCTGTAAATGATGAGAAGTCTGTACCGCATGATTATATCGGCAAGTTCGGTTCTTCCACAGTTCTTCTGAAGAAGGCTCCGGAAGGTACCGGTATCATCGCCGGCGGTCCCGCACGTTCCGTTCTGGAGCTGGCAGGCATCCGCAACATTCGTACCAAGTCCCTGGGCTCCAACAACAAGACAAACGTTGTACTGGCAACTCTTCAGGGTCTGACTTCCATGAAGACTCCGGAGCAGTTTGCAGCACTTCGCGGCAAGACTGTTGCTGAGATCACAGGTTAATGGGGAGGTAATGAAATGGCAGATAAGTTAAAGATTACATTAGTTAAGTCTCCTATCGCTGCTATCCCTAAGCAGAGAGCAACCGTTCAGGCTCTTGGACTCAGAAAGATTCGTCAGTCTGTAGAGCTTCCGAACAACGGCGCTACAAAGGGAATGATTCAGAGAGTCAATCACCTTGTAAAAGTTGAAGAAATCTAAGGAGGCATACAATGGAGTTATCAAATCTGAGACCGGCTGACGGTTCAAAGCAGTCCAAGAACTTCAGACGTGGCCGTGGTCATGGTTCAGGAAACGGTAAGACAGCAGGTAAGGGACATAAGGGACAGAAGGCTCGTTCCGGCGCTCCGAGACCTGGATTTGAGGGTGGCCAGATGCCCCTCTTCAGACGTATTCCGAAGAGAGGCTTCACTTCCATGAACAGAGCAGTGATCAATGCGATCAACCTGTCCGTTCTGGAGGACCGTTTCAATGACGGTGAAGAGGTTACAGAGCAGGTTCTTCTTGAGAAGGGCGTGATCAGAGATATCAATGATGGAGTGAAGATCCTTGGCAACGGCGAGCTGACAAAGAAGCTCAACGTGAAGGTTTCTGCATTCTCAGCATCAGCGAAGGAGAAGATCGAGGCCGTAGGCGGAACCTGTGAGGTGATCTGATGTTTCAATCGTTACGAAACGCATTCAAGGTAAAGGATTTAAGAAACAGACTCTTATATGTTTTCCTGATGCTTGTAGTAATTCGATTTGGATCGAATCTTCCTATCCCGGGTGTAAACTCGGGATATTTCGGTGATTTGTTTGATAAAATGTCAAACAATGATGCTTTCGGCTGGTTCAATACGATGACCGGCGGCTCCTTCGAGCAGCTCAGCGTTTTCGCATTGTCCATCACACCGTACATTACCTCATCCATCATCATTCAGCTTCTGACAGTGGCCATTCCGGCGCTGGAGGAGATGCAGAAGGATGGCGAGGAAGGCCGAAAGAAGCTGACGACCTATACCAGATATGTGACCATCGCACTGGCGCTGATCGAGTCTACAGCCATGGCTGTGGGATTCGGCGGACAGGGTCTTCTGGTTGGTTTCAGCACTGCGAGCACCATCAGAAAGCTGGCAGATATTGTCATTGCCGTGGTTACTATGACCTCTGGCTCGGCACTTCTGATGTGGATCGGTGAGCAGATGACAGATAAGGGAATCGGAAATGGTATTTCTCTGGTTCTTCTTTTCAACATTCTCTCTTCGGTTCCCCAGGATTTCCTGACCCTTTATGAGCGATTCGTACAGGGGCGGAAGGTGGCCGCTATGGTGGTTGCCATCGTAATTATCGCGGTTGTGATTCTTGCACTGGTGGCATTCACCGTTGTACTGCAGGGTGCGGAGCGCCGTATTCCGGTTCAGTACAGCAGAAGAGTGCAGGGAAGAAACCTGGTGGGAGGACAGTCCTCTGAAATCCCGCTGAAGGTGAATACGGCAAACGTTATGCCGGTTATTTTCGCATCCTCTCTGATGACCATGCCTGTTGTGATCGGGCAGATCCTGAAGGTGGATTACAGCACAATCTGGGGCAAGATACTGATGTGTCTCAACTCCGGCAGCTGGTGCAATCCGGATGCGCCGATTTATTCACTTGGTCTCATTCTCTATCTCGCACTTCTCGTATTCTTTGCTTACTTCTATACGTCGATTTCTTTCAATCCGTTGGAGGTGGCAAACAATATGAAAAAGCAGGGAGGCTTCATTCCGGGAATCCGTCCGGGTAAGCCGACCAGCGATTACCTTGAGAATATTCTTACCTATATTATTTTTATCGGTGTATGTGGACTCGCCATCATTGCCCTGATTCCCATTGTGGTTTCCGGTGTGTTCAATGTGAGCAGAATTTCCTTCTCCGGTACCTCACTGCTGATCATTGTCGGCGTTGTTCTTGAAACACTGAAGGCAATTGATTCTCAGATGGTGGTAAGAAACTACAAGGGATTTTTAGATTGATTTGAGGCCTCCTTGGTTTTTCGGAACCGAGGAGGCTCATGTTTTATCAAACGAATATTTATACTACGCATTGCTTCCAGGGGAGGTTGCTATGAAGATCGTAATGTTGGGTGCGCCGGGAGCCGGCAAGGGAACACAGGCGATTAAGATTGCGGAGCAGTATGGCATTCCGCACATTTCCACAGGAGACATCTTCCGTGCCAATATCAAGGGCGGAACGGAGCTGGGCATGAAGGCCAAGTCCTATATGGACAAGGGCGAGCTGGTGCCGGATGAGGTAACCATCGGCATGCTGCTGGATCGTATTCATGAAGCAGACTGCAGCAAGGGTTACGTGCTGGACGGCTTCCCCAGAACCATTCCCCAGGCAGAAAGCCTCACAAAGGCGCTGGCTGAGAATGATGAGAAGATCGACTATGCGCTGGACATTGAGGTGCCGGATGCCAACATCGTGACACGTATGGGCGGACGCCGGGCCTGTCCGAAGTGTGGCAATACCTACCATATTGTATATGCGGCACCGAAGCAGGAAAATGTCTGCGATAAGTGTGGTTCCGAGCTGATCATCCGTTCCGATGACAAGCCGGAGACCGTACAGGATCGTCTGAACGTATATCACAAGCAGACAGAGCCGCTGATCCGCTATTACCGCGAGACCGGTGTGCTGAAGGAGATTGACGGCACACAGGAGCTGGAGAAGGTGTTCCGGGACGTTCTGGCCATCCTCGGATAAATATCCGTGATAAACTTAAGCTGAGTCCTTTGTTATAGAAAGAACGGAAAGGACAGAAGAAATGATTGAAATCAAGTCAAAGCATGAAATTGAATTGATGCGGGAGGCCGGGAAGGTGCTTTCCGAGGTGCATGAGCGTCTGGGCGAAAAGGTGGCTCCGGGCATCAGCACCCAGGAGCTGAATGCCTTCGGAGAGGGCATTATCCGAAAAATGGGCTGCACCCCCAGCTTCCTGCATCTGTATGACTTCCCGGCAGCCTGCTGCGTCTCTGTCAATGACGAGGTGATCCACGGCATTCCGGATAAGCACCGGATTCTGAAGGACGGCGACATTGTCTCCTTCGACATCGGTACCTGCTACAAAGGTTATCATTCCGATGCCACCAGAACCTGGGCCGTGGGTAAGTGCGAGGAGAATGCGCTGCGCATCATCGAAGCCTGCAAAGAGAGCTTTTTCCGCGGTATTGCCAATGCTGTGCCGGGAAATCATCTGAATGACATCTGCAGTGCCATCGGCGATTATGCAGAGTCTCAGGGATACGGCGTGCTGACAGACTATGTGGGACATGGCATCGGCCATGAGGTACACATGGATCCGGAGGTGCCCAACTTCCGTATGAAGCGCAGAGGACCGAAGCTGCAGGCCGGCATGACACTGGCCATTGAGCCCATGATCACAGAGGGCTCCCCGGAGGTGCGGGTGCTGGACAATGACTGGACGGTGGTGACCGTGGACGGCAAGCTTTCCTGTCATTATGAAAATACCATTCTGATCACAGACAACGGACCAGAGATCCTGAGTCTGGTGCAGTGAGGATCGAAAGAGATTAATTATTAAGGAGAAGCGAATGTCAAAAACAGACGTTATCGAGATTACAGGCAAGGTAATCGAAAAGCTCCCGAACGCCATGTTTCAGGTAGAGCTTGAAAATGGTCATCAGGTGCTGGCGCACATTTCCGGAAAGCTTCGGATGAACTACATCAGAATTCTTCCGGGAGACAAGGTGACCATTGAGCTTTCTCCCTATGATCTTTCTAAGGGAAGAATCATCTGGAGAGACAAGTAAAAAGCTTGCGATTGTATTTCATTAAATACAATATGGACAGAAAAAACGAAAAAGTTTAGACTTTACATTTGTTGGCCGTTTTGCTAGAATTATACGGCAACTTTGTTCGAATTCGTAATTAGAAAGGGAAATTACTATGAAGGTAAGATCATCAGTAAAGCCTATCTGCGAAAAATGCAAAGTCATTAAGCGTAAGGGCTCGATCAGAATCATCTGCGAGAACCCCAAGCATAAGCAGAGACAAGGTTAATTATTAGGAGGAAACGAAAATGGCTCGTATTGCAGGTGTCGATTTACCGAGAGAGAAGCGCATCGAGATCGGTCTGACATACATTTACGGTATCGGCAGATCTTCCGCTGACAAGATTCTTGCAGCAACAGGCGTTAATCCGGACACTCGTGTGAAGGATCTCACCGATGATGAGGTTAAGGTTCTGGCCACTTATATCGCTGAGAACCAGACTGTAGAGGGTGATCTCCGCAGAGAAGTAGCTCTTGACATTAAGAGACTTCAGGAGATTGGCTGCTACAGAGGAATCCGTCACAGAAAGCATCTTCCGGTTAGAGGTCAGAAGTCCAAGACCAATGCCAGAACATGCAAGGGTCCGAGAAAGACTGTCGCAAACAAGAAGAAGTAATTCGGTAACAAGTAGTGATCTTCATGTTTTAAACACAGGAAGAGATTTAAGGAAAGTAGGTTAGTTTAAATATGGCTAAGTCAACTGGTAAGAGAGTGACAAAAAAGCGCGTAAAGAAAAACGTTGAACGCGGACAGGCACATATTCAGTCATCTTTCAACAATACAATCGTAACGCTGACAGATGCACAGGGTAACGCTCTTTCATGGGCAAGTGCTGGTGGTCTTGGTTTCAGAGGTTCAAGAAAATCTACTCCATATGCAGCACAGATGGCTGCTGAAACTGCTGTAAAGGCAGCTTTGGTGCACGGCCTGAAGTATGTGGATGTTATGGTTAAGGGACCTGGTTCAGGAAGAGAGGCAGCTATCCGTGCCCTTCAGGCAAGTGGTCTTGAGGTAACATCCATTAAGGACGTAACCCCGGTTCCCCACAACGGATGCCGCCCGCCGAAGCGCAGAAGAGTTTAATCTTCTGTCTGCAGTCTATGGAGGCTGCACTTTGTAACTAGACAACATGGCTATAGGCCAGCCCGAGGAAGCCATTTGGTGTAAAGGGCGTATCACATGATTTTTAATATGATATTAGGAGGATAATATGGCAGTAGATAAGGTTCCTGTACTTAAAAGATGCCGGTCACTGGGACTTGACCCTGTATTCCTGGGAGTAGATAAGAAGTCCAACAGACAGCTGAGAAACCAGAGACGTAAGATGAGCGAGTATGGCATGCAGCTTCGCGAGAAGCAGAAGGCTAAGTTCATCTACGGCGTACTGGAGAAGCCCTTCAGAAACTACTATGCTAAGGCAGAGAGAATGAACGGCCAGACTGGTACCAACCTGATGGTTCTTCTGGAGAGCAGACTGGACAATGTAGTGTTCAGAATGGGTCTTGCACGTACCAGAAGAGAGGCTAGACAGGTTGTTGGTCATAAGCTGATCACTGTAAACGGCAAGGTTGTAAATATTCCTTCCTACCTCGTTTCTGCAAACGACGTTGTTGAGGTTAAGGAGTCCAAGAAGTCTCTGCAGAGATTCAAGGATATCCTTGAGGTTACCAACGGCAGAATGATCCCGGCATGGCTTGACTGTGACCAGGAGAATATGAAGGCAACTGTAAAGCAGCTTCCTCACAGAGAAGAGATCGATGTTCCTGTAAACGAGATGCTGATCGTCGAGTTGTATTCAAAGTAATTAAAGCCTTGAACAAAGGAGGCATTGAATGTTCGATTTTGAAAAACCAAACATTGAGATCGTGGATATTTCAGAAGATGAGAAGTACGGCAGATTCGTCTGCGAGCCGCTGGAAAGAGGCTATGGTGCAACTCTGGGCAATTCTCTGAGACGGATCATGCTTTCATCCCTTCCCGGCTATGCTATTTCCAAGGTGAAGATTGAAGGCGCACTCCACGAGCTGAGTGAGATCCCCGGCGTAAAAGAGGATATCACTGAGATCATCATGAATCTCAAGAGTATCGCAATTAAGAACACATCGTCCTCCGAGGAGCCGAAGCTTGTCACAGTGGATTTCACCGGTGAGGGTGTTGTCAGAGCCTCTGATATTCAGGCGGATGCCGATATCGAGATTGTCAACCCGGATCAGGAAATCGCCACTCTGACAGGCGCGGATGGAAAGCTCTATATGGAGCTGACCATCACCAGCGGCAGAGGCTATGTGAGTGCAGATCAGCTGAGCAGCGATCTCCAGCCCGGAGAATTCGCTGTGGATGCGAACTACACACCGATTGAGCGTGTAAATATGACCATTGAGAATACACGTGTCGGCAACATGACCGATTACGATAAACTCACACTGGACGTATTTACCAATGGAGCAGTATCTCCCGATGATGCTGTTTCCATGGCAGCGCAGATTCTTTCTGAGCACCTGGAGCTTTTCGTGGGTCTGTCTGACAATGTAGCACAGGCTGAGGTCATGGTGGAAAAGCCGGACGACGAAAAGGGCAAGGCGCTGGAGATGAATATTGATGAACTGGAGCTGAGCGTTCGTTCCTACAATTGTCTGAAGAGAGCGGGCATCAACACAGTTCAGGAGCTTTGTTCCAAGACACCGGAGGACATGATGAAGGTGAGAAACCTGGGTCGTAAGTCTCTGGAAGAGGTATTGGCAAAGCTGAAAGAGCTGAATCTCGGTCTTTCGCCCCACGAGGAGTAAGACCGTTCATGGTCTGTGAAAAGCCACAGACCGGATTCTGCGGAATGCCATTCGCAGGATGCAGAGAATAGAACCGATAAGACTAAAAAGCACGGTGGAGGGAATTTATCATGGCAAATTACAGAAAATTAGGCAGAACATCCAGCCAGAGACAGGCAATGCTTCGTTCTCTGACAACAGCAGTTCTTCAGAACGGCAGAATCTTCACAACTGAGGCTAGAGCGAAGGAAGTTCGCAAGCAGGTTGAGAAGCTCATCGCTCTTGCAGTAAGAGAGAAGGACAACTTCGAAGAGGTTACTGTAAAGGCAAAGGTTGCCCGTAAGGATGCTGAGGGCAAGCGTGTGAAGGAAGTTGTAGACGGCAAGAAGGTTACCGTTTATGACGAGGTAGAGAAGACCATCAAGAAGGACAAGGCTTCCAGACTGGCAGCTCGTCGTCAGATCCTGGCTGCTACCTATGTTCCGACTGTTGTTCCGACACAGGCTGCCGGCAAGAAGAAGAACACAAAGAAGGTTGACCTTCCTGCAAAGCTGTTCGATGAGTACGGCCCGAAGTACGCTAGCCGTAACGGTGGTTATACCAGAATCGTAAAGGTAGGTCTCAGAAAAGGAGATGCTGCTATGGAGGTTCTTCTCGAGCTGGTTTAATGCCGACCCGGGTAACCGCATTTTCTAAAATATAGTAGAAAAGTTGAACAGAACTTCGAACATTCTGTTCTGACGAATTTGAATAAGTTGCAGAAAAGGGGATGGCTCCATTGGGAGCTGTCCCCTTTTCACTTGCGGAAAAATAGAGTATACTTTATGCATCTGGATCTGTTTTTTGGAGGCATATATGAAGAAGATCAAAGCATTATTCGGTAGTCTGCTTTTGCTGGGCAGTCTGTTGATTTTTCAGATTCCGGCATTGGCGGGAAACAGCTACAGTAATATCAGCAACGTGAAAATTACAGTGGATGAATCTCTTCGGAAGCTGCGTGCAGATGATTCGAAGCCCACGGTGGATGTGGGCAACTTTACCGCCGGCAATGAAGACAAGTATGTCATTGCTTCCGCGGACTGGTATGACAACAGTGTTTCGGACAGTCTGCAGGTGGGAAGCGCACCCCAGGTGGTGCTGTATCTGGAGGCCCAGTCCAAAGAGAAGTCCAACGGAGATGAAGTTGAGTACCGTTTTTCCGGCTCCTATACCGCGTCCAATGTCAGCATCTCCGGCGGTACCTTCGTGAGCTGCAAACGAAATGACTATTATTCCCTGCAGGTGGTGCTGGCGCTGAAGGGCGTAGAGGGAGACTATGATGTTCCCACCAATCCGGCCTGGGCGTCCAATCAGCTGGGACTGGCGACTTGGACCGCGCCTACAAACACCTCCGGCTATTACAAGGTGACACTGATGCGGGATACCAAGAAGCTGGTGACCATCACCACAGACGCCACCAGTCTCAATCTTTATCCCTGGATGACGGAAGCTGGTCAGTACAGCTTTGAGGTCCGGACCCTGGCCTATACGACAGAGCAGAAGCGCTATGGCAAGGACTCTGATGATGTGGAATCCGGAACGCTGAATATCACGGCAGAGAACCGATCCAACGGACAGGATAAGTATGACACGACGCAGATCAGCGGTACGGCCAACAGCAGCCAGAGCAGTGCAAGTGTGGACAACAGCAACACCGTAGGTTGGTATCAGAGCAGCGGAAAATGGTATTTCCGCTATCCGAATGGACAGCCGGCCGTTTCTTCTTGGCTGCAGTGGAAGGACAAATGGTACCACTTCAATGCCCAGGGACAGATGGAAACCGGCTGGTATAAGAATGCCTCTGGTTACTATTTTTATCTGGAACCCACCAATGGGTATATGAAGACCGGATGGCAGCAGATCAACAATGTCTGGTACTACCTGAATCCTAACAAGGACAGCAATGAAGGCGCTATGTATGCAAACTGTATCAGCAGCATCAACGGGGAGAGTTATTGCTTTGCGGCGGATGGCAGCATGAAGACGGGATGGCAGAGCATGAAGGACAGCGCCGGTACACTGCAGTACTATTATTTCTATGACAGCGGCAAGATGGCGAAGAACACCAGCATCAGCGGCTTCACACTGGACGCCAGCGGCAAGTGGGTTCATTAAGTGCACATTATAAAGTTCAAGGCAAACTGCGCAGTCGCGCGGCTTGCCTTGTTTTTTGTGCTTCAGGCGGGTATACTTCTAAGGTATTGTGTAAACGGGCTGCATCCCCAGATGTGGGGAGCAACACTGAAATGAGGACGAGAAATTGAAGATAATTGATGCATTGCATCTGGCGTTTGATTATGTGCGCACGGATGAAAACGGCCAGGCGGTGGAGAAAACCAAGGCTCTGGATGATGTCAGCATTGAAATTGAAGAGGGCAGCTTTGTCTGTGTGCTGGGGCACAATGGTTCCGGCAAGTCTACATTGGCGAAGCTTCTGAATGGCTTAAGCCTGCCCAACGAGGGAACGGTGCTTGTCAGCGGCAAGGATACCCGGGATCCGGACAAGCTCTGGGATATCCGGAAGGAAACCGGCATGGTGTTCCAGAACCCGGACAACCAGATTGTGGCGTCGGTGGTGGAAGAGGACGTGGGCTTCGGACCGGAAAACATCGGTGTGCCGACAGAGGAGATCTGGCAGCGCGTAGAGGATGCCCTGCAGGCGGTGCAGATGACCGCGTACCGACTGAAGTCGCCCAATCGCCTTTCTGGCGGTCAGAAGCAGAGAGTGGCCATTGCAGGCACCATGGCGATGCTGCCCCGCTGCATTGTATTGGATGAGCCCACCGCCATGCTGGATCCCAGCGGACGGGCGGAGGTGATCCGGACGGTGCGGCAGCTGAACCGAGAAAAGAAGGTCACCATCGTACTGATTACCCATTATATGGAAGAAACCGTGGATGCCGACCGCATCATTGTGATGGACCAGGGCAAGGTGGTCATGGACGGTACGCCCCGTCAGGTCTTCACCGAGGTGGAGAGTCTGAAAAAGATTCGCATGGATGTGCCGGAGGTGACGGAGCTGGCGTGGAAGCTGAAGAAGGCGGGCATGCCCCTGCCGGATGGTGTGCTGACCCGAAAGGAGCTGGTGGATCATCTCGTAAAGCTTTTGCCGCAGCAGGCAGAATTTGCGCCGGATTTTGTGAAGGATGCGCCAGTGCATCTGGAGATCACCGATCCCATTCTGCGGGTGGAGAAACTGTCCCACATTTATCAGCAGGGAACCGCCATGGAAAGTTATGCCCTGCAGGATCTGAACTTTGAGGTGCAGCGCGGCATTGTGACCGCCATCATTGGGCACACCGGTTCCGGAAAATCCACCTTGACGCAGCATCTGAACGGCCTTCTCCGGGCCAGCGAGGGAGACATTCTCTATCGCTTCCGGCATGCGGTTTCCTCGAAGGCAGAGCAGGATAATGCCGTCGGCGCGGAAGCTGCGGACAACGCCGGCGTGGAAAGCCATCGCGACTTTGTGAGCATCTACAGCGAGGGCTTCGACATGAAGGGGCTTCGCTTTAAGGTTGGTCTGGTGTTTCAATACCCGGAATACCAGCTTTTTGAGGTGGATGTCATCACTGACGTAATGTTCGGCCCGAAGAATCAGGGACTTTCCGAGGATGATGCCCGTGCGCGGGCGGAGCAGGCCCTGCGGCAGGTCGGACTCCCGGAGGAAAACTGGAAAAAATCTCCGTTTGAGCTTTCGGGTGGTCAGAAGCGCCGGGTGGCCATTGCGGGGGTACTGGCCATGGAGCCGGAAATTCTGATTTTGGATGAGCCGACCGCGGGACTGGATCCGGCAGGACGGGATGATCTGTTCCGGCAGATCCAGTCCCTCCATGAGGAGGCCGGCATGACCATTTTACTGGTTTCCCATTCCATGGACGATGTTGCGCGTTATGCCAAAGACATTCTGGTGCTGGACCACGGCGAGCTAAAGATGCACGGCACACCCCAGGAGGTATTCCGCCGCTACAAGGAGCTGGAAGAAATGGGGCTCGGTGCCCCGCAGATGATCTACCTCATTCATGAGCTCAAGGATGTGGGCATTCGCTTCCGGGAACGCCCCGGCACGGTGAATGAGATGGCAGAGGCCATATTGCACCTCTATCAGGCGGCTGGCGGAGAACTTCGTCCCGCGGAGGCGGCCGGGGAGACCGCGCCGAAGACATTGGACAAGGATGCTGTCGGAAAGGAGGTGCAGTGATGCTTCGAGATATCACACTGGGCCAGTACTATCCGGTGGATTCCGTGATTCATCGCCTGGATCCGCGGGTGAAGCTGATGGCCACCCTCGTTTACCTCATGTCACTGTTCATCATGTCCAGCTGGACGGGCTACCTTTTGGGGGCGCTGGTGCTGGCGATTTTGATTCGGCTGTCCCGGGTGCCATTTTCCTTTATGACGAAGGGTCTGCGGAGCATACTGTTTCTCTTGCTGTTGTCGGTGAGCTTTAATCTCTTCCTGACGCCGGGCACGGTGCTTCTGCAGATCGGCTTCCTGAAGCTGACGCGGGAGGGACTGCGGCTTGCGCTGATGATGGGCTTCCGTCTGATCCTGTTGGTACTGGGCAGTTCTCTGATGACTCTGACCACGACGCCGAACCAGCTGACGGACGGCCTGGAAAAGGGCCTGGGCTTCCTGAAGATTATTCATGTGCCGGTGCACGAAATTGCCATGATGATGTCCATTGCGCTGCGCTTCATTCCGATTTTGGTGGAGGAAACGGACAAGATCATGAAGGCCCAGCAGGCCCGGGGTGCGGATTTCGAAAGCGGAAATATTTTCCAACGGGCGAAGGCCATGGTGCCGATTCTGGTGCCGCTGTTCATCAGTGCCTTCCGCCGCGCCAATGACCTGGCCATGGCCATGGAGGCGCGCTGTTATCACGGCGATGAGGGGCGCACCAAGATGAAGCCCCTGCGCTATGCCGCCCGGGACCGGATCGCGTATCTTTTGATGGCCGGGTATTTGGCGATTGGCATTGTGACGCGTTTCCTGCCGCTGCCATAAAGTTTTGAGGTTCAATAGAAATGGAAATGAGACGGATCAAGCTGACCATCGCCTATGACGGCACCGCTTACCATGGCTGGCAGCAGCAGGAGGGGCGGGCATCCATCGAGGGAAGTCTCAATGCGGCACTGGCCCAACTGTTGCCGCAGGAGAAGCCCTTGATCATAGGCGCCAGCCGTACGGATGCGGGTGTGCATGCCCTGGGTAATGTCGGCACTTTCGACACAACGAGTCGGATTCCGGCAGGGAATTTCCCCCAGGCTCTGAACCACTATCTGCCGGCGGATATCCGGGTGATGGCGGCGGAGGAGGTGCCGGAAAGCTTTCATCCCCGCTTCACGGAGCACAAGAAGTATTATGAATACCACGTTGATCCGGGGCGGGTGCCGAACCCGCTGCGCCTGCGCTATTGCTACAACTATTCCTTTCCGCTGGATCTTGCGGAAATGCAGCGTGGCGCGGATTTTCTGACGGGAGTCCATGATTTCCGGAGCTTCGTGAATCCGGATTCCCAGGTATTTCAGCATGGCGGAGACGCGGTGCGGGAAATCTACGGGATACAGGTGACGGAGCGGAATGGAGAGATCGTGATTTCGGTTTCGGGAAATGGTTTTCTCTATCACATGATCCGCATCCTGGCAGGCACGCTGCTGCTGGTAGGCCGGGGAAAGCTGTCGGCGGATGCGATTCCCGATATTCTGGCGGCCCTGGACCGGCGGGCATCGGGCCCCACAGCACCTGCCAAGGGACTGTGCCTCTGTGCGCTTCAGTATGATCAAGAAGAAAGCGAAGGAGAAGTATGAAGGATAAGAAAATGATCAAGGGCATCCTGTTCGACATGGACGGTACCCTTTTTGATACGGAGCGTCTGTACCGGGAAATCTGGCTGGAAATGGGCCGGGAACGCGGCTATATCATCAACGATGAGATGCTGGACCGGATGCGGGGGGCCGCCATCCAGATCGGCATGGAGATTTTCAGCGCTGCCAATCCGGACTTCGATTATATGGAAGAGCGGAAGCATCGTTACGAGCGAGTGGCGGAATATGTACGGCAGAACGGTGTGCCCAAGAAACCGGGACTGGATGCTATGCTGGAGACATTGAAAAAGCGCGGCTATCGTCTGGCCATCGGTTCCTCCACGCTGCGGGATCAGGTGTCCCTGTACCTTCAGTCGGCAGGGTATGAAGATACCTTCGACTTTGTCTGCTCCGGCGATATGCTGGAAAAGGGACACGGCAAGCCGGCACCGGACATCTTCCTGCGCTGCGCGGAGGCCCTGTCGCTGCCGCCGGAGCAGTGTCTCGTGGCGGAGGATTCCGTGAACGGCATCCGGGCCGGACACGATGCCGGCTGCTTTGTGGCAGGCATACCGGATCTCTCCGACATTACCCCGGTGAGACCGCTCTGCGATGTGGTGCTGACTGAGCTTCGTCAGCTGCCGGACTGGCTGGGTCAGGATTGAGAAAATATAGCAGATTTACCCTCGGAGGAAACTTCGGGGGTGTTTTTATGATTCATAGGAAAGTGCATCCTATGAATCAAAAAACGCTCCGCGCGGATCGCA
>CAVFNN010000005.1:0-95002 GCA_963623925.1 bacterium | reverse complement strand
TAGGCCTCAGAGGCCTTCCGGCAGGACAGCTTTGCGTAACTTTGGAAAGTTTGTGTATTTCCTATGAAGCAAGTGGGCTAATAAAGTCCAGACAGCGCTGCTTGTAATCCGGTGCCTCATCGTAGACACCATGCCCATAGCTTTTATCATACAGATAGATCGCACACCGCAGCGCAGCTGCAATTTCCCTGGATCCTTCGGGTGTTGCCACCGCGTCTCCTTCTGAACCCAGGACCAGCACCGGGCACGTAATTTGGGAAAGTTCATTATGACAGTCAAAAGTCAGGCAGGCCCCGGCAAGCTGTATAAAACGTTCATATTCCGCATCCGTAATCCCGCGGTTCGCAGAAATCAAAACATCCCGGTAAGCCTCCAGCGTGCCCGCCGAATACACAGCATCCACGAAGGATGCAAGGAGGCCCTCTTCATCCTTATTCTCGGCCAACTGTATCCATTCATTTACTTTTTGTGTGAATGTATCATTCGGTTTGGAAAGTGTAGATCCCAGAACCATTCGATGCACAAGTTCCGGATGGTCAATCGCAAGATACTGCGCGATCATACCGCCCTGGGACACGCCCAGAATATCCGCATTCATTATATGGAGCGACTGCATCGCAGCTGCCGTCTGATCCGCAAGTTCCCGAATGGTAATGCCGTCCCTGAGCGCCTTAGGCCGATCAAACAGATACACCGTATACGCTTCCGCAAAGTCCTTGTACGCCTCCGCAACCAAATCGGCCAGCCCCATAACACTGTGTATCGACAAGCCCGGAAGAATCACAAATGACTTTATTCCGTTGCCGAATGTTGTATAATCCATTTTGCGAGCCATATCAATTTTGTCTTCCATTCTCTTTTTCTCTACATAATCTTCCACTGCTCTACACATATATTCACGATCTCGGCGGTCACGGAACTGTTTTCGTCACAAGTGCGGTGACTTAGTACGAATCATTTTCTGTGGGTACCGAGTTTTACCGTCAAATCTCAGGAAACTCGCACGCCATCGGCCCCCACCTTATGGCCATCTGGTGTATCGCCATTCGTCAGCATATCTCCCGAGCTCGTGAGATAATACCACTTGCCATCACTTTCCACCCAACCGGTCTTCATGATGCCAGTCTCATCAAAGCAGTACCACTTGTTATCGATCTGCATCCATTTTCCGATAACGCGATTGCCATTACTATCCCGATACCACCAGCCTTTATTGTCCATCATCCAAGCCGCACCTGTGTTGGCGGCCTTCTGCCGCGCTGCCGCTAATACTACAACATCTGCATCCGACAGATTAATGCTGTTCGATTCCACCCAATCCGTCCGGATATGCTCACCGGCAGAGCTAATGGCACGAACCTTCGCATAGTAATAGCCTGATCTTGAGAATTTTGCAGAGATATCTGCTTCTGCCTCTGTGCTGTAGAGTTTTCCGACTTCCGTTTCGCCACGGAATACATGGATCTCGTACCGCCCAGCATTGCTCGCCGTCTTCCAGCTAAGCCTGCCATTTTTATCCAATGCTGCCGGTTCCGTCATGTTCGCTATCTGGACATCACCCAGCTTCGGCAACGTAATCTCCACTTCCATCGTATAGGCATCCAGTAATTTCTGGGACTTCAGCTGTGCACCAGTACCTGTGACATTAACCTGTGATTTCTTGTCATCAAAGTTATAGCCGTCCTGCGCATTCAGCAAAAGCACGTATTCCGGTGTCATGTCTGCCGTCCAAGATTCTCCCTTGTTGCAGGCAACGCCATCACCGATCGTATAGAACTTGTTCTCATTTCCCTTGTTGATCTCAAAATCCTCTTCTCCAATCAGTTGTCCTATTCTAATGTCATAAACCACATTCAACGGGATGGAGTATATAATTTTGGCAAACGTCGTGATCTGAAATACCATTATCATCATGATAGCGGCGAGAACACCTGTAATTTTTTTCATAACCAACCTCTTCTATACAAGTATTAATTATCGTCTTCTACTTATTTTCTGTCAGATTACCGTCTTTATCCAAGTATATGCTGTACCCATAACAGCGGACACTCGAATTTGCTAGTACATCAAATAATAATCAACTGGCTATATTGTGTGATGTACTAGTTTCGTATTTCTCCATAAGGTTCTCTTACGCTGTTCCTTTGCTTATACCCTCAAAAAAAGAGTCTGCGTCACGCAGACTCTTTTTTCAATCGTCATCCACTCAGAGCTTATCCGATGATGGCAGCCGTTCCGTCAGCCGGTGCTGTAAACGTCACAATACCGGTTGATGCATCCACTGTTGCATCAATAACCGTGAACAGACCCGTGTTGTTATTATAGAACAGAACCTTAACAACGCCAGAAGTCGGGATCTTGCTTGTAGCCATGAGAAGCTTCTGCTCAGACGGTGTCGTGATATGTGTCAGAGCCACAGTCTGTGCCAGAACCTGCTTGCCGGCTACGTCTGCTGCAGCGGCACCGGTTACAGACGTGAGCTTGCCGGCATCGATGTCATTCAGTGTGCTGGTGACAGCAGCAGGAAGTCCTGCTCTCTTTGCCTCCCCAGTAGCTGCAGTTACGCTGCTGGAGCTGTCCTTCACGAGACCGGAGCTCACGTTGCCGCTGGCATCCGTGGTAGCACCTGCTACAGTAACACTCTGGCCGTTAGACAGTGTCTTGGACACTGTTGCGCTGCTGGAGCTAGAGCTGCTAGAGCTGCTGGAGCTAGAGCTGCTAGAGCTGCTGGAGCTGCTGGAGCTAGAGCTGCTGGAGCTGGAACGCTTTGAGGAGCTGGATACAAATGTTGATGCGGATCCAGCTGCAAATGCGTTCATGGATACCATGGATAACGCACCTGCAATGACGAGTGCTTTTGCAAATTTCTTCATTGGTTTCTTTCTCCTTTTCCTAGAGTAATTTGTTTTTATAATAACCCTCTAAATGCGGGATATTATACCTTTACTGTGCTTCTCGATAGAACATATCGAGAAGGATGTCCGGAATACTGTCCGTTTCGGCATAGTATTCGTCATAGGTTTCTGTCGCCGTGCCGTAGCCCGGCAATGTCAGCATGTTGCTGTCGTCCAAAGTCCCCTGCTGTAGGACATCTAACGCCGCCTTAAGATAGCTCTCCTTCTGCATATTGGTGATCATGTAGTTCTGCATCTGGTCGTAAAGCTTTGTGATGATACCGCTGTCCTTTGTGGACTTCGTCTTCAGTGCCTGAAAGTAGCCCGCAATGTACTGTCGGTGCTGCTGACTGCGTTTCAAAGCCGAATTGTCTGTACTGGTGTCCCGGTAGCGGACAAACTTCTCTGCCTGGGCACCATGGAGGGTGACACTCTCTCCGTAAACAAAGGCGGGATCTGCCTGTTCCATACCCTCTGTGGGAATGGTCACCGTCACCCCGTCCACAGCATCATTCAGTGTAGAAATCACTGTGGTATCTATCGCCATGTAATCCGTGATGTCAAAATTCATGAGCAGTTTCCGCACAGAGTGCAGTGTGTTCTCACAGCTCTCCGCCTGTCCATCGCCAAAGCAGTAAGACAAGCTCAAGTGATCCGTATAGGGTTCAATGACACCGGTATCGGGATTTTGCTCCAACACCTCCGTCATGGTATCCCGCGGAATGATCAGCAATTTCACGGTATTCCGGGCCGTGTCCTGGGCCAGAAGGAAAACAGCATCGCACTGTCCGGCATAGCCATATTCCTTCTTTTCCTGCATGGTGCCTGCATTGTCAATGCCGAGCAGAAGAATGGGCTTCACGTAGGTATTCCTACGGTAATGCTTACCTCTCCACTCGACGGAATTCTGCGAAAAATCCGGATAATCGCTACTCTCCGACGCTACAGCTATGGCGCTTTCTTCAGGCGCGTCGACATTATCCTCTGCTGTAGTATTTGCGGCAGTAGAATTCGCCGAAGCAGATACGCCACAACCCGCAATGCCTAGGCTCAAGGCCAATGTCAGAAGACTAAGCCTTATCCTTTGTCTCATCTGCACCATAACCATACTGTCCGTACTTGCCATACTTGCCGTATTTTCCGTACTTCCCGTACTTACCATAGTAGGACTCAGACTTGGGATCCACCTTGTTAAGAACCGCGCCCAGGATTCGAACGCCGCTGGTTTCCAGATTCCGGATCACCTGCTGCTCCAGACGATAGCTGATGGCGCCACTTTCAATAACGAGAACAGCACCATCACAACGTCGTGCCACAATGGCACTGTCCGACAAAGCCGAAGCCGGCGGTGTATCGATAAAGACATAGTCGAAGCGCTGCCGCAGCTCCGCAACGAAGCTGTCAAACAGCGGCTCCTCCAAAAGCTCGGAGGGATTCGGACTAAAGGGCCCAGCGAAAACCACAGACAAGTTCTCCCGTCCGGTTTCATAGATGACTTCCTCAGCTTCCTTCTGACCCGTGAGATAGTGGGTCAGGCCCAGAATCTCTCCCTCGACATTGTAGCGGTCCTTCAGAACAGAATTCCGGATGTCCGCATCCACCACCACGACCTTCTTGCCAATCTTCACCATATTGAGAGCCAGCGTGAAGCTGATATCCGACTTTCCCTCATCCGGCATGGCACTGGTGAACATGATAACATGTACGTTACTGCCACAGTATTGTATGTTGGTGCGGAGTCCCTTGATGGCCTCAGAATAGGCGTAATCTTCAATGATATTTCGTTTTAATTTAACGACCTGTTTTTCTTCCATTTGTGCCTCACTTCTTCCGCTTACTCTTTTTATGCTTCACACCGTTGTCAGCACCGCTATCTTTTCCGCTGTACCTACGCATCGGAACTGTGGCCAGCACAGAGATACCCAGATACTTTTCAACATCATCTGAAGTCTTTACTGCATCATTCAACAGGAAACGAACAACGATGATGCCACAAGCAAGCATCGCGCCTGCCAATGCGCCGATCAAAGCATTTTTCGTCACATGAGGGCTGGTCTTCTGCGTTGCAACCGTCCCCTCCTCAATGATTTTCGGCGGCACCATCTCCATGGTATCCGCAATGTAATCGGAGGACACCTTCGCAACAGTATCTACAATATCCTTGGCCCGCTGCGGGTCTGCATCTTCAATGCTCACCGTCAGAATACGTGTATTGCTGGGATTACCAATGGTAATGCGCCCACTGAGCTGCTCATAGGTCTGATCCAGGTTCAGCCGCTGGATCACATCCTGAAGCACCGGCCGGCTCTTCACGATGACCTGATAGTCATTGGTGAGCTGAGCACCAATCTGGAGATCCGCAAGGCTCGTCAATGTGGTTTCCTTAGAAAGAATATACATCATAGCTGTGGAACTGTACTGCGGTATCATCACGTACTTGGAAAAAGCGCCTGTTGCACCACCAAAAACAAGAATGGTCAAAACAATGATCAGAAGATGTTTTTTACACTCTCGCAGAAGCTCCAGAAGGTCAATTTCTTCCTCAGCATTGTTCAATGTCGTTTTAATTGCTTTGCTTTTCTGATTACTCATTCCTATTCCTTACTCTGTCTCTTCGTTTCGTATGATATGTAGGGCATTCCTGCGGGTCAGGATATCCATATGTGCTTCGGAAACATTCTTCCGGAGCCATTCCTGCGCTGCTTCTGTATTCGGCGGGCGAAAATCCATGCGGTGCATGTCCGTTCCCAGGAGATCCACCAATCCCTGCTTCAGCTGCTTCCGACACCAGCGCTCGTTGGCGTCAAATATGCCACCGCCCGCCAGGGCCTCGTAGTTCATCTGCAAAATGATACCGTTGTCATGGAGTTCTTGCAGACGCGCTCCCTGCCGCAGTGCGGGATAACGCTCGAGATGCGCCAGCACCGGGGTACAGCCTGCCTCAGAAATCCCCCGAAAGCCTCTTGCAATCTCACGGTACTCTGTAACAGGATCGAACTCGCAAAGCAGATAACTGCTGTTTGCGAGTCGTCTGGCCTGTCCGCTCCGGATCCGCTCCGGAAATTCCTCGTGCCAGTAACCTTCCTGTCCCGAGTAAATGTCGATATCCGGCCAATGCCGTCTTGCCTCCGTCAACAACTCCTGCGTTAGCGTCTCGATGTCCGCATTTTCATGACGTCTGCGGTAATGCGGGGTGGCCACAAAGGTGCGAAAGCCCTGAGCATAGGCAAAACGGAGCAGCCGACGGGACTCCCGCAAATTCCTAGAACCGTCATCAATTCCCGGCAGAATGTGGCAGTGAATATCCGCAAGCCCTGGTTTATTGATGTCCGGTGGTAGAAACTGCATCACTTTCCTGCCCTTTCTCATCTTGATTTAATACACAATGTTTAGTGTACATCAATTATGAATATTTTACTACCCCCCCCGCATATATTTCAAGATTAAAAACATTGCCGTATTGTCTATTTTTATTTTATTCGCCTGTCATTACGCGTTTTTGCAAAGAGTAATCCTCCGACATACGTCGGGGGATAAAAAGATTTTTCATTCTGAAATCTGCGCCAGCACCGCTTCCAGCTTCTCCTGCATCTCCTCGATGTGCTTTTTCTCAATCACAAGGGGCGGCACGAAACGGATGGTGTTGTGCTCGGCGGCGATGAGGACCACCTGCTGCTCGAGAAGTGCCTTCTTCACGATATCACCCGCTTTCACAGCATCGGTGAACTCCAGGCCCTGGATCAGGCCCTTGCCCCGATGTTCCCTCACGAGAGCGGGGAACTTTTCGGCCACACTGTCCAGTGCTGACCAGAGCAGCTTGCCGTTTTCCCTAACCTTCGCAGGGATGTCGGCCTCCTTGAAGACATCCAAAATAGCGGAGGCTGCGGCACAAACAAAGGGATTGCCGCCGAAGGTGGAGCCGTGATCACCGGGCACCATGGCGGAAGCTGCCTCACCGCTGGCGAGAAAGGCACCGACGGGAAGACCGTTGCCGATGGCCTTCGCAATGGTCATGACATCCGGCTTCACGCCGTACTCCTGCCAAGCGAACATATAGCCTGAGCGGCCCATGCCGCACTGGATCTCATCCAAAATCAGCAGCATGTCGTGTTCGTCGCAGAGTGCCCGGACGCCCTTCAGGAATTCCTCTGTGGCGGGATAGATACCGCCCTCGCCCTGGATGGTTTCCATAATGATGGCACCGGTATGCTCATTCACAAGAGCCTTCACAGAATCGAGGTCGTTGTACTTCGCAAACTTCACGCCGGGAATCAACGGCGCAAAGGGCGCACGGTAGTGGTCCTTGCCGGTGACAGAAAGCGCACCCATGGAGCGGCCGTGGAAGGAGCCTTCCATAGCAATGATCTCGGTTTTGTCTGCTTTTTTGTTGTACTGATACCGTCTTGCGATCTTCAGGGCACCCTCAATGGCCTCGGTGCCGGAGTTGGTGAAAAATACCTTGTCCATCTGTGCCGCAGCCAACAGCTTCTCTCCCGCTTCCACCGCCGGTTCATTGTAGAAAAGATTCGAGGTATGCAGGAGTCCCTTCTGCATCTGGGCGATCATGGCATTCATGACGTGGGGATTGGAATAGCCGAGACCCATCACGGAAATGCCGGCACCGAAATCGAGATATTTCTTACCTGCTGCATCATAAATATACACATCTTCTGCATGATCAAAGACCACCGGGAAGCGGTTGTAGGTCTTGTACAGGACCTCTTCGCCTTCCTTAATGACCCGGTCCGTCACCACAGAGCCCTTTACGATTGCTTCATCCATAAATTTCATTGTCATACCTCACTTAGTTCAGCACCGGATCGATTTCCTTCTTGATGGCGGTTCCGATACCCTTATTGGTAAAGATCTCCAGCAGCAGGCAGTGTGCAATTCTGCCGTCCAGGATATGCACGCGGTTCACGCCCATCTTCATGGCATCTACGCAGTTGCCAAGCTTCGGCAGCATGCCTCCGCCCAGGGTGCCGGAATGGATCAGATCCTCTGCCTCCTCCAGCGTAAGACTCGTGATGAGGGAATCCTTGTCCTCGAAATCCCGGTAAAGTCCCTCGACATCGGTGAGGAAAGCCAGCTTCTCGGCATGCATGGCGCTGGCGATGGAGCAAGCCGCATCGTCTGCGTTGATGTTGTAGCTCTCGCCGTTGGCGTCAAAGCCAATGGGACAGATGATGGGGATGAAGTCGTCCTTCAGAAGATCCTCAATGATCTCCGTGTTTACGGAAATGATGGAGCCCACGTGGCCGATGTCCTCGCCGTTGGAGTACTTCTTCACGCACTTCAGCATCATGCCGTCCTTGCCGGAGATACCTACGGACTTCACACCGAGGCCGGTGATGAGCTGCACGAGACTCTTGTTCACCTTGTTCAGCACCATCTCCGCCACCTCCATGGTCTCGTCATCTGTGACGCGGAGGCCATTCACAAACTGCGGCTCCTTGCCGATCTTACCGATCCAGCGGGAGATTTCCTTGCCGCCGCCGTGCACGATGATGGGCTTGAAGCCGACGAGCTTCAAGAGCGCCACGTCCTGCATGACCTGCTTTTTCAGCGCTTCGTCCACCATAGCGGAGCCACCGTACTTCACCACCATGACCTTGCCCTGGAACTTCTGAATATAGGGCAGAGCCTCCACCAGGACGGCGGCCTTGTCCATGATTTTCTGTGAAATTGCGTTATCCATATCTGCTCCCTTAGCTTCTGTAATCTGCGTTAATGTTGACGTACTCGTGGGTGAGGTCACAGCCCCAGGCCGTGGCCTTCGCATCTCCCTCGTGCATCTCGATGAGGGCGGTCACCTCCGGATGGGACAGGATTTCCTTCGCATAGTCCTCATCGAAGTCCACCGGTGCGCCCTGCTTGTAAACAAGGATCTTTCCGATATCGTTCACAAAGTAAAGATCCACCTTCATGGGATCGAACTGCGCCCCGCTGTAGCCCATGGCCGCGAGCACTCTGCCCCAGTTGGCGTCTCTTCCGTAAATGGCAGCCTTCGTGAGGGAACTGGACACCACGGACTTTGCGAGAAGCACGGCCTCGTCCTTGTTGTCAGCGCCCTGAACCTTCACCTCAAAGAGATGGGTAGCGCCCTCGCCATCCTCGGCCATCTTCTTCGCCAGCACCTCATTCACCGCATGCAGCGCCTGACAGAAGGCCTGATAATCCTCATCCTCTGTGTCAATGACGGCATTTCCCGCCGCGCCATTGGAAAGCAAAAGGCAAGTGTCATTGGTAGAGGTGTCACCGTCTACAGAAACCATGTTGTAGGTGTCTTTAATGTCTTCGGACAGCGCTTTCTGGAGGAGTTCCTTTGTGATGGCACAGTCGGTGGTCAGGAAGGAAAGCATGGTGCACATATTGGGATGGATCATGCCGGAGCCCTTGCACATGCCGCCGAGGTGTACTTCGGTTCCCTTCACCGTGAAGCTCACGGCGAACTCCTTATTCTTCGTGTCGGTGGTCATAATGGCACGGCTCGCCTGATCGGCGGCTTCCACGGTATCGGAAAGGCCATTCACCAGCTTCTGGATGCCGTCCTTTACCCGATCCAAAGGCATTTGCATACCAATGACGCCGGTGGAACAGATCAGCACACCCTCTGCCGGAATTTCACCGCCGAAGGCATCAGAAACGGCCTCTGCAGAGGCCTGACAGATGTCCATGCCCTCTTTTCCGGTGCAGGCATTGGCGATGCCGGAGTTCGCGATCACCACATGCACCGGCGTACCGGCATTGACCACCTGCTTATCCCAGAGCACCGGCGCCGCCTTCACGACATTGCTGGTGAAGGTGCCTGCCGCGATGCAGTCCTTCTGGGAGAAGATCATCGCCATGTCCGTTCTGCCCTTGTACTTGATGCCTGCCTCTGCAGCTGCCGCCATAAAGCCCTTTGCGGCCAGTACGCCGCCCTGAATCGCCTTCATTATCCCTTTCCTCTTCCTTTCCGCTGTAAAAACGATCCCCTATGGTCCCAGGGGTTCCATAGGGGAAATATCTTCTGCTTACTGTGACTTCTGGTTCTTCTTCACTTCCTGCATCTTCATCGCACGAACCTTCTCGGGAAGACCGAAGAGGGTAATGAAGCCGGACGCATCATGATGGTCATAGAGATCACCTGTGGTGAAGGACGCCAGGGACTCGTTGTAGAGTGAGTACGGTGATGTGGTGCCTGCCTTGATGATGTTGCCCTTGTAGAGCTTCAGCTTCGTGGTACCGGTCACGTACTTCTGGGTGCTGGTCATGAAGGCCTCGAGTGCCTCACGAAGAGGATCAAACCACTTTCCTTCGTAAACCACCTGGGAGAACTTCACGGAAGCCATAGACTTGAACTCCATGGTCTGGCGATCCAGGCAGAGCTCTTCAAGCTGTTTGTGCGCCTCCATGAGGATGGTTCCGCCGGGGGTCTCGTAAACGCCACGGCTCTTCATACCAACCACACGGTTCTCCACGATGTCCACGATACCGATGCCGTTCTCGCCGCCCAGCTTGTTGAGCTCGAGAAGGATTTCCTTTACAGTCATCTTCTTGCCGTTCAGGGCAACGGGTACGCCCTCTTCCCAGTCAATGCTGAGCTCTGTCTCCTTGTCCGGTGCCTTCTCCGGTGTTACGGAGAGCATCAGCATATGATCATAATTCGGCTCCTGGGAAGGATCCTCGAGTTCGAGTCCCTCGTGGGAAATGTGCATGATGTTGCGATCACGGCTGTAGGAATTGTCGTGGGAACCGAAGGCCAGGTTGATGCCCTTGGACTTGCAGTAGTTGATCTCGTCGTCACGAGACTGCATGGTCCAGACATCGGTCATACGCCAGGGAGCGATGATGTCCAGGTCCGGTGCCAGTGCCTTGATGGAGAGCTCGAAACGGATCTGGTCGTTGCCCTTTCCGGTAGCGCCGTGGCAGATGGCCTTTGCGCCTTCCTTCCGGGCAATGTCTACGAGGCGCTTAGCAATGGCCGGACGTGCCATGGATGTACCCAGAAGGTACTTGTTCTCATAGGTGGCATTGGCCTGGATACAGGGAAGGAGGTAGTTGTCACAGAAATCATCGGTGACATCCTCGATATAGAGCTTGCTGGCGCCGGAAAGCTGTGCCCGCTCTGCGAGGCCGTCCAGCTCGTTGCCCTGTCCTACGTCCACACAGCAACAAATAACCTCATAGCCGAAATGCTCTTTCAGCCAAGGAATGATGGCGGTGGTGTCCAGTCCGCCGGAATAGGCCAGTACGACCTTCTCACCCTGTGTATTGTTCTTCGGTGCCAGATTGCTCATAATTGTCTCCTTTATATCTGATCCCGTATCCGGAATCCTTTCTTGATCTCTTTACCTGCGCTATCCTACACCCGTTGAAAAGAAAGCGCAAGGGTTTTCTGTATAAAAATTCAAATAATTTGCATTGATTTTGGTTTATCGCTTGGAGTAATGTATATTTATTCATTTTAGAATGAATATGCATGCTGGCGCTGAGCCCGTCACGATAATCCACAACAGATGGGCACTCCATCGCTGGGCGCCCCATCGTGTGGGCACCCGATAGCCAAGCTATCGCTGAGCCCACACGATACCAGCCAAGCTATCGCTGAGCCCAGCGATCATAACCACGTCGGTAGCTGCTCAAGTCCTGTGGTCTCATCCAGGCCGAACATCAGATTCATGTTCTGGATGGCCTGTCCGGCAGCACCCTTCACCATGTTGTCCATAGCGCCCATCATCACCACTCTTCCGGTACGGGGGTCTGCCTTGGCGGCCACGTCCACAAAGTTGGAGCAGCGCACGAAGCGGGTCTCCGGGAAAGACGGCAGCTTCCGCACTCTGACGAAGTACTCGTCATTGTAGTACTTCTCATACACGGCCTGCAGCTCGGCATCGCTGAGCTTCTCCTTGAGATCTGCGGTGGCGGTCACCAGAATGCCTCTTTCCATGGGCATAAGGTGCGGTGTGAAGTTGATGAGCACCGGCATGCCGCAAACCTCACTGAGCTGCTGCTCGATCTCCGGGGTATGACGGTGTGCGGTGACGCCGTAGGCCTTCACACTCTCGTTTACTTCACAGAAGAGGTTTGCCAGCTTCTCGCCGCGGCCTGCTCCACTCGTACCGGACAGGGCATTGATGACAATGCTGTTGGGATCGATGATGCCTTCCTTGGCCAGGGGATAGATACTCAAGAAGGAAACGGTGGGGAAGCAGCCCGGATTGGCAATGAGACGCGCATCCGCAATCTTCTCCCGGTTCAGCTCCGGCAGACCGTAAACGGCTTCCTGCAGGAGTTCCGGTGACTTGTGCTCGATCTTATACCACTTCTCATAGGTAGCCACATCCTTGATGCGGTAATCAGCAGAGAGATCGATAAACTTGCACTTCTCGAGATATTCCGGCTTCAGCAGGCCACCGAGATAGCCCTGCGGCGTGGCGGTGAAGATCACATCGCAGTCCTCTGCTGCCTTCGCAATATCCGGGTCTTCGCACTTCTCCTCGATCAGCTCATGAAAAGCCGGGAAGGAAGCCGTATAGTCCTGTCCCTGGTAGCTGCGAGAACCGTAATGCAGAATCTCCACATCCTCCCGCTGCAGCAGGAGACGCACCAGCTCGCCTCCGGCATAGCCCGTTGAACCTACAATTCCTACTTTGATCATCGCTTTTCTCCTTCCTAAAAAAGCTAAAGTGTACTACCTCATGCGACTCATCGCCGCTGTCGTGGACGCCTAACTCACGCGACTTTTCGCCGCTGTCGGGACGCCTCCGGCGAAGCCGGAGCCTAGTCCTCGACAGCGGCATGGCTCATCCTTCTGTGACGATAAGGCCAGGCGCACCTTTGGTGCGCCTGCATTTCACACAAGTCTCGAGGGAAATCGCCTCATAGATGTCCTCATCGATTTCCGGGCAGATCTGCTGGTACTCGGCAAGGCTCAGGTCATCCAGCGCGCAGCCCTTCTGCTCACAGAGCAGTACCAACTCGCCGACGATGCCGTGGGCCGTCCGGAAAGGCACGCCTTTCCGCACCAGGTAATCCGCTACATCGGTGGCATTGGTGAAACCGTTCTTCGCGCTGTCCTCCATTCTCTCCTTGTTCCACTTCATGGACTTCAGCATGCCAGTCATGAGCACCACGGAATGACGCACCGTATCCATGGCATCATAAGCCATCTCCTTGTCCTCCTGCATGTCCTTGTTGTAGGCCAGCGGCAGTCCCTTCATGGTGGTGAGAAGACTCATGAGGGCACCATACACGCGTCCGGTCTTGCCCCGGATCAACTCCGCGATATCCGGATTTTTCTTCTGGGGCATGATACTGGAACCGGTAGAATAGGCATCGGAAATGGTCACGAAGCGGTATTCATTGGTGTTCCAGATGATGATCTCCTCGCTGAGGCGAGACAGGTGCATGGCAATGGTGCTGAGATCAAAGAGATACTCCAGCAGATAATCCCGATCAGACACAGAATCCATGGAATTCTCCGTGGCCTTCCGGAAACCGAGCTCCTTTGCGGTATAGTCCCGGTCCAGAGGATAAGTGGTTCCGGCAAAGGCACCGGCCCCCAAAGGGCACTCATTCAGACGGTCCCGGGTGTCCTGCAGACGGGACAGATCCCGGCGGAACATCTCACGATACGCGCCCATATGATGCGCCAATGTGGTGGGCTGGGCCTTCTGGAGGTGGGTAAAGCCCGGCATATAGGTCTCCTTGTTCTCCCGCATAATGGCACTCAGCTCATCTTCCAGATCCGAAAGATGCTCCATCATGGCATCAATTTCATCTCTTGTATACAATTTCATGTCCAGGGCCACCTGGTCATTGCGGGAACGTCCCGTATGCAGGCGCTTGCCCGGCTCGCCGATGCGTGCCGTAAGCTCTGCCTCAACAAAGCTATGGATATCCTCGGCATCGCCTTCGATCTTCAGCTTGCCGTCTTCGATATCCGCAAGAATCTCTTCCAGCCCCTTCACAATGGCCTCAGCATCCTCTGCAGGAATAATGCCCTGCTTACCCAGCATCCGGGCATGCACAATGGATCCCCGAATGTCCTGCTTATACATCCGCTTATCAAAGCTGAGAGACTCGTTGAACACCTCCACCAGCTTATCTGTTTCTCCTGTAAATCTGCCGCCCCAAAGCTTCATCTTTTCTCATCCTCCTCTTCCAGATCGACAAGATCCAGCCCGTCTGTCTCTGTCGTTTCCGGCATTCTTTTTGCTTCCTGTTTTGCCATGGAAATGTCTTCGGCAAAGCCGTCCATTTCCTCATTCCATTCTTCCGTTTCGCCTTCCGTCATGGTTTCCCGCGGCCGGAGCTGCAATACTTCCGCCGCTTTCTGCTTCTTCCTTGACAGGTTCATGAGTTCCGGCTCCGGTCCCAGCCGGGGACCACCATATCCATAGCCTCCCTGCAGTGGGGGCAGAAATTCTGCTTTCTCGCTGTTCGCAGACTCTCGCTCAAATTTCTGTGCTTCCCGATTTTTCGGCCGCTTCGTCCGGCGCTTCCGGCTCTCCTGTCGGCTCCAGGCAAGGAGCAACAGGAACAGAAGCAAACTGCCGCCGGAAATCGCCATACCGAGCTTCAGTCCCTTCGGGAAGAAGCACAGGCGAATATTGTGTGTACCGGACGTGAGAGAAATACCCAGGAAGGTATCCTTGATCATCTCCGGCTGCACCTCGCTGCCGTCCACATAAACCGTCCATCCGTCATCGTAGGGAATGCTGGTCATGAGGACACCGTCCGTCTCGGCCACTACTGTGCCTTCCACTTCCGTATCTGTCCACTTGCTGATATCAAATCCCGACCGGGAAAGCACGCGATAAACCTCAGACAATGCGGTGTAATCGAAGCGATAGGCATCGCAGTCCATCTTCTCACCGCTGGTTTCGGAGCTTATCTTCACCGTCTCTCCGGCCTCCAGCCAGCCCAGCTCCAGGAAGAAGCCGCGATCCACATTGTCAAAGCTCTTCTCCAGACTGTCGCTGCTGACCTTGACCTCCTTGATCTTTCGGTTGTTCACATAGACATAGTAGTCACCGGCGCTTTCCGTGGTGAAGCTGTAGTCTCCGTCCGAGAAATTTCCCAGCACCGTTTCCAGCACCGGTGCGGTACCGAGACTTTCGCAGAGGGAATTCTGCACCAGCGCCGGCGTCCCGGCTTTCGTGTCGAAGGCATTAAGCTGCTCCTCCGTCAAGAGGTAGCCCAGAGGCAGCGCAAAGTCCGTTCCGTAAAGATACGTGTCGCCCTCCATATCCACATAATACTGGCCCCGCTCCTCGGCCGCTATGGGCTCCTGGGAATAGAGGCTGTACTTCACGGAGAAAAGCATGTTCACAAGGGGCGTAGAGCCGGTGATGGAGTAGGCATTGGTAGAGGCCTCACAGCCCAGCAGCTCAAAAAGATCCGAGCAGGCCGCGTACGCCATGGAGGAGAAAATGGAGACGCTGGGGAAGTGCATGAAAGCACCATCGTCCTTCGTCTTACGACTCATCTTCTCGAAGCGGTAGAAGCCCTGATCCGTCTGCCGCACCCGAGAAACAAGCGCTTTCACCTCTGCATTGTCCTGAATGTAGTTGTTTCGTGAGGTCACGGTCACAGAGGTCGCCGCCATGTTCACGAGACTCTCCAGAGAAACCGCGAATAGCACGGCGAAAAGCAGGACATTGTATCCCCAGCGCCGGTGCTGCTCCATGTAGAAGAAAAGGCCATAGAGAAGCACGAGCCCCAGACTCACATAAAAGGTATACCATTCAAAGGCATCATCCGTGATGATCTTCTGGCAGAGCAAAATGAAGAGACATGCAAAGCCCAGCGCTGCCCCCAGCTGCTGCCGGGATATCGCTCTTCTGTGCAGGTAAGCCTCATAGCACATGGCCAGCAGCAGGAAGACATAGATAAAGCCCTGCCGACAGGGAAGGCTGTTGGGATAATGAAAGCCGTGCCAGATGAAGTTCAGTACATTGAGCGAGAAGCTCAAATAAAAGACGATCAGCAATGCGCCATAGCATGCCTTTCGCCGGAGAGAAATCTCCCGGTTCATGAAGTACAGGGGCAGCATCAGGAAAACCATCGCGCCGCAGTAAATGTTGGGCCAGTGGTCCAGTCCCTGCTCCGTCTCCACGAGGGGCATCTGGCGAGCAAACATATCCACGATGGTGAAATACTGCTTTACCGTGTCCGGGAAGCTGGAATTGGCCGAAGCGGTGCCCTGCAGTGCGCAGAGCTCCGGCAGAAGCATAACCGCCGCAAGTCCGCCCGCAAGAAGTGAGCAAAGCGCGAAGCACGGAATGGATCGGCTTCTCTCCTCCCAACTGATGGGCTGCAGCACCATCTGGCACAGATACCAGATCACCAGGAAAAGGCAGATCATGATGGAAATGTAGTAATTGGAAAGAATGCAAAGTCCGAGACAGAGCACGTACATGACGGGACTCTCTCCTCTCACGAGGCGCTCCAGCCCCAGCATCACCAGCGGGAACAGAAGGATGCAGTCCAGCCACATAAGATTCCAGGAATAGGCCGCCACATAACCGCTCATGGCATAGAGCACGCCGAAAATGGCACAGCCCACATTTAACTTACGGTAATGTCTTCGGAAATACATGGCACTGGTGAGGCCGCAAAGACCGATCTTCACCACAATCATGTAAGTCATGAACTCGATGATCAGGGATTGCGGCAGCAGCACCGCCAGGAAGTTCAGAGGACTCGCCAGGTAATAGGCGTAGAGGGCGGTAAAATTAACGCCCAGTCCCACATCCCAGGAATAGAGCAGAGAACCGCCGTGTTTCAGCTTGTACTGAAGCTCCGAAAAGAAGGGTGCGTATTGATGGTACATGTCGGTGCGAAGAAAGGTTCCGGAACCGAAGGGATAGATGTTCTTCGCATAGAAAATCACCAGCATGGACATAACCGGTATGAAAAATGCCAGAAGATAGGCATCTTCCGGCCGCAGCAGTTTCTTATTCACCCTTGGCCTCCTTATTTTGGCCCTTGTCCCGGAAGATCCAGAGCTTGCTGGCCAGATAATTGAATACGAGATTGAAAACGGTGGAAGCCAGCCAGCCCAGGCTATGGGAGAAGTGCATCATATCCACCATGACCACCATGATCAGGAAGGTAATGAAGCCGGATACCACCCGGGCAAAAAAGAACCCGGCAAATTCCTGGAGAAGATAGCCGGGCCGCATATTGTAATTCCGAAAGACCCAGAACTTATTGCTCCAATAAGCGAACAGCACAGCCCCAAAAAAGGCCAGTCCGTAGGCGATCTTGTAGCTCACATGCTCCGGAATTCCTTTTCCGGCCAGTCCTCTGTCCGCCAGCGCAAAGATGACATAGTTCACAGCGGTGGTCATGATGCCCACCAGGATATACAGCACTGCTTCGCTTTTCAGCAGTGACACGATTCGCTTATTCATAAGCACAGTTCCTTCAACTTTTATAGAAATCGCTAGGCCTTGCCTACGCAGAGCCCACTTGATTCGATAGTATAGCATCAGGGCATATTTACGCGCAAGTTTTTCTCGAAAAGTGCTGGAATTTTTTCTGAAACAAAGATAAAATATGTATTGTACACGCGCTTTGGCAGCATGTCAAGTTCATCGAGAGCCACAAGCTCGAGATGAATCCAATTATATCGAACATTAAAAAAATTTTATAAAGAAGGGGGTAAAGAACATGTTTCAAATCGGAGATTATGTTGTCTACGGCTGCAGGGGAATCCACGAAATCACGGATATCACCACCTTGAACATGGAGGGGGTGGACCACGACAGGGAGTACTACATTCTGAAGCCCTACGCCGCAGCCACCGGTTCCGTGTATGCACCGGTGGACAGCACAAAGATCAATATGCGGCTGGTCATGTCAGAGGACGAGGTGACCGCCTTTCTTGAAAACATCGCCTCTATCCTCCCCATTAACCTCCGCTCACCCAAGCAGCAGGAGGAGGCCTTCAAGCTCTGCGTGAAAAGCTGTGACCCTGATGAGCTGATGCGGGTCATCAAGACCCTGAGGATCCGGAAACGGGAACGGGCAGAAAAGGGCAAGAAACTGACCATCACAGATACCCACTATCTGGAGCAGGCTGAGAAGATTCTCTATGATGAACTGTCGCTGGTGCTCAAGCGTCCCGTGGCGGAGATCCCGGCAATGATACAGGAATTAATCACACAAGCGACACAGGTGCCGGTAAGTGGTTAGAGTTACGCCGCGATGGGGTCCCCGCAAGCCAAGCTTTCGCTGATCCCCATCGCAGCTGTTTTTGTCGTCATCGGCTTTGCCGCAGCAAAGCAGCCGCAAAACCGATAACGACTATTTATGATAAGGCTCATTCGCATTGATTCGAAAGGACCGGTAGATCTGCTCCAACAGGATGACCCGCATGAGCTGATGCGGGAAGGTCATGCGGGAAAAGCTAAGTTGATAGTCTGCCCGCTGCAGCACCGCCGGCGAAAGGCCCAGGGAGCCACCGATCACAAAGCTGATGTCACTGCTGCCGCTGAGCATGGTCTTCTCCAGCTTCTCTGCAAGCTCCGTGGAGGACAATTCCTTCCCTTCGATCGCGAGGGCGATCACATAAGAACGCTCCGGCAGCTTTGAAAGAATCCGCTGCCCCTCCGTTTCCTTGATTTTTTCTTCCACCGACTGCGGCGCCCGGTCCGGCGTCTTTTCATCCGGCAATTCCAGAATTTCCAGCGTACAGTAAGAAGAGAGACGCTTCGCGTATTCCGCGATGGCGTCTCTCAAATATTTTTCCTTCACTTTTCCGACAGTGACAAGACGAAGCTTCATGCTTTAAATTCTCCCATTGTCATAAGACGGAATGCTGCCGTAGGGGGCATTGGCACAGTACCCATTGCTGTCAAAGCTATACTTCTGACCATCGATGGTATAGGACTTGTAATACTCGCCCTCACCGCAGTACATACCGTTGGGCCGTCCATTCTCTGCCGCACCGAAGTAGAAGTTGTGATAGGTGCCGTGGGGATCCGGGATGGATGCCCAGCCCGTCAGAACCACACCGGCATTTGCACCACTCCGGTCCTTGCTGTCATACTGGGCAAAGTACCACATGCCCTCGTCCTCGAACCAACCCTCTTCCATCTCCCCGTCTGCATTGAAGTGATAAAAGCGGCCACCGATCTGCACCCACTGCTTTGCGGCATACTGCCACTGCATGGCCTTCTGATTTAAGTACAGAAGCTTCCAGTGCAGACCGTCATTTTCCCACTGGTAGGCTGCGGAAGCGCCGGAACGAACAGCTTCGGCCTCTGCTGTTGTGGCCGCATGTTCTGCCGCGGTCGCCGTGAACGGCACCCCCGAGAACACTGTCAGCCCCGCCAGCATTACCGCCAAACTCTTCTTCCAAACCTTCATTCCGCACCTCCTGTATTTCTCTTATGAAAGACTCTTCAGTCTCTCCTCTACCTGTGTCAGCATCTGCTGATACTTCTGCAGCTTCTCCCGCTCCTCGGCCACCTTGGCTTCCGGTGCCTTGCTGAGGAAACGCTCGTTGCTCAGCATGCCGGTGGAACGCTGAATCTCACCTGCCAGCTTCTTCTGCTCCTTCTCCAGTCTCTCCTTCTCTTTCGCGATATCCACGAGATCCGAGAAAGGCATATAGATGTTGGCATCCGGAATCACTACAGAAACCGCATCCTCGGCAATGCCGCTCTTGTCTTCCTGGATTATAACATCCGATGCATAGGCAAGGGTAGCAAAGAAAACCTTACTATGGGCGAAAGTTTTTCTTACGCGGGGTGACGCAGTCACGATGAAGACATTGGCCTTCCGGGACGGCGCTACGTTCATTTCTGTGCGGATGGCACGAATGGAGCGAACGGCTTCCTTCAGGGTCTCCACCTCTGCCTCGTCCTCGGCGAAGTCGAAACGTGCCTCTCTCTCGGGCCAGGACTCCCGCATGAGCGGTGTCTCCGGGCTCTCCAGCGTATCGTAGATCTCCTCTGTGATGAAGGGGCAGAAGGGATGCAGGAGCTTTAAGGACGTGATCAGTACATGCTTCAGTGTCCAGAGCGCTGCTGCCTTGGTCTCGTCGGTCTCGCTGTGGAGACGCGGCTTCACCATCTCGATATACCAGTCGCAGAACTCTTCCCAGATGAAGGACTGCACCTTGTCAAGGGCGATGCCCAGGTTAAAGGCTTCCATGTTCCGGGTCACATCCTCGATCACGCCGTTCAGCTTGGAGAGGATCCACTTGTCGGCAATGGTGAGGTTCTCCGGCATCTCCGTCGGAAGTTCTGCCTTGTCCAGGTTCATCATGATGAAGCGGGAAGCATTCCATACCTTGTTCATGAAGTTCCGACTGGCCTCGACTCTGGACCAGTAGAAACGCATGTCATTGCCGGGTGCGTTGCCGGTGAGGAGTGTCATGCGGAGCGCATCGGCGCCGTACTTGTCGATGACCTCCAGCGGGTCAATGCCGTTGCCCAGGGACTTACTCATCTTCCGTCCCTGATCGTCCCGGACGAGACCATGGATCAGCACCTTCTTGAAGGGGCACTTGCCGGTCTGTTCAATGCCGGAGAATACCATACGGATAACCCAGAAGAAGATAATGTCATAACCGGTTACCAGCACATCTGTGGGATAGAAGTACTTGTACTCCGGGGTTTCCTCCGGCCAGCCCAGGGTCTCGAAGGGCCAAAGGGCGCTGGAGAACCAGGTATCCAATGTATCGGGATCCTGCGTCATGTGACCACCGCACTTCGGGCAGCTGCAGGGAGCTTCAGATTCAGGCGCAACCACCATCTCACCGCAGTCATCGCAGTAATAGGCCGGGATCCGGTGTCCCCACCAGAGCTGACGGGAAATGCACCAGTCCTTGATGTTCTCGAGCCAATGCAAATACGTCTTGCCGTAGTTTTCCGGCACGAACTGCAGGTCACCCTTCTCCAGTGCTGCAATCGCAGGCTTCGCCATCTCTTCCATCTTCACAAACCACTGGGGCTTGATCATGGGCTCTACGGTGGTGCCGCAGCGGTCGTGGGTGCCGACATTGTGCTTGGTGGGTGCCACCTTCACCAGAAGTCCGGCAGCTTCGAGATCTGCCACCATGGCCTTCCGGGCCGCATAGCGCTCCATGCCATCGTACTTTGAACCGGGGCAGTTGATGGTGGCATCATCGTTCAGAATGGTGATTTCCGGCAGGTCATGACGCTTTCCGACCTCGAAATCGTTGGGATCGTGGGCCGGCGTGATCTTCACGGCACCGGTACCGAATTCCATATCCGCATGCTCATCCGCCACGATGGGAATGAGACGGTCGGTCAGGGGCAGCTCCACCATCTTGCCGATGAGATCCTGGTAACGGGGATCCTCACCGTTCACGGCTACGGCAGAATCACCCAGCAGAGTCTCCGGACGGGTTGTCGCAATTTCGATATAACGACCGTTCTCGCCGTGGATCGGGTACTTGATATGCCAGAAATGGCCATCCTGCTCCTCATGCAATACCTCTGCATCAGACAAAGAAGTATGGCAGACCGGGCACCAGTTGATGATGCGGGAGCCCTTGTAGATATATCCCTTCTTGTAGAGGTTAATGAAGGTGGTCTCCACGGCCTTGGAGCAGCCTTCATCCATGGTGAAGCGGAGTCTATCCCAGTCAGCAGAGGAACCGATCTTGTGCAGCTGTGTCACAATGCGGTTCTCGTACTCTTCCTTCCACTTCCAGGCCTCCTTCAGGAAGCCCTCGCGGCCCAGGTCATGCTTATCAATGCCCTGCTCCTTCAGCTTGTTGGTAACCTTCACCTCGGTGGCGATGGCCGCATGGTCGCATCCCGGCTGCCACAGTGCCTCATAGCCCTGCATTCTCCGCCAACGGATCAGGGAATCCTGCAATGTGTTGTCCAATGCATGGCCCATATGCAGCTGTCCGGTCACATTGGGCGGCGGCATCATAATGGTAAACGGCTTCTTATTGGCATTTACCTCGGCATGAAAATAGTTTCCCTTCATCCACATTTCGTAGATGCGGTCCTCAACCTCCTCGGGATTGTACTGCTTCGCAAGTTCCTTCATTGTTTCTCCTCTTTATACCTGTCTGATTGATTATAGCATAGCCCGATAGGCCTTTTTCCACACGCGGATCTGTTCCTGCGCCGCCGTCCGGAAAGGCTTTTCGCCTTCGCTGTACATCTTCTGTATCTTCTCAACGCCGGGCGAGTCTACACTCTTCTGCCGCGCATCTGTAAAGTTCCGGTCCCACTCCGTCTGCTCCTCTTCGGACACTTCATTCTCATACTTTGAGAACGTATCCACCGACGGCTCCAACTGCCGGAGGTAGTAGAGCTTCCGCAGGGGCTCCCGGGTGTGGGTTTCCGTGTAGACCTCTTCATAGGCTGCAGCGGCCTTCCGGAACTGCATCACCGTCACATAGGCATCGCCCAGCTTCAGAAGCACCGCAGCGTTCTTCTTCGCGGTGACCGATTCCCGGTAGGCAGATACAGCTCTGCCATAGCGCTTCAGGCGGAACAGCGTGTCCCCCAGACGTTCCGCAAGGTGCGCGCTGTCCAGATCCCGCAGCTTCTTGAGCTCTGCGCTGTAGCGGCTGAGCTCCCGTTCCGTATAGTAGTTGCCGTCTCTTTGGATCCGCAGCATAAAGGTCTCGAGATCCGCCCCGGCACGCCGTAGCTGCTCGAGCCGTTCCACCAGCTGCGGCAATTCCAGTTCATCCCGGAGCCACTGCAGCAGCTTCTGATCCACAAAATCCTCCGGCACCAACACCGGATAGTGATAGAGCACGTAGCAAAGCTCCTGCAGAGACCAGAGATGCAGATCCAGCTTTTCATAATAGAAGGGCTTTTCTGCTCTTTTTGAACACAATAACAATGCCATGCTTAACTCTTTCCTCCTGCGGCCTCCCGAAGGTCCAGCACCTCGGAAACCATCGTATCCGTCTTCGGGAAAAGATCTCCGAATCCCTCATCCCGAACAACGATCTGCAGCTTCTCCTGGGCAAGAAAGGCCGTTTCAATGCGAATGCGGGTGGTGCGATTCTCCCGCTCCGGGAATCCCTCCAGAAGCATGCGGAGCTGCAGAGGTCTCTTCTGGCCCGCCAGTGCCGTCACCTGGAAATCTACGTAATTCTGGCCGTCCAGAATCAGTTCCGCACTGCGCTTCTTGTCCGCCCATTCTTCGCCGGCCTTCGCCAACAACAGGTGCTCCTCATGCTCATTCTTCCGCGCCTCGACACTAACATCGCAAAGCACCCGGGTATCACACAGGATAATGTATTCGTCCGGTTTCTCTTCCGCGATATCCCGCGCCCGCAGGGCAGCCCCGATGGCGATAAGCCGGGGCTCAATGCAGACCCTGCGGCGCTGACAGATGGTATGCATAAAGTCCGGCGCAAATTCTGTACTTTCGAAGCCCTTGCCGCTGAGCAGCACCGCGCTGTAGGACTTGCCCTCCAGATTCCGCTCCGCAAGGGAGGTGAGGATCCGGTCGGCGATCTTCTCTCCGGCAGGGCTGTTCAGGATGTCCAGATTAAAAGCTTCTTCCCGGGCCTCCGCTCCTGCACGCACATAACGTCGGCTGCCCCGGGACACCACCAGCTCATAGTAGTGAAGGCTCTGGTTCCCCAATTCGAACATGCCCACGGTACGGTTATAAAGATTCCGATCCTGATGCAGCACAAAGTGCACGAAGCACTCCGTATGGCTGATGACATACACCTTCGGTATGCACAGGTCCTGCAGCACCTTTTTCAGGCAATCCAGCAGTTTTGGTTCCGGATTTCGTACCGAGAGCACCAGCGTCGTGATGTCCGCAAGCACTGGTATTTTCTCTGTAGACGCCTCGTCTGTCGCTGCTTCCGTGGTATTCTCCGCTGCAACTTTGTCCGATGCAGATGCCGCATTCATTGCATCAGTATCCGTGCTTTCCGCCACCAGGGCCTCCAGCTGCTGATGCAAAAGCTCCCGGAAGAAGTGTCCCAGCAGCTCCTCTGCGCTGTAACATTTTCCCTCGATGGTGGCGGTGCCTTCCTTCCTCAGCAGCGCCGCCAGCTTGTCCACCAGGCTGCCCTTGCCCTTCAATGCGGTCTGATAGGCTTCTTCTCCCACCAGCCAGCTGTCCTGCCCTTTTACTTTGCAGACAGCGGTGGGAACAGAGTCCTGCTGACGATCACCGTTTACGGCAATGTCGGTCAGCTCGTCATTTAATGCGATTCCGATATAGAGACTCACTTGGCCTGCTCTCCCTTCCTGTTTCTGTCTGCATCGGCAAAGAGGATGCCGATAGTGGCTTCATTTTCCGCATAGCGGAGCATCAGATCCCGCAAGGCTTCGTCCTTGCCCTTTTCGGCAACCGCCGACATTTCATTCAGCATATCATAGGTATCCCCATGACTCTTACGCGGCGCACCGGCTTCCACACAGCCCTTCAGCACCGGCTTCTCCGGGTCCATGGGACGAATCTGGAAATCCGCCCGTTCTCCGGCAAAGAGCGTCAGGGGTGCCACGAAGATATTCTGATACACCCGGCTGATCTCCTCAGCGTGATAAGCCGTCTCGTCCGGCAGGATTCGCACATAAAGGGTAGGCTTATCTTCCCGGTCCCCATGGTACTCGATATAGGTCTTGTCGGTGATATAGTCCGGCAAGGTGATGAAGCGCTGCAGCTTCTTGGTATAAGCAAAAATGAGCTTTTTCTTGAGAAGCACCTGCATCATACTATTCAGCTCTTCACATTCCTCACCCGCCAGCTCCCGCAAAATGGACATATACTTCGTGAGGGCCAGGAGATAGATCAGGGGCAGACGCTCCTTGTTCTTCTCACTGTGTACCAGCGTATAGAGATCCCGGAAGAAGCTGTCCCGGACAGAAAGCTGCTGCAGGAAGTAATCCTGCGCCCGAGTGGTCATATAGGCCCGGATCAGCATAAAGTCGTGGCCGTCGTGAAGGAGATAAATGTCGTAGATCTCATCCAGTCCACGGCTTTCCCGGGTAAAGAGCATCTGCGCCATGAGACGCTCTGCCATGCTGAGGATATCCTGATCCCGGATATAGTCATCCCGTCTTCTGGCTTCCTCTGCCTCGGCCTTCTCCCGAATCTCCGTCAAAGCCATATCGGTGGCCGACGCGGATGCCTCGCCTTCTCCGTCCATACACGCCGGCTGCTGCCAGTCGTTCAGTGCTGCAAGACTCTCTTCCGCCCCGTTCCGGTTCTCCGACGCTTCATCTCTTGTGTCGTCTTCCCGTTTCCGGTTCAGAATCCGCTCCAGCGCCTTCTGGGTGTTGGAGATCCGACTGCTTTCCTCCCGCAGCTGCTGCCGCACAGAAGCCGAGCGCACACGTCTTGCCTCTGCTTCCTCCCGCATGGCCTGCTCCTTGGCTTCCATTTCCGCTTCCACCGCTTCCCGGCGCTGTGCGGCCTCCATGGCCTGCTGCCGCTGCAGCTTCAGTGCCCGGTCCAGAATATCCTGCATATCCAGCGACATGCCGCTGAAATTCTGCAGCAGATAGGAAAGGATTCTGCCGTTCTCGGTGCCCTCCTGGAAAGCCCGGAAGGAAAGAAGCACCAGCTTTTCCGGCTGTGTCTCCTGGCTCTGCGCGCGGCCGATCATGTAGACCAGCAGCTGCTCCAGGCTCTCCCGCTTCAGGGTCTGCACACCGTAGCGGAGGATAATGTTGTAGGCCTCGGTATACTCACCGAAGGCGATCATGGTCTCTGCCAGAACACCCCGATTTTTCTCGTCCAGGCGTCTCGCCCGGATGGAGCGAAGATAAGAGATTTCGCCCACGAAGGGATGCCTTGCATCCTCTGCACAATGCGCCTCATAATATGCCAGAATCGCATTATTGAGCTCTGTCCGATAGGAACGGGAAAGATCGAGGCTTGCAATGGCATCCTCGGTTTTCTCCAGCTCGTCCTGGTTCTGAATGCCCCGCTTGGCATATTCCGCCGCATGGCGAAGCTTCAGCATGGGCTGGTCCGGTGCGATCTCGAAGCAGCGCTGCTCCAATGCCGGTTTATCCAACATCCGGGTGCAGCGGTAGCTGACCTCTGTGCTTTCCTGTCCTTCCGCGTCCCGGAAAGAAAGTGTGAAACCGGGCATATACAGCGGCACATAGGCCACGCCATCTGTAAGCGAATACCAGCTGTCCCGCTTAAAGCAGTCATAGTGCACAGCAATAGCGGTATACCTTGCGTCGCACTGAATCTTATAACTGTTCAGTACCGCAGGAAAAACCTCCGCGATGCGTCGGTCGATCATCTCCGGATAGATCATCCGGTCGTAGATCAGCGCCAGACAATCATTGACGATACCCAAGGAAGACCTTCCCTGCAAAAGGGTCTGTATGGCATATTCCTGAATACGACGCTCGAAGGCGAGGTAAATGTCGTCATCCTTGTCAAAGTTTTTCAGCACATTGAAGTAGAGCGTCTCGCGGAGAGCCGGCTCCGTATCCTGCGCATAGGCAAAATACAGATACACCTCTCGCGGAAGGCGCTCCTCATAGGCTGCGGGCAAGGCGGCCAGCAATGCTTCATAAAGGCGATTCAATTTGGAATTGTTGCGTACCGCCTGCAGATAGACGAGGTAAGCATCCGGATTTTTTTCATCACTCTTCAGCAGTTCTGCTGCAAGCTTCTCCACCTGCACGGGATCCGCCAGAATCTCCTCGAGATCCGCGATGTCCGGGTGCGGCGCTTCTTCTGTGGACATCGGCGCCACTGACATTGTCTCTGTATCGGCTGCCGTGGTCTTCTTTTCTGCGATCGGTTCTGCTTCCTCTTCCTCCGGGCGCTCTGTCACGATGAATTCGAACGGAATCTTCTGCTCGCCGGCATTGGAAACGAGGTCCAGATTGCCGGAGATCACGTCACCGTCGCCAGCGTCCCGGCTGTCCACCTCAAAGCCCAGCTTTGTGCGCATGCCGCCAAAGGCCTCCTTCAGAATCCGTACCTTCGGATGGCTGGAATAGGCCAGTCCCTTCAGCTGTACCCCGTTTTCGGAAATCAGCAAAAGCTCAAACTGTTTGCGTTCTCCTGCCGCCAGTTCGCCTGCGAAGGAGGTATTGGAAAGCCGGAGCCGGGGCGTCTCAAAGTCCACGAGTCCCCGGGCCAGCTTGTTGATTTTTTCTCTCATAAATATTTCACTCCGTAAGTTACTATTTTAGCACAGTCAAATCTGAAGATAAAGAGTTGTTTCTTTCCTTGCACAGGACCTGCATATCTGATAGAGTTAGGGATAACAATTCGGCAGTTTTGCAGCGCAAGGGATGCATTGCCAGAGAAGAGGTTACCTATGATCACTGAACCGCTTACCCTGTATAAGCTTATGATCCTGTATCTTTTGAAGTCCGTAAACTACCCGCTGACGAACAATCAGCTCAGCGGGTTTTTTCTGGATTATGAATATACAACATATTTCACCCTTCAGCAATGCATATCTCAGCTGGTGGAGGCGAAGCTCATCGAGGCCCACAGCACAAAAAATGCCACCCGCTATGAAATCACCCAGGAGGGCATGGACACGCTGAACTTCTTTCAGTCCAACATCACCAGCGGCGCCGTGGAGGACATGGACAAGTTTCTCCGGGCCAACAAGATACGGCTCCGGACGGAAAGCTCGAACTACACAGACTACTATGAAACCGAGGACGGCAGCTTTCTGGTGCACGCGGAGGTCCGGGAGGAGCGTGAGCTGCTCTACAGCCTGGAGCTTTCCGTCCCCGACCGGGAGTCCGCAGAGCTTATGTGCCGCAACTGGACAGAAAAAAATTCCGAGATCTACGGAATGATCGTGAAAAAATTACTAGGTTAACAAGAAAGAATGTGCCTTGGCACATTCTCCGCCTGCGGCGGGTCGCGAAAGCGACATGTTTCTTTGCCGCCGCAGTGCGATCCGCGCGGAGCGTTTTTTGATTCATAGGATGCACTTTCCTATGAATCAAAAAAACCGGCTCTATACCGAGCCGGTTTTTTGTAACGTTTTTTATGCCTTTGCTGTCTCTTCTGTCTTGGCGTCGATGGTCTCGACCTGCTCGCCACTCTTCTCCGACAGGAGTTTCTCGGCGCTGACCAGCTTCACACAAAGGGTGAAGAGATCGGCTGCCGTGTGGAGATCCTCCAGCGGCGGATAGGTGGGTGCAATACGGATATTGCTGTCCTTGGGATCCTTGCCGTAGGGGAAGGTCGCGCCTGCGCCTGTGAGCTTCACACCGGCCTTCTTGCACTTATCCACCACCTGCTTTGCACAGCCGTCCATGGTTTCGAAGCTAATGAAGTAGCCGCCGTTGGGCTTGGTCCAGCTGCCGATGCCGAGACCACCCAGCTGCTTCTCGAAGATATCCTCCACCATTTCGAACTTGGGGCGAATGATCTCTGCATGCTTCCGCATATGCTCCACCATGCCGTGGATGTCTTTAAAGAAACGTACGTGGCGCAGCTGATTCACCTTGTCGTAGCCGATGGTCTGATGCTGCATCTGCCGCTTGATGTCATCCAGGTTGTTGGAGCTGGTGGCCAATGCCGCGATACCGGAGCCCGGGAAGGTAATCTTTGAGGTGGATGCGAACTTATAGACCATATCCGGATTGCCGGCCCGCTTACACTCCGCCAGAATCTCGATGAGGTAATCCTGGTTCTTGTCATAGAGATGATGGATGCCGTACGCATTGTCCCAGTAGATACGGAAGTCTTTGGCTGCAGGCTGCAGACGGGCAAAACGGCGCACCGTTTCGTCGTTGTAGCTGTAGCCCTGGGGATTTGAATACTTCGGCACGCACCAGATACCCTTAATGGCCTCATCCTCCCGCACCAGCTTCTCCACCATGTCCATGTCCGGTCCTGTGGGCGTCATGGGCACATTGATCATTTCGAAGCCAAAGTACTGGGTGATACCGAAGTGACGGTCATAGCCGGGAACCGGGCAGAGCCACTTCACCTTGTCCAGCTTGCTCCAGGGGGTATTGCCCATCACACCGTGCGTCATGGAACGGGAAATGGAATCGTACATCACATTGAGGGATGAGTTTCCGTAGATGATGATGTTGTCCGGATTGTTCTCCATCATATCGGAAAGAAGCACCTTAGCCTCCTCGATACCGCCGAGCACGCCGTAGTTCCGGCAGTCCGTGCCATCCTCACAGAACATATCCGCATCGCTGTTCAATGCATCCATGAGACCCATAGACAGATCCAGCTGCTCCTTGCAGGGCTTACCCCGGCTCATGTCCAGCGTCATTTCCATGGCCTGGTACTTTTTGTACTGCGCCTTCAGATCCTTGACCAGCTTCTCCAGCTCGTCTCTCGTCATCTTGTTGTATGCCTTCATGCAGAGTCCCTCCCTTAATACCCCCAGTGGGTGCCTTAACTTCGTGAAACTTGTAACATTGTATCTTTTTTTTTACATTCCCGCAAGTCTCATTCTCATTTTGTGTAAGCGCTTACAATATCCTAGGGATGGTCCCGAAAGGGACGGGTTCCCTAGGATGCCTTAGCGGCGAGCATGTCAAAGGCTTTGCGAACAGCAAAGCCTTCCTCTCATCACTCTGTCGAAGCCACTGTTTCCTCTCCTGTCAGCAACCCATTATTCTTCAGCGCCTCGGACCGGGTCTTCAGAAAATCAAGCTCCCGGGCAGCCTCCGTATCATCGGGATAACGACCTGTGTAGTCCTTCATGGCCGCATAGGCCGCTTCCCACTGTCCGGTTTTTTCAAGATACACCGCCTCATCGTATTCCAATGTCTGATCATTCGAAAGCCCCGCCGCGATTGCCTCGTCGAGCTTCGCTCTGGCTTCCTCCAGATTGTCCTGGTTCAACGCTTCGGAAGCCTCCTGCACCAGCTTCTTCGCCGAAATCTGTGAAGATAGCTTCTCGTAGCTTTCCTTACTGCCGTCCACCTCGGTCAGAATGGAAACGGTTTTCTCCGCGGCCGCGATATCGCCACTTAAGTACTCCGCCTCCGCCCGGTAGCAAAGGATGTCCAGCTGCACCTTGGAAATCTGTCCCCGGCCGGCCTGCAGTGCCGCATTCAATGTCTCCACGGCCTCCTGGTACTGCCCCTTTTCCAATTGTGCAATGCCCTCGAGTCGCAATTCCTTCACCTGATTCCCACATCCCGTCAGGAGCAAAAGGCACAGGAGAACTGCCGACATTGCCCTGAGATTCTTTTTTCTTTTCGCTTTCCCTTTATTCAAGCTTCGCCTCCGCTCACTGCACGCCGGTGCTGCCAAAACCGCCCCGATCGGAATTCCCCAGCGTTTCCTGCTCCTCGAAATGGATCACAGGCTGGTGTTCCAGGATGCGGAACTGACAGATCCGGTCATTCACGTGCAATTCCGTGTCCCGGGTGGCATAAACCGGCATCCGGATGATGTCATTGTCGCCGCAATAGCTCTCGTCGATGACGCCCATGGAATTGGTCTGGATCAGGCCGAAATTTTTGTAGGTGCTGGAACGCGGCACCAGCAGCATCTCGTAACCCGCGGGAATCTGCATGGACACGCCCATACTGATGAGCCGGAACTCGCCTTTTGTGAGCTTCACATTCTCCGCCACCCTGAGATCGATCCAGTCGCTCTTTCCCGCGATATAGGTGAGTTTCTCAATTTCCTGTGAATGGTACTTAATTTTTATTGTTTTTTCCATGGTTTTCTTCCTTTTCTGCCGCTGTCCCGGCTCTTTTTCCACTTCAGCTGCCGTCTCAGCCAGCCCTGCCAGATTCTGCAGGTACCGCGATGCGCCCTTACCCTTCCCGTTTGTCGTCCCGGAGGATCGTACTCCTCCGCTGTCTCCGGGGCTAATGTCTTCGGCGCTTCTTCACGATACCCGCTTAGTTTTCCGGGCTACCTGCATTCGCTGCCTCCGTGTTCTCCGATTCTGTAAGTTCAGGCGCAGCCGCCTCTGTGATTTCCGGCGATTCTGTCGGGCTTACCGCTTCTGTATTGCTAAGCTTTACAGGGATTTGCGTCTCCGGCTTCCGCTGTCGCGGCGGCAGGGTTCTGAGACTTTCCCGGAAGCGGCGTTCCTCTTCCTCGATCTCTTCCAGTTCTTCGTCGCTCAGCACCTGTACACTGTCGAAAATAGAATGGTGCCTGCTATTGGATGCGCTACGATGTCCTTGTGAAGACTGACCGGTTTCTGTCGTCCCGCCTTCCTGATTCACCTCCGCATCGTTATTTACAGGTCCATCATCCGCTGTAGATTTGGATTCGACGTCTGGCTCTACCACAGTTTCCCGTGCAGTTTCATGCTCCATATCCAGCGCCAACGATGCATCCCTATCCGTCCCTTCGTCTCCCTCAGTCGGTGTCTCTGCATCCCAGCCGTCCACTTTTTCATCCTCTTCCAGGAAGGAGTAATGCTGTTCCGCAGTGGATTCCGTATCCATTGCCGCTTCATAGATCATCTGTTCCAGATCTTCATCGTCCTCGACGTCTGCCTCTGGAATGCGCTCCTCCGGACGTGCATCTTCTGTTACCTTTTCTTCCTTATCCTGATCTTTCGTCTCCTGCTGCTCTTCCTCTTTGCGCTCCTCTTCCACAGCAGCCCGCACCGCTGCGGTCTCCCGCTGCTTCCGGGGAACCGGCACCTTCGCCTGCACCGGCTTCACCGGCACGACATTATCCACTTCCTCTGCGGAAGCTTCCGGAAGTTCCGGCCGCTGGCTTCGAATCTCCTCCTGCAGGGTCTCCGGATCGGTGCCCAGCACATCGGACACCTCTTCCGCCACCTGGGCCTCGATTTCCGCCGCCATATCCTCGCTGAGGGCCGGCAGTTCCTTCAGGCTTTCCATACCGAATCGGCGCAGGAATTCCTCCGTGGTCACGAAAAGCGCAGGACGTCCCGGAGCATTGAGCCGACCGCTCTCCTCCACAAGACCGTACTCCACCAGCCGGTTCACCGCATGGTCCGACTGCACGCCGCGGATTCGCTCGATCTCCGCCTTGGTCACCGGCTGCTTGTAGGCAATGATGGCCAGGGTTTCCAATACCACATCCGAAAGCACAGGCTTCTTGGGATGGCTCACCACGCGGATCAATCCTTCATAGCAAAGGGGATTCGTGCACAGCTGATAGGCCGTTTCCACGCGACGAATCAGCATGCCACCTTGTCGTGCTTCGTACTGCTGCAGAAGCCGCTCGGCTGCCGCCTTGGCCAGCACCTCGTCGGCATCCAATGCAGCCGCCATCTCCGGCAGACTCACCGCCCGCCCCATGGCAAAGAGCAGCGCCTCCACAATGCGCTCCTCTTGTTTCAATTCCTCGGCATGCTCCCGGTCAATTTCCTGACCAAGCGCTCTGTCTTCGGGTTTCAGCTCCATCAATCAAATTCCTCCAGTCCCTGAAGATCCAGATCCTCGTCCTTCATGTCGTCCACAACCTGTATGTCCATATCTCCAAAGGGTCTTTCCTGTGTCAATGTAATATGCCCCTGCTTCATGAGCTCCAGCACAGCAAGAAAGCTCACCACCACATCCATCTTTTTGTGTTGTTTCCGCAGCATATGTTGAAAAGAAAAACGTCCATGACGTCGGGCATAGCTCAGCACGTCCCGAATGCGGCCCTGCAGGCTCAGCTTCTCCCGACGGATGACGCCGAACTTCGAACGCACCTTATCAATGGAATCCTCCCGCCGCTTCATCACATCCATGAAGCAGCTATACAGCTTTTCCTTATCTATGCCGCCGAGCAAAGCATCTAAATCCAACGGCGGGCTGTACTTCCGCACCTCCTCCGGCAGCTGCTCCGTACCATAAAGGCTGAGGCCGCCAACATTTTCCCGGCAGGCAATACGGCGAGACAGCAGCTTGTAGCGCTTGTACTCGAGAAGTCGCGCCACCAGCTCCGCCCGGGGATCGATCTCCTCCCCTTCCTCGGTGGTTTCCCGGGGCAGAAGCATGCGGGACTTGATTTCCAGCAGAGTCGCCGCCATCACCAGGAAGTCCGACACGATGTCAAGATCCTCCTCCTGCATCTGATTCACATAATCCAGGTACTGCTCCGTGATCTCCGCGATGGGGATGTCGTAAATGTCGATTTTGTTTTTTTCGATGAGATGCAGCAAAAGCTCCAGGGGGCCCTCAAAGTGCTCCAGGCGATATTGCAGCTTATCCATGCCTTGCCTCCTTCGGCAATAGTGTTATGAGACTGAGCTCCGGCCGATCGTTGATGCGCAGATTCACGGAATGGGTGCCCAGTCCCCGGTTCACCAGCACCTGTCCCCGGCCATAGCGGTGCAGCCCGGCGCATTCTTTCACAAAAAACTGAAACTGTGGGGTCATGAGGCCGCCCAGTCCGGGGAGCCGGATGGTGCCGCCGTGATAGTGTCCGGAAAGCACCAGATTCGCGCCATAATCGATGGCCTCCCGATAGTAGAGCGGCGAATGCAGAAGACAGATCCGGAAGCTTTTGTCCTGCGTGAAATCGCCGCCGTAACGCCGGAAATTCTTTTTACTAAGGAAATGTTTTTTTCGGAACAAAAGCTTGTGGTAGCAAAGCATGGGAAGGGTCACACCTGAAATAGAAATGCCCCATTCCGGCAATGTGACAGTCTTCCGATCCAATAGGATAATGCCTTCCATCGCCCGGCGGAGCTTTTTCCACTTCGCCGCCGCTGACCGATTCCCCCGCTCCGCCTTCATCCGCAGCCGTGTCTCATGATTTCCGAGCGCCATGTATACAGGATACTCGTTTTTGATCCGTTCTAAAAAGGCGCAGCTCCGGTCCACATGATCTGCGTTTTCGACAGATTGCAAAAGACAAAAAGGAAGGGGCCGACGCTTTCCAGAGATGATCAGATCACCGCCCAAAAGCACCATATCCGGCTTCGCCGCGTGGATGGCCGCAAAAAGTCGATCCTCACCATTCTTTTCCCCAAAGGATTTTTCATGAAGATCCGACAGAAAGAGAATGCGGCAGGGTTTCTTCAACCCCTCCGCCTCTATGCTGTAATTCTCCGTCACAAGCTGATTTTTCTCATGATCGGTATACTTTTTCAGCAAAAATGCCGTGGCTGTCAATGAAAAAAAGTGAAAACGCATTACGATTTGAGCCTTTCGGGATTGTATTAACATTGATACAATATAGATAAAAATCAGAGCTCGATTTTTGAAATGTATAGTAATTTTAACAGTAAGGGGTAAGTTTTATGATCCATTTTGAACCATTTTGGAAAATGATGGAGGAACGAGAAATCAGTCAGTACCATCTGGTCCGCTACTGCCGCCTCTCCTCCAGTCAGCTGCAGCGGCTTCGCCACAATCAATCCGTAACCACCGATACCATTTCCCGCATCTGCGAGCTTTTCGACTGCGAGGTTTCCGACGTCATGTACTACAGCAAGCAGCCAGAAAAACAGCCTCGCTACGAATCACAATAAGCAAGATTTCCCCTCCGGGAGCCGGACGGCCTCCGGAGGGGAAGACCTCAGGACTCTGATTTATTCTCTTCCGGATTCCCGGTATTTTCCTCTTTTTCCTCTGTATAAGTCGTATACTTGGCCCGCAGCTCCTCGAAGCTCGGCTTTCCGGTATTCTCCGACGCCTTCCGGCTTTCCTCCGCCGAAGACATTGCCCCATCCTCGAACAGATGCCACTCTTTGTTTTCTGCGGGCTTCGTTTCCGTTGCGTCATTTTCTGACGCCTGGTTTTCGGGGTGGAGGCTCTTCTCATGCTCCTCCTGCACCTCATGGAGGATCTTCATGAACTCCTTGCCGGTGATGGTCTCCCGTTCGATCAGGAATTCTGCGATCCGATCCAGAGCGTAACGATTCTCCCGCAGGATCTTCTTGGCTTCCTCGTAACAGTCCTTCAGGATCTGCATCACCTCACGATCCACCTCGGTGATGGTGGCGTCGCCGCAGTTCATCTCGGCGTGGCTATTGAGGTATACGCTTTCCTGGGTGGCCAGTCCCATCAGGCCGAATTTCTCGGACATGCCGTACTGGGTCACCATGGCCCGGGCGATCTTCGTGGCCTTCTCGATGTCGTTTGATGCACCGGTTGTCACGGTTTCGAAGACGATTTCCTCCGCCGCCCGGCCCGCGAGGAGTCCCACCAGCATGGCGTGAAGCTCTGCCTTGGTGTTCAGATATTTCTCCTCCTCCGGCACCTGCATCACGTAGCCGAGGGCACCCATGGTACGGGGCACAATGGTGATTTTCTGCACCGGTTCGGCATCCTTCTGGATGGCCGCCACGAGAGCATGTCCGACTTCATGATAGGAAACGATGCGACGCTCCTTCTGGGAAAGGATACGATCCTTCTTCTCCTTACCCACCAGAACCACTTCAACGGCCTCGAAGAGATCCTTCTGGGCAACCTTTGTGCGGCCATGCTTCACGGCGGTGATGGCGGCCTCGTTCATCATGTTGGCGAGGTCTGCACCCACGGCACCGCTGGTGGCAAGGGCAATTTCATCGAAGTTTACGGTATCATCCAGGAGAATATTCCGGGCATGAACCTTGAGGATCTCCACACGGCCCTTCAAATCCGGCTTCTCCACCACGATCCGGCGATCAAAGCGTCCCGGACGCAGCAAGGCGGGATCCAGAATCTCCGGTCGGTTGGTGGCGCCCATGACCATGATACCCTTGCTGGCATCGAAGCCATCCATCTCCGACAGAAGCTGGTTCAGAGTCTGCTCGCGCTCGTCATTGCCGCCCATGCGGGAATCTCTGGACTTTCCGATGGCATCGATCTCGTCGATAAAGATGATGCAGGGGGCAGACTGTCCCGCCTGCTTAAAGAGATCCCGGACACGACTGGCACCGACGCCCACAAACATTTCCACAAAATCCGAACCGGACAGGGAATAAAAGGGCACCTGCGCCTCTCCGGCCACAGCCTTCGCCAGCAGCGTTTTTCCGGTTCCCGGGGGGCCCACCAGAAGCGCACCCTTCGGCAGCTTGGCACCGATGGTGGTGTACTTGATGGGATTGTGCAGGAAGTCCACAATCTCCTGCAGGCTTTCCTTCGCTTCGTCTTCACCGGCCACATCCTTAAATGTGACGCCGGTTTCCTTCTGCATGTACATCTTCGCGGTGGATTTTCCCACGCCCATGATACCGTTACCGCCGCCCATCCGCTTCATCATCATATTCATGACCACGAAGAGGAGGACAAAGGGAAGCACGAAGCTGATCAGCGTTTCCATGATATAGCTGGAGTTGTCCGGCTTCCGCTTGTAAATTTCCACACCATGCTCATAGAGCCGCTGCACGAGCTGTGCTGCATCCGCATTGACGGGCACCACATAGTAGCTTTCCTCTCCCTCACTGAGGAGCTGCTCATAGCGCTTCTGGTCCGATTCGTTCAGGAATTTCTCCAGGAAGTCATCGGCATCACTCTCTTCCTCGCTCTCTGCAGCAGGAACCTGTATGCCGTCCTTGGGATATACCGTGATCTGGTAGTCACCCCACTCCACCTTATCCACCTGGCCGTTGTCCACCATGGTAAGAAAGGCCGAATAGCTCAGTTCCTGACTGGTACCGGACACAAAAAACTGCCGTACCATCGTATAAACAAAAAAGGTGACAACGGCTGCTATGATCAGGATCAGAAAAGTCTGTCCCGAGTTTTTGAATCTGCCGTTGTCGCCGCCGCGATTGTCATTGTTGTTCATTCCATTCTCCTCGCCCTTTGAAAGGTAATCAATGTAATATTATACGGATGGAAGGAGCATAAATCAAGAATGGAAAACGATGCCGCAGATTACATTTCCACTTTTTCGGCAATTACCTTGCAGCGTTTTTTATAAAAGGCAATACCATACATCAGGATGTTTCGGCGTCCTTCGTCCAGAAGATATTCAGCATAATTCTTTTCCTGTATCTGACAGATGGCCTTCCGACAGGCTTCTGCCATATCATTGATGCTTGTCACCGTCTTCAGCTCAAAGATGATGCCCGTATCCGGATCCTCCGGCTTCACGATGATATCGGCATATCCCTCTCCGGCCTCGATGTTGGATTTGACAGACCAGCTTGCATTACCCGCAAGAATTCCATTCAAAAACATATGATATGCATTTTCATACTTCGTATCCGGTCCTCCTGTATCCCGAACGCTGATTGCGTCGATCAGCATCCGTGTAAGTCCCGTTTCGATGTCCTTCTCATCCCCGTTTTCCATCGCATGCCAAAGTGCAGTTAATCTTTCCGTATTGCCCAGAATGGTCTCCTGAAACCACTCCTGAATCTGAAGAACAAATACCCTGCGCACCTCTTCATTCGGAATTTTCAGTCTGAATCTGTCATAATCCAGTTCTTCCGCCTTGGTCAGATATCCCGTGGTAAACAAAATGCTCCAAAGATTATTTATGTTTTTGTCCACCTCGTCATAGGTAAGTTCCAAGCGCACCTGCTTTTCGATGCTTCCGCCAGCCACAAGGCATTCAATCTCATCTCGCGTTGTCTTGTCCGCCTTGTCTATAAATCTCTTGACAAGCCCGTTGCCGCTTGTATTGATCCAATAGGCGCGAGGTCTGGCTGCCGGATTGACCCGCAGTAAATCCAGATAATTGATCACATCCCAGGGACAATAGATATCCGCACTGCCGAAGCGGTAGCCATCATACCATTCTTTCATACTGTCCATGCGAGATTCCAGATGATAGTAAGAGAGAATCGCTTTCACCTCATCTTCTGTAAAGCCAAATTGCTCATCAAAGCGATCATCCGTGATCGAAAGTACTTTGAAGTTATTCAATCCTGTGAAAATGCTTTCCTTCGAAATGCGAAGGCAGCCTGTCAAAGCAGCCATCTGCAGCTTATCATTGGTTTTCAATGCTTTTCCAAACATGGCACGCATCAATGACACCATTTCCCTGTAGTACCCGTTCTGGAACGCCTTATCCAGCGGAACATCGTATTCATCAATAAGAATGATAGTCTTCTTCTGATAATGCTTGCAAAGGAGCTCCGACAACAGCTTTAGCGCTCCGCTCAGGATATCATCATCCAGTGCATATTTTCCGTCCTTTTTTCTGGTCAGCAGGGCATATGTCGCTTTGTCATCCTCGTCCAGCCTGTCGCTGTTTCGAAGTTCCGCATGTCTTTTGGCTTCTGTGCCGATCAACTCCGTCAGCTGATACTTCGCACTTTCAAATGTCATCCCCTCCACATCCTTTAATGTAAGGAATATGACCGGGAATTTTCCGAGATATGCCTCGCATAATGTCTTGTTTGCAGCAATATACAGTCCGTCAAACAGTGAAGCATCCGCCCCGATTTCAAAGAAGCAGCGGAGCATACTCATATTCAGCGTTTTTCCGAAACGGCGCGGCCTGGTAAAAAGGTTTACGATTCCGCCACTTAGCAGTAATTGTTCGATCAGCCCTGATTTATCCACATAATAGTAATCCGCGGATCGTATTTCTTTGAAATCCTCAACACCAACGGGTATTCTGCGCAGCTTTTCCATAGCGCTCCTCCTTCACGAACAAGCTTATTCTTTTATCTTATCATACTCCGCCGCTGCTTCCTAGCGACATTCCATCGGCACAGATGTTCACAATCCGTTCAAAATTTATTCAACGAATGTTTACAGCTTGACCATTCATTCTTCACAATTCTCCTTTATCTTATAAGCATAGACAGCAAAGCCAGTTGTCTATCAGATTTTTTTCATAATACTCGGGCAGGCATTGAAAAATGCCTGCTCTCCTCCCTAAAACAACATGATATGATGATTATATAAAAACAGCCCCGCAAGCCAAGCTTGCGGGGCTGTCTTTTAGTTCTCCATCATTTTCCGCACTTTTTTCTCCAGACGCTTCTGTTTCCACTTCTGGAAACGCTTCATACCGTCTCCCTGTCCGAAGTACAGGGCCATGGCAGAAAGCAGCATCAATACCACAGTATAAACAAATCCCATGGCCTTGGCGTCGACGGAAGCCGACTCATCCGAAGCCGCCTTGATCACGATACCGAGAGGCTGGTACAGGGGATGATACAGGAATACCGACAGATCATAGTCCGAAAGCATGCCGGTGAAATTCAGGATCACCACAGACATCAGCGCCGGCATCATGACCGGAAGAATCACCTTCACCATAGTGTAAACCGTACCGGCACCCATACACCGGGCTGCTTCCTCCAGATCATCGTCAATGCTGAAGAAGGCCGCCTTCACCATACGATAGGAAAACGGCAGCTTCACCACCACATAGCCGATGAGCATCAGCACCAGTGTGCCCACCAGAACCTGGTTAAAGATGATGGCATGACGCTCGCCATAGGTTGTGCTGAGCCCCAGTGCAATCAAGGTCGACGGCAGAAGCCAGGGAATCAGCATGCCCCACTCGAAGGCCACATCATATTTCCGCTTAGCCTTCTTCACAAAGCGGGCACAGATCACCGTAATGGTCACCGCCAGCAGTGCCGCCAGCAAAGAATACACAATACTGACCAGATAGGGCTTAAATGCCGACATACTGGTAAAAAGCTTCCGATAGTTTTCCAATGTAAAGGAAGAAAAATGCAGTTCTCCGGTCTTAATGCTCAGGGAATCGCAGAAGGAGTAAACCACCACCAGTACCATCGGAATCAGATAGATCAGGAACATGGCATAGGCTACAACATGAGCCAGCACATTCAGCACCGGGTTGTTGATCTTCTGTTTCTGCAGTTTCGCCTTGGTCTTGGATACCGAAACATAGTTTCCACCCTTTTCGATATGGCTGAAGACCGCCAGCAGGAGAATGGTGGCTGCGCCCAGCAAAATCGCCAGCAGCGCCGCTACATCCCGGGAGGAATTGGAGCGGGAAAAGGTAATGATCATGGGGTTGATGGTCTGAAAGTTCTCCCCACCCACAATGAGGGGCGCCGACATTGCCCCAAGTCCGGTGAGGAAGGTGAGGATCGTGATGGCAAAGAAGGTGGGCTTCAGCACCGGGAAGACAATGTTGAAGAAGATATTGGCCCCGGAAGCGCCCATGTTCTTTGCCGCCTCCACCGTATAGTAGTCAATGCTGTGGATGGCGTTCTTCAGGAACATCATGTGATTCTGGGTGCAGGAAAAGGTCATGACGAAAACCACGGCACCATAGCCCACGAACCAGTTGGGATTCATATTGGGGAAAAGCTGCAGCAAAAGCTTCGTCACCAGACCGTTGGCGCCATAGACAGATTTGTAGCCGGAAACCAGCACCACGCCGCCGTAAACCAAAGAACTCATGTAGGCAAGACGCAGCCACTTTGCGCCCTTGATCTCCCAGTACTCCGTGAACAGCACCGACAGGGTACCCACAATGTTCACCGTCACGATCAGGGTAAAGGCCAGGACAAAGCTGTTTTTCAAGCTCTTCAGCGCGCGGGCCGATTTAAAGACCTTCCGCACGGCATCTGACGAAAAGCTTCCATTCTGAAAGAAAATGCTGTAGAGAAGGTTCAAATTCGGATAGACCACGAAGGCCAGAATCAGCCAGGCCAGCACAAGCTTCAGCAGCAGTGTCTGGATGTGAAGCCCTCTGTTTCCATTGGATTGTTTCTTATTCATAGGGGCCTCCTACATTAAAACTGCATGATGTCCGCGGGCTGCACATAGAGCTTCACGGCACTGCCGGTCTCCAGGAAAGGACGTCCGTTGTTCACCTGTACCACCCGAAGCTCCTGTCCCAACGTCTCCACTCTGTACTTGGTCAGAATGCCGTTGTAGTCATAATCACGGATCACGCCTTCGAGGCAAACCGCTCCCTCCGTCGGGGTAAAGCCGATACGCTCCAAACGCACATAGGCCTTCTTTTCCGGATTCAGTGCGCCGCCGATGGCAGACAGCAGCGGCTTCTCCAGATGGTTGATCTCACCAATGAAGTCGCAGACGAATTCCGAAGCCGAATGGTTGTAGATCCGGAAGGGCGTATCCACCTGCTCCACAAAGCCGTTATTGAACACGGCGATCCGATCCGAAAGGGTCAGAGCCTCCTCCTGATCATGAGTGACATACAAGGTGGTGATGCCCAGGGTTTTCTGTAGACGCTTCAGCTCGCTGCGAAGACCCACTCGGAGTTTGGCATCCAGATTGGAAAGCGGCTCGTCCAGGCAGAGGATCTTCGGCTCCAGCACCAACGCCCGTGCCAGGGCCACTCTCTGCTGCTGTCCGCCGGAAAGCTCGGAAACATTTCTGGAAAGCTGCTCCTCCTTGATTTCGATGAGCTTTGCAGCGTCCTTCACCTTTTTGTCGATTTCCGCCTTCGACAGCTTTTTCACCTTCAAACCAAAGGCCAGGTTCTCATATACCGTCATGGTCGGGAACAGGGCATAGCTCTGGAACACCATGCCGATCTGCCGCTGCTCTACCGGCATATGGGTCACGTCTACGCCATCCACGAGAACCTGCCCGCTGCTGGGGGTCAGAAAGCCCACCAGCGAACGCAGTGTGGTGGTCTTGCCGCAGCCCGAGGGTCCCAGGAAAGTGAAGAACTCTCCGTCCTGAATGGTCAGGTTCAGATTCTGAATGGCGGTGAAGCTGCCGTATTTGATTTCTACATTTTTAAACTCAATCATGACATGTCCTCATTCACAAAGGGCGGTATGTTTTACCATACCGCCTGTTCTTAAAGTCCGTATTCTTGCTTTACTGCATGAACTCCAGCTCGCACTTCTCCACCCACGCTTCGATATGATCGGAGATGAACTGCCAATCCATATCCTGCGCATGCACCAGGTTCACAAATTCCGTGATGTCCTCATCGGCCTGTGCCAGTGCATCCGGCTGACAAGGGATGGTGCCGAACTCCTTCATCCACTCAGCCTGTACATCAGAAGAACCGAACCAGTTGGCAAAATCCACTGCCAGGTCTGTCTTCGCAGAACCGGCAATCATAGCCACCTGCTCTGTGACATAGGGAACACCAACCTCCGGCACCAGGATCTGGAACTTGTAGTCACGCTCGTTCTGGTTCTGGATCACACCGCTGCCCCACATCTCACAGATGGGCACGGTGCCGGAAATGACATTGCCGACATAGTCCTCACCATCCTGCTCCATGTGTCCGTTCTGGATCCACTGCTTCACGGTGTCCCATCCCTCCTCGGAGATGCCTTCCTCACCGTTCTCATCGGTATAACGCACCAGAAGAGAAGCCAGCAGGGTCTTTCCGGTACCGCCGCCGAAGTTCAGAATGGTATACTTGTCTGTCCACTCGTCGGACAGAAGATCCGTCACATCCTTCGGGGTCTCTGTGAGATCCGCATTCATGATGTTCACCAAGGGCTGGATTACGATTGGATAGTAGTAACCGTCGGGATCGCCGAGAGACATATCCACATCATCCTTCCAGGTGGGCTCCCACTTCTCCAGCACCTCTGCCTTCTTCAGCTTCTCATACTCCAGCGCATTCAGACCGTAAACCAGATCTGCCTGGGGATTGTTCTTCTCGGAGATGATACGATTTGCCAGATCGCTGCCCTGAATCTGCACCACTTCGATGTTGTAGCCCTGCTCAGATGCCTTGCTCTTCAGCCACTCATCTCTTCCGTTGGCGCCGGAGTTGGTGTAGATGATCAGCTGCTGGCTCTTATCCACCTCGCCGCTGTTCTGGGTCTCCGCTGTGTCTGCTGCCTTTGTGGTCTCTGTTGTGCTGCTTCCGCCGCAGGCTGCCATAGACAGCGTCATCGCCACGGACATTCCCAGTGCAGCAAGCTTCTTCATTCTCTTCATCCTTTTCCTCTTTTCCTCATCTTTTATGCTAATGTCTTCGGCGCCGAAGCCGGGCCTCGCCCGCCGTAATAACCACTTTCGATTCTGCCGCCTGTTTAGGCTCTGCTCTGCCGATCCTGAAGATAACCCTTCAGTAAGGCCGGCCAGTCTGTCTGCAAAATCTCAAAGCCCATGTCCATCAAAGCGCCCCAGCTTTCATCGAAGCCCTCGCCAATGGCCCGATTGTCGCCAAAACTGCCGGACAGACGGATATCATCGTTCAAGGTAATGGCGTTTACCCAGGGAGCAATGCCTCTTTCGTGAAGTTCCTTCATGAAAGAAGGCTGTACAAAGGGACTTTCCTCATCCTCAAAAATGAGTTCTGCCGCAGCCACATTGATGTCGTACTGCTTGACCAATTCCCATTCTTCCATCGTCTTCATGATGGGCATATACATGATGCCCTCGCCGGTCGCTGCCAGCTCCGCGAGCAGCTCCTTCTCCACGCCGGATTTCAGCAGAATCTGATCCTGCATGTTCATACTTTTCAGCAGGGCAATGATCTCCTTCCAGTAGAACCAGGAACGGTCAATGTTGATAAAGCATTTGTCCCGGAAATTCTCCAGCACCTCTGTCAACCGCTCCGCATGCTGCTTTGTGGGCTGTCCCATGCAATTCAGTGCATACATGGCATCCACCTTTTCTGAACTTAAGGTGCGGATATCCTCCGGAATTCCGAATTCGATTTTTTCCTCACCATTGTGAAAAGCATAGAAAACTCCGTCTGTGGTCCGGGCCGCATCCACCTCGATCATGTCTGCGCCATGCAGCAGTGCATTCCGGTACGCGAGGCTGGTATTCTGCACGATATTTCCGCCGCAGGTGCCCCGGTGCGCTGCAATCAGTGCACCCTTCTTTTCAATCTCTCTTCGAAGCACGTCATTTTTTGTGTACATATCACGTTCCTCCCTTGTCTCCTGTTCCTTTATATCGTATTCATTGGAACGTGTCAATCTGTTGCGTCATACTTTGGACACATTTTGTATAGGTTTTACAGATTATTTACGCAAGAAAGAATGTGCCAAGGCACATTCTCCGCCTGCGGCGGGTCGCGAAAGCGACATGCTTCTTTGCCGCCGCAGTGCGATCCGCGCGGAGCGTTTTTTGATTCATAGGATGCACTTTCCTATGAATCAAAAAATCAGCATCTTTCCAAAACAGAAAGATGCTGAACCTTGATTTTGCTTTTAATTTTTGATTCGTTCCAGTTCTGCTTGGGCTCTGTCCAAAGCGGCCTCCGCCGTCTCGATGCCCCCGGCCGCCGAACGCACCGCCCGGCCCAGAATCGCCTCCAGCTGCATTTCCCGAAGCGGGCTTCTCTGTGACAGGGAGGTCTGCGCCTGACGCATGATACAGCGGGTGCCCATGCTGAAGCTTCGCTCCATATGTTCAATCCAGGGATAGCGTTCCCGCACCTCGCAGCTTTCCTGCAGCTCCCGGCTCGCCACATAACCGCCCAGATAACAGATCAGCTCCGCAATGTCCCGGCGATACAGCCAGTCCAGAAACTGAAGCGCGGCCGCTGTCTTTTGGCTGTGCCGGGAAATGCCGATCCAGCCGCCGCCAAGCAAGGGGCGCTGTCCCGGTACGTCCGCAAAGCCCAGTCGCTCCGTGACCTGTGAACTCTCCCCATGAAGCATGGCCGAAGCATAATTGGAAAAGACGATATGCATGGCCGTCTCTCCTTCGGCAAAGGCCCGGGTGGAATCCGTCCACCACTGGTAGGTATTGCCATCCGTGGCGGCTTTCACAGAAAGATAGTCTTCCAGAGCCTCTCGGATCGCCGGTGCATCCAGCTGCAGTCCGGCCTCCGCCTCCCTCCCTGACAGCTTCTCCCGGCAGCGGGGCAGAAAATCACAGGCTGCCAGTACCGCGCGACCGTAGGTTTCCGTGCAGCCGTAGCGGGATACCGCAGAAGGATGCAGACTTCTGGTGAAGAAACGGGCCAGCTCATCAAATTCCGAAAAGCTTTCCGGCACTGCCAGCTTCCTGTGATATTGTTCAAAAAATTCCCGTTTGATGAGCTCGTCCTCGAACAGATCCTTTCGGTAGAAAAGCATCTGCACACAGGCATCTAACGGCAGGGCATAACGCTGCCCCTCCATACAGCCCCAGGGATCCAGGGTCGGAAGGCTGTGTTCTGCTGCCTTCAATCCGGTAGGTAAGGGCTGATAGATCCGGCTGCCCAGCTCATCCATCCAGGCCAGATCAATACGCAAAAGATCATAGGGACTGCTGTCCGCACAATCCGCTGCCATTTTATATAGCTCATCATAAGAGGCCTCGGACATATTCACATGAATGCCGCTTTCCCGTTCAAAGGCGGGCAGCAAAAGGCGGATGGCATGACTTGTGGCGTTCTGGATAGTGAGGTAATTCAGAACGCTTGCTTTTTCCGCCACCGCCACAGCTTCCGGCCGCCGGAATCCCTCCGGCGCGAGCAGCAGCTTCGGCTCGCCGACATTACCCGCATCCTGCAGGCAGTCCAACAGAATCCGCTCTCCCAAACGCTGCCCCAAAAGACGATAATCCAGCAGATACTGCCCCTCCTGCGGACAGAGAGAAATACGTCGGCTGCAGGGTCCATAGATCCGGGGCACTTTTCTCCCGTAAAAATCCGCGGCCCGCTGCAAAAAGTCGATATCTTCCTCATCCGCTGTAAGCACCGCGTCGAATTCCGTCTCATTTCGCAGTACTTCAAAGGCTTCCAATAAAGACAGGGCATTTTCCGAAGCATAGAGGCGATATTCACAGCCGTTCTCCTCCAGCATCGCTGCGGCGCCATTCAAAAAGGCCTTTCGGTCCGCATAGCGTTTTTCACCGCAAAGCAGCGCCACAGAACGGTGCCCATCCTGCAGACAGCGTTCGGCAATATCCCGGCCGATTTCCTCATAAGAAAAACCGGCAAAAACGCTGTTTGCCGGAGACTGCTTGGGCTGACGCTCCGCAAAATACAGCGGTATATCATCGTCATAAAGACCCCGGTTTCGCCGCAGTGCACTGATGCTGACGATGGCCATGGCATGCATGGATTTCGCTTTCCCGACCGCCGCCTCCTCCTGCAGAACTTGCCGATCCGTACAGAACAGAGAAGTTTCCACGCCCTGCGCCCGCAGCACCGGCTCCAGCCCGGCAAAAAAGTCCTGGTAGCGCCGGGTGTTAAGGCCCGGCAGGATCACACAGACCTTTTTCACAAGGCCCGCACGAAGCTGCTGTGCCTGGGCATTCAGCTGATAACCCAGCTCCCGGGCCGCCTGCTCCACCAGCTGTATCTTCTCCGCACTAACATTTCCCCGGTGGTTGAGCACATTGGAAACCGTGCCGTGGGACACACCGGCATGCTTCGCGATATCTTTTATGGTCGGCATGCCGATTCCTCCCTTCCGCGCCTGGGCGCTTCACTCCTATCTTACTCTCACGGCATCCCCAATATCTTCCGCTTCCGGTCCAGCATCAGCGGCAGATGATCGAGGTAATTTCCGATGTCCTTCCCGTTGTCACAGCGCTCAATGCGCTTGCCGCCGCGGCCGTCCTCGTAGCAAACCTTGGAGGAGGTGCCCGCGCCGCAGCCGATGACGGTATGCTTTTCTTCCATCATAAGGATGTTGTAGAGGCATTCCTTGCCTTCCTCGCAGTAGCCCGTGTTCTCGAGATTTCCCGCCATGTTCTTCTGGCGGTAGAGATAATAAGGTTTGAGATCAAGCCGCCGGGCTGTGTACTCGGACGCCTTCATCATCCGCTCCATCTCCGTCAGCTCCTGTACCGGCATCCCGTCTGTTTCCATGCCCGCTTCCCGCAATGCCTCAAGCGGCATCTCCTCCGCGAAACGACGACTGTCGCCGCCTGCCCGGTACACCCCGGCCCAGTAATCCTTCTCCAGCGTAAGCCGTGCCGCCCGCTTCACCGCGAGGGAATGCACCGTCAAGCTGTCCGGCTGCAGCCGGGTCACTTCACAAAGGGTTTCCGTCACCTCCGGGAGCCGCTCACCGGGCAGTCCCAGAATGACGTCCATGTTAATGTTGTCGAAGCCGCACTGCCGGGCCATGGCATAAGCAGTCTTTACCGCGTCTACCGTGTGTCGCCGTCCGATGAGATCCAGGGTCTTCTGCTGGAAGGTCTGGGGATTTACGGAAATCCGGTCCACTCCGGCAGCCTTCAGAATCTGCAGCTTTTCCATTGTAATGGAGTCCGGCCTGCCGGCCTCGACAGTGAACTCGCAGACATTGGCCATGGGATGCGAAAAGCACTCCTCCCGCACGAGGTCCATGAGCTTCTGCAGCCAGAACTCCGGCAGCGCCGTCGGCGTACCGCCGCCGATATAAATGGTCTGCAGGTATTTTCCCTTGCCTTCACACATAGAACGCATGCTGAAGCGCACTTCCTGCCGCAGCTTCTCGAGATATTCCGAAAGCCGGTCCTCCCACTTGCCGATGGGATTCGAGGTAAAGGAACAATAAAGACAGCGGGTAGGACAGAAGGGAATGCCGATATAGAGGCTCCAGCCCTCATGATAGTCCCGTCCCGTCTTCTGTCGGATGCGCTGCAGAATCTTCTGCTCCCGGAGACCGATTTCCATCATGAGAGACAGCTTCTCTCCGGAAATGAGATACTCTTCCTGCATCTTTTTCCGGATTTCATCCAACGCCGCTTCTCCCGGCAGACCGTTCTTCTCCTTCTTTCCGGCTTTTTCCATCAGCGGACTCACAAGAGAAATGGGCCGAATGCCTGTCAAATCTCCCCAGGGGAGCTCCCGTCCGGTCATGGCCGACAGAATGGTATAGACCTCCGCCTTTAAATAAGACTTATCTTTTTTCCGGTCACCCGTTAAGGCCAGCTTGCTGCCCTCCAGCTCCAGGGAAAGCCGAATCGATGCCGATCCCCGGGTGCCCCGCTTCAGTGCAGTCTTCTCCTCCTGGGTGGTCTCCGACAGATGCACCCCCGCTGGGGTATGAATTTCGAAGTCTTCTCCGGGATAAAAGGATTTGCAAAGCTCCCGGATGTCCTGCTCGTATTCCTCTGTCTGTTTGTCCAATACCAGTCTGATCATGACCTCTCCTTAACCCAGCATGCCCAAATAGGACACCGGATTATACTTCTTTTCATTTTCAATGGTGGTTTCTCCCTCATGTCCGGGATACACCTTTGTGTTTTCCGGCAGCACCAGGAGCTTCTCCCGGATGCTGGCGAAAAGCTTCTGCTCGCTGCCGGTGGGAAAATCGGTTCGTCCGTAGGATTCCTGGAACAGCGTATCTCCGCTGAAGAGCATGGGCTCTGCACCGGTGTTTTCGATGTAATAGCAAACCGAACCGCCAGTATGCCCCGGTGTGGCCAGTACCTGCCAGTCCAGCCCCAGAAAATCCAGGTGTTCGCCGTCCTGAAGGGACACAAATTTCGTGATGCAGATCTCAAGGCCGAAGTTTGTGGACAGATTCATCTGCGGATCCGCCAGAAGCTCCCGCTCCGCCTCAGCGCCGTAGATCTTCACACCGAAGTGCTCCGCCACCTCCCGGGCCGCCATGATATGGTCAAAGTGGCCATGGGTCAGGAGCACCGCCACCGGGCGCGCCGCAAGCTGCTTCTCCACGATCTCAATGATCTTCGGTGCGTTGGCACCGGGATCCAGGATCACGCATTCCCCGCTCTCCGTATTCTCCAGAAAATAAATATTGGTCTGTACCACACCTGCCGTATACTTTGTCAGCTTCAGCTTCATTCCTTATTTTGCCTCTCTCTTCTCTAAACAGGACCGCTCCGAAGCTTAGCCCTGGGCTCTCTCGATATCGATGACGCCGTTGATCTTCCGGATTTTACCCACCAGCTCCGTCAGCTCCTCACGGTTGTGAATGTCGAAGGACAGGGAAATGGTGGCCTTGTCGTTCTTGCCCACCCGGGAGCTCAGGGTCTTGATGTCGATCTCCGCATCCGTCAGAATCTTGGAAATATCCACCAGCAGACCCACACGGTTGTTGGTATAAATAGTGAGCTCTGTCGCGTAGGTTTCCTGGGTGCTGTCCTTCTGCCACTCGGCTTCGATAAGCCGGGCCTTCTCGTCCTCCGACAGGTTAATCATGTTAATGCAGTCGGTCCGATGGATGGTGATGCCGCGCCCGCGTGTGACAAAGCCCACAATCTCGTCACCGGGCACCGGCGTACAGCAACGAGCATAGCGCACCGCCAGATCGTGAATGCCTTTCACCACAATGCCGGACTTCGACTTGCGGATCACCTCCGGCTTCCGGCTCATCTCCTCGATGTTCTGCAGGATATCGCTGTCGTCTACGTTCTTCGCTTCCGCCTTCTGCTTGAGATCCAGGAGCTTGGTCACCACCTGGGACTCCTTCAGACCACCGCGGCCCACAGAGGCCAGCACCGATTCCCAGTCCGTATAGCTGTAGCGGCGCACCACGCCTTCCACATACTCCGGCTTCGTCAGCTCGCCCAGGGTGTAGCCTTTGGACTTCGCATAGCGCTCCAGCAGATCTTTGCCGCGATCCAGATTTTCATCCTTCTGCTCCCGCTTGAACCACTGGTTGATCTTGTTTTTGGCCTGGGCAGACTTCACCACCTTCAGCCAATCCCGGGAAGGTCCGCGGGAGTTCTGGGAGGTAATGATATCGACCCGGTCACCGTTCTGCAGCTTGTACTCAATGGGCACCAGTCGGCCGTTGACCTTGGCACCTACCATCTTGTTGCCCACCGCCGAGTGAATGGCATAGGCAAAGTCAATAGGGCAGGAGCCTGCCGGCAGGTTCTTCACATCACCGGAGGGGGTAAAGCAGTACACATCCTCATTGAAAAGGTTCAGGTCCGACTTCACCATGTTCATGAATTCCTTGGAGTCAGACTCATCCTTCTGCCACTCCAGAATCTCATGCAGCCAGTTCATTTTTGCAAGCTCCGATTCCGTGGCCTTGGCCTGGGAACCGCCCTGCTCCTTGTACTTCCAGTGGGCCGCGATACCGAATTCCGCTGTCCGGTGCATTTCAAAGGTACGGATCTGAATCTCGAAGGGCACGCCGTCCTTACCGATGACCGTCGTATGCAGCGACTGGTACATGTTCGGCTTCGGCATGGCGATATAATCCTTGAAGCGTCCCGGAATCGGTGTATACATTTTATGAATCACACCCAACACCGCATAACAATCCCGGACCGAATCCACAATGACACGGATGGCAAAGAGGTCATAGATCTGATCGATGGTCTTGTTCTGGTTCACCATCTTCTTATATATGGAGAAGAAGTGCTTCACCCGGCCGTTGATCTCCGCCTCGATGCCGGCCTCCTGGATATGGGCAGAAACCTCCTGGACAATACCGGTGATCCGGGCTTCCCGGGCCTCCTTCTTGAGATGCACCTTCTCCGCGAGGTCATGATAGACTTCCGGCTCCAGATACTTGAGGGACAGGTCATCCATCTCGATCTTGATCTTGCTGATACCGAGACGATCCGCCAGCGGCGAATAGATTTCCAGCGATTCCCGGGCCTTCTCCTTCTGCTTCTCCGGTGTTTGGTACTCCAGCGTCCGCAGGTTATGAAGACGGTCCGCCAGCTTAATGATGATGACGCGGATATCCTTCGCCATGGACACAAACATTTTCCGAAGGTTCTCTGCCTGCATCTCCACCTTGTCCGTGTTCAGGTTCAATTTGGTCAGCTTGGTGACGCCGTCCACCAGCAGCATGACATCGGGGTTGAAGGCCTGCTTCACCTCCTCCAGCGTCATGCCGGTGTCCTCCACCACATCGTGCAGCAGTCCCGCCGCGATGGTTTCCTTGTCCATCTCCAGGTCAGCCAAAATGATGGCCACACAGAGGGGATGGATAATGTAGGGCTCCCCCGACTTCCGCTTCTGGTTCTTGTGCTGCTCCTTCGCCACCTGATAGGCTTTTTCGATCATTGTGAGATCGCCGGAAGGATGATACTTCCGGATGGCCTTCAGGAGGTCCTGATACAGCTCCTCCGGCGGTGTGTTGTCTGCCGGTCTCTCCAGCTCGATCTCTTCCTGCTTATCTATCATACTGCCCACCCCTTTTCACATGATTTTCTTATTCTACTATCCCATTCTCACCTTGTCAAAGCGTATCAAACGGGCTGTTTGACATATTGGGCAGGCATAGATTGTCTCTCAGGGCTCAGCGATAGCTTTGCTGGTATCGTGTGGGCTCAGCGATAGCTTCGCTATCGGGACGCCCACACGATGGGGCGACCACTCGGTTCTGCTGCCCTGGCCGGCGGGCCGGGCTTGGGGTGCCCACACGATGGGGCGCCCACACGATGTCTTATGTCAAACAGACTCTTTTTGTGCTATAATACCAAAGTTGATGTAATCACTTACGATCATGCGCAAAGGAGAATCTGCCATGCTGAATGCTGAGAATGCGGAGAAGCCGGTTCGGCTGCTGGAAAGAACCCTGAAGTATCAGGGCAAGGTGCTGAAGGTTTATGATGATTATGTGGATGTGGGTGGTCACAAGACCCACTGGGACTTCATTCACCACATGGGAGCGGCTGCGGTTCTCCCGGTGCTGGAGGACGGCCGCATCCTGATGGTGCGCCAGTTCCGGCATGCCCTGGATCGTTATACACTGGAGATTCCTGCCGGAAAGCGAGATTCCGAGGAGGAAGACTTTGAGACCTGTGCCCTCCGGGAGCTGGAGGAGGAAACCGGCTTCAAGACCGACAAGTTGGAATTCCTCCTCTATGTGAATACCACCGTGGCCTTCCTGGATGAGAAGATCGGTATCTATCTGGCCCGGAATTTGAAGCCCGGCCAGGTGCACTGGGACGAGGACGAGGAGTTGGGCGTCGAGGCCTGGAAGCTCGAGGACCTGCAGCAGCTCATCTACGAAGGCAAGATGACCGACGGAAAAACCGTGGCAGCGATACAGACATATGCGGCGAAATATCAAATATCCAATGAGCGCTAGTACTTAACATCTTAACAGTGCATATCACGCGGGCTTCGCGACAGCAAAGCCTATCAACTTTTAAGGAGAACATTATGAAAAAAGAACAGCTTGAAGATTACGTGCTGAGCATTCCGGATTTCCCGAAGCCCGGTATTCTCTTCCGGGACATCACCTCTCTGGCACAGGATCCGGACGGCCTCGCAGACGCCATTGACGGCTTGCTGGATGCCGTAAAGGATCTGGAATTCGACACCGTAGTGGGACTCGAGTCCCGAGGCTTCATCTTCGGCACCCCCATCGCTTATGCAAAGCACAAGGGCTTCGTCCCGGTGCGAAAGAAGGGCAAGCTTCCCCGCGAAACCGTCTCCGTGAAATACGAGCTGGAATACGGCGAAGCAGAACTGGAGATTCACAAGGACAGCATCCGCCCCGGCGAGCGGGTCCTGGTGATCGATGATCTGCTGGCCACCGGCGGCAGTCTGGAAGCCGCCTGCCAGCTCATCGAAGCCCTGGGCGGCAAGGTGGTGAAACTGGCCGTGGTTATGGAACTGGCAGGCCTCAAGGGACGGGAGCGCCTTGAGAAATACGACGTCACCTCTCTGATCACCTATCCCGGAGCATAATATCGCGTGAGCCCTATCGGGTGCTCACGCGGTGAATGTCCCACACGATGGACGCAAACCATATCTATACTGGAGTATTTATAACAATGGGAGAACAGCTGACAAAATCTGATGTGGAAAAAATCGAGGCCGAGATCCGGCACAGAAAGGTGGAGCTTCGGCCCCAGCTGACGAAGGCTGTAGCAGAAGCCGCGGCCCAGGGAGACCGCTCCGAGAATTTCGAATACTATGCGGCAAAGAAAGCCAACGGCCAGAACAATTCCCGGATCCGTTACCTGGAGAAAATGCTGCGCTTTGCCACCATCATTGATGACCGTTCCAAGGCCGATGAGGTGGGCCTCAACAATACCGTCACCGTATATTTTGAGGACGATGACGAGGAGGAAACCTACCGCATCGTCACCTCCATTCGCGGCCACTCCCTGGAGGGACTCATTTCCAACGAGTCCCCCATGGGAAAGGCGCTGCTCGGACACCGGGTTGGTGACCGTGTAGAGGTGGAAACCGGAAACGGCGGCAGTTACTTCGTGGTGATCCGGCGTCTGGAAAAAACCGGTGAAGCTGAAAGCGATTACATTAAAACCTTCTGACTATCGGCTCTGGCCGGTTGCATCAGCGTTTCCCGAAAATAGGGAAGCTCGTCGAATCTCGCATGCTGATAGAGATAGTTCATAAGCTCGCGACGCCGGACAATGCCGATAAAATGTCCCAGGTCGTCCTCCACCGGCACAAAGTTCTGATTCAGAGCTCGCCTCACCAGGCTCTCCATGGAGCAGGAAACGTCCACCGGCTGGTAATGATTCCGCATGGGAATATCTCTTACCCTGATCTTCTCTGCTTCCCGCAGATCGAGGTTCAGGGTATTTTTGATTTCAAAAAGCAGATCGCCTTCGGTGATGGTACCGTAGTAGCTGCCGTCCTTCGCCAGCACCGGAATGGCCTGGTAACGATGGTATTCCATCTTCTCTAGGGCGCTGCGCAGGGTGTCGTCCTCCTCTAAATAGGCGGTGTCACACTTCGGGGTCAGAAAAAACAATATATTCATAAAAAGAAAATCCTCCGCTGATACTGTTCCATATTACAGGTCCAGTATAAGCGGAGAATATGTCCGGATTGTGGCCGGTTTGTTACAAATTCCAAATTATTTATGAAATTTATATAAAATATTGGTATTATTTTCCAAATACACTCTCATAGTCCTTCACGAACTTCTCGATGCCGCTGTCGGTGAGGGGATGCTTGGTCATCTGCATGAGTACCTTGTACGGAACGGTGGCGATGTCTGCACCGGTCTTTGCGCACTGGATAACGTGCATGGGATGACGAACGGATGCACAGATCACCTGGGTCTCAATCTCCGGATACATCTCGAAGATCTGCATGATGTCCTCAATGAGGGTCACGCCGTCTGTGGAAATGTCGTCCAGTCTGCCCAGGAAGGGAGACACATAGGTGGCACCGGCTCTGGCGGCCAGAAGCGCCTGGGTAGCAGAGAAGATCAGCGTCACATTGGTGTGAATACCTTCTTTAGAAAGAACCTTCACAGCCTTCAGTCCCTCGGTGGTCATGGGAATCTTCACCACCATATTGGGATGGATCTTGGCGATCTCACGGCCCTCGGCAATCATGCCCTCAGCTGTTGTGGTGCTGGCCTTCACCTCACCGGAGATGGGGCCGTCCACGATGTCGGTGATCTCCTTCAGGGTCTCCATGTAGTCTCTGCCTTCCTTGGCGATGAGAGACGGGTTGGTGGTCACACCGGTGATGATGCCCATTTCCCAGGCTTCCTTAATCTCCTCTACATTGGCTGTATCAATAAAAAACTGCATACCTTCCTCTTTTCCGGGGCACTGCCCCAATGCTTATCATTTTTTTCATTATACTCTTTTGCAGCAGCCGCCTCAAGCCGTTTACCTGTACTCCCTCAGCTAAACTTTACTTTAAACACTCCACTGCCGCTCTCTCCGCGGGGATGCCTGCCTTGTAGCGCGCCATAAAGGCTTCAAAACCGGCCACATCCTCCTCGGTGGGCGCGATGGTGCTGCCGGACTGGTTGGCGAAAATCTCTTCGTTCAGATACTCTGGAAGGCTTCTGCCCTTTCCGTCCAGCATATAGGCAGCCAGAAGGGCTTCACCCCAGGGACCGCCCTCGCTGGCAGTATCCATGACCGTTACCGGTGCATTCACAGCCGCAGCGAGATACCGCTGTGCCACGCCCTTGGTCTTGAAGAGGCCGCCGTGGCCCATGATCTTCTCCACCTTAACCTTCTCCTCCTTGAGCAGGATATCCAGTCCCAGCTTCACCGCGCCCAGGGAGGAATACAGGTTGGCCCGCATGAAGTTGGCCAGCGTGAAGCGGCTGTCCGGCATGCGGATCAGCATGGGCCGTCCCTCATTCAGGTGGGTAATGCCTTCACCGGAAAAATAGCCGTAGGGCAGAACACCGCCGCAGTCCGGGTCTCCTGTCAAAGAGTTCCGGTAGAGCTTGCCGAAGAGATCGCCCATGTCCGCCTGGATACCGAAAAGCTCTGTGAACTCCTTGAAAATGTTCACCCAGGCATTGAGGTCCGAAGTGCCGTTGTTGGCATGGGACATGGCTACGGGATAGCCGTCCGGCGTTGTCACCATGTCGATTTCCCGATAGAGCTTGCTGAGTCCCTTCTCCAGCACCAGCATCGCGAAGGTTGAGGTACCGGCGGATACATTGCCGGTCCGGGGTGCCACGGAGTTCGTGGCCACCATACCGGTGCCAGCGTCTCCCTCCGGCGGACAGAGCGGAATGCCCGGCTCCAGATTGCCGCTTTCATCCAGGAAAGCCGCGCCCTCTGCGGTCAGAACACCTGCTGCTTCACCGGCGGACAATACCTTCGGCAGAATCTCCCGGGTCTTCCAAGAATACTTGCCCTCGATCAGCTTGTCGAACTTCGAAAGCATTACCCCGTCATAATCATGCGCTTCCGAGTCGATGGGGAAAATGCCGGCGGCGTCCCCGATGCCGGTTACTCTCTCGCCGGTGAGTCGCCAATGGATGTAGGAATCCAGCGTCGTCACGAAGGAAAGCTGCGGCACATGCGCCTCCTCATCCAGTATACACTGGTAAAGATGCGCGATGGTCCAGCGCAGCGGAATGTTGAAGTCAAAGAGTTCCGTCAGCGCGTCTGCTGCCTTCTCGGTGTTGCTGTTCCGCCAGGTCTGGAAGGGCGTCAGCAGTGTGCCTTCCTGGTCAAAAGCCATATAGCCGTGCATCATGGCGCTGATGCCCATGGCGCCCAGCTTCTTCAGGGTAATGCCGTACTTCTCCTCCACGGCCTTCCGGAGGGAGCTGTAGCAGTCCCGGAGTCCCGCATGGATTTCCTCCAGGGGATAAGTCCAGATGCCGTCGATCAGAGAATTCTCCCAGTCATGGAAGCCCACGGCCAGCACGGTTCCCTTCCGGTCGATCAGCACTGCCTTGATTCTTGTGGATCCGAATTCGATGCCCAGCGCAGCCTCGCCGCGCTCTATGATTTCCTTTGCGCCCATTCTCTGCTCCTCTCAGTTCTGATGTCCCTGTCCGTAGTAGGCATGGGGGCCATGCTTTCTCATGAAATGCTTCTCTAGGTAATGCTTTGGTGCGTTCCCGGCCTCAGGATCCAGCGTCAGTGCGAAGAGATCCATCTTGGCCACCTCTTCGATCACGGCCGCATTGTGCACGGCATTCTCCGGATCCTTGCCCCATGCGAAGGGACCATGGCTATGGCACACGCAGCCCGGCACATACACCGGGTTGATGTTCTGCGCCCGGAAGGTCTCCACAATGGTGAGGCCTGTGTTCTTCTCGTAGTCCTCCTCGATCTCCTCCGGTGTCAGATGCCGTACACAGGGAATGTCACCGTAGAAGTAGTCGCACTGGGTGGTACCCATGCAGGGGATGCTGCGGCCTGCCTGGGCGAAGCCGACTGCATAGGGAGAATGGGTATGAACGATACCGCCGATCTCCGAGAAGGCCTTGTACAGCTCAAGATGGGTCTTGGTGTCGGAGGAGGGATTCAAAGTTCCCTCCACCCGATTGCCTTCGAGATCCATGACCACCATGTCCTCCGGCTTCAGTGCATCATATTCCACACCGCTCGGCTTAATGACAAAAAGGCCTGATTCCCGATCGATGCCGGAGACATTGCCCCAGGTGAAGGTCACCAGGTGATACTTCGGCAGCAGCATATTGGCTTCATATACCTTTTGTTTCAGTTCCTCAAGCATGCTTTTCTCCTTCTTACTTCATGAAAAACTTCTGCAGATCTGCCTCGGTGGTGTCATCGCCGATGGTAATGAGCTCTGTGCCGGTGAGACGGGCAAACATCGCGATGTCCTGTCTGGTCAATGCTGTGGAAACCACAGAGTGGTGTGCGCCGCCGGCATAGCACCATGCTGCGGTACCGATCTGGAAATTGGGCTTATGGCGATACATGATTCTGGCCACCGGAAGCTTCGGCATTACCTCAGGCTGCTTCACCAGCTCAATGTCAGCACAGATCAAACGGAAATGGTCGCCCATATCCACCATGGTCACCTGGATGCCGTCGCCGGTCACGCCGTCAAATACCAGTCTGGCAGGATCTTCCTTGCCGCCGATGCCCAGCGGATGTACCTGAATCTCCGGCTTGTTGGCTGCAAAGGCAGGCGGTACCTCCAGCATATGAGAAGCCAGCTCCAGCTCCTGTCCCGGTGTAAGGTCATAGGTATAATCCTCGATGAAGCCGGTAGCGCCCTCTCTTCCCTCGGCCATCTTCATGAGTACAGCAGAAAGTGCAGCAATCTTGTAGTCACCCTCCGGTCCGAAGCCGACGCCCTGGGCCATAAGATCCTGCGCTGCAATACCCGGCAGCTGGCGCAGTCCGTGGAGATCCTGGAAGGTATCGGCAAAGGCACCGACGCCTTCCTTCGCCAGGAACTTCTCAAGACCCACCTCATACTTTGCCTGCTCGCGTACCGCAGCCACATTGTCGGTCTTCATCACATAATTCTCGGTATACGCTGCCATCTTGGCATCAATCTCTTCCTCAGTTACGGCGTTGATGAGCTCCACCAAATCGCCAAGTGCGAAGTAGTTGCACTCCCAGCCGTACTTGATCTGGCTCTCTACTCTGTCGCCGTCGGTCACAGAAACCTCGCGCATGTTGTTGCCGAAGGAAGCCACCTTCAGGTGCTTGGAACAGTCGATGGCCTTGGCCACGTCGGCAAACTGACGGATCTTTGCGATGACGTCCTCATGCTTGTAATAGCCTGCCACCACCTCGTGGGGGATGCCCATTCTGGCTACGATGAAGCCATACTCACGGTCGCCGTGGGCGGACTGGTTCAGGTTCATGAAGTCCATATCAATGTCGGCGTAGGGCAGTTTCTCATTGGCCTGGGTGTGCAGGTGCAGCAGCGGCTTTCTCAGCTCCTGCAGGCCCTTGATCCACATCTTGGCCGGAGAGAAGGTATGCATCCAGGTAATGACACCGACACAGTCGTCATCGTTGGAGGCCCGGCGCATGTCCTGAATACAGATCTCGGAAGTCTCTACAGTGGGCAGCAGCTCCAGCTCGATGGAGCCTGCCAGCTTTTCATTCAGGAATGCCACCATCTCGGCGCTGTCCTTTGCCACCTGCCGAAGACATTCCTCTCCGTAGAGATCCTGAGAACCCACCACAAAATATAACTTTTTCATCTTCTTTATCCTCCTTTAAAAGATAGCTTTATTGATATTTTTTACCGAATTTCCATGGTTGATGGAAACCGGGAACTGATGTGCATAATTTTTGCTCTGCCAGTCCGGATCCTCCATCATACGGAGCAGATTCCGGGCGGCCAGCCGTCCCAGCTCGTACTTCGGATGAATGACGGAGAGGATGCGGATGCCGCTGTCCTCCACCAGACTGGAATCATCAAAGGAAACCACCGATACATCCTCCGGCACGGAGAGCCCCCGATCCCGCAGAAAATCCATGTAAATGGCGGCAATCTCGTCATTATAGAAAATCATGGCCGTGCAGTCCCGGGTGCGCCGGAAAAAGCGCTGCAGGCTCTTCCGGGAAAGCTTCTCTTCCATATCCTTGGTGGAATACCAGCGGATCCAGTCGTCATCGAAACGGACGCCGTTGTCCGAAAGACACTCGATCATGCCACGATAGCGTTCAATACCCTGCCGGTCGTCGTACTTGAACATGCCGCCGATCCGCCGGTGTCCGTTCTGGACCAGAATCTTGCACAGTTCATAGCCCGCCCGGGCATCCGCCATTTCCACACTGTCGAAGGGCTGATTCTCATAGTGGTTATGAATGAAGAGCGTCGGAATGTTCCGCCGTCGAAGCTCCTGATACAAGCGAATGTTGGGATTCGGAAAGCTGGAGCGGGTGCCCTCAATGATGAGGCCGGAGACATTGCCCTTGAGGAAGCCCTCCAGATACATGGCCTCGTCATTCAGGCGATTCTTCGTCACCGCCACATCGATATCATACCCCTTTTCCTTCATAATGGACTCGATACCATCATACACCTGCGGGAAAAGATAGTCAGCAAAATAACTGAGAATTAAGCCAATTTTCGGTTTTTCTTTGTCTTCTTTGCCGGAAAAGGCCACATAGGTGCCGCTACCCCGGATCCGGCTGATAAGTCCTTCTCTTTCCAGCTGCTCCAATGCGGTCCGCACGGTCTGCCTGGAATAGCCGAACTTCTTCTCCAGAATGTGCTCCGAAGGGAACTTGTCGCCCTTCTTCAGCACGCCGGACTGGATCAGGGTCCGTCCCCAGCTGTAGAGCTTCCGGTATTTCAGATTTTCGTTGTTCTGTTTTGCGCTGCCATTCTCCATTCTGCTCTTCTGCCTACCTTATTTGTTCGCTGCGGCCCGGCATGCGGGCCGACAGCATTATCCTCTTACTTGATTACCTGCAGTGACTGGCGATCGGCGAATACCGCAACGAATACCAGGAACACCACGCCCTGAATGAGCTGCATCATCTGCGTGGAATAGCCCATCATGGTGAGACCGCTGTTCAGTACGATATAGAGCAGGGAGCCGACGATGATGTTCTCGAAACGCACCTTCGCGCCGCCGGAAATGGGCATGCCGCCCAGCACCAGGGCAATCAGTATCTGGGTCTCCAGCTGGTTACCGCCGGAGGAGGTCACGGAACCTACCTTGATGACGTTAATGAAGGCGGCGAAACCGGTGATGGCACCGGCCAGTACATAGATCAGGAACTTCATTCGGTCGGTACGGATGCCGGAGAACATGGCGGCCTTCTCACCGGCGCCGATGGCCTTCAGATAGGTACCAAACTTGGTGAAGCGGAACAATACGAAACCGATCACCAGCACCACCAGTGTGCAGCCCAGCTTCAGCTCTGTGGAATCGAAATTGATGAGCTTCGCAGCACCGGCCACCGGGGCATTGGTGGTGAGGTACTTGATGAAGCCGCGGAACAGGAACATGGTGCAGATGGTCACGATGAAGGACTTGATCTTCCGGTATACGTAGAAGTAGCCGTTCAAGGCACCGATGGCTGCGCCCGCCGCAATGCCGCCGACGATGGCCAGCGGAATGTTAATCTTGGAAAGCATGCAGACCACGATGGAAGCGATGCCCAGGATGGAGCCCTGGGAGAAATCCAATCCGCCCATGGTCATGATGAAGAAAACGCCGGTGGCGGCAATCATGGTCACATAGACCTGTGAAAGCACCAGCGGAAGGTTTCCGATCATCCGGTTGTTGGTCAGAAAATTAAAGAGCAGGAACACGAGGACGAGTCCTGCAATGGGCAGCAGGGAGCGAAGCATGGTCATCTTGGAAAGCTTCTTCAGCTCCTGCTCCTTATTTACACTTGTTGTTGCCTGGTTCTCCATGACTGCCTCCTTATACCATCATCGTGATCAGACTGTTCTCGTCCAAATCACGGCTTCTTGTCAGCTCTCCGCTGGTCCGTCCGTCCTTCATGATGATGATGCGGTCGCACATACCAATGAGCTCCATCAGCTCCTCGGAAATCATAATGATGGACTTGCCGTTCTTCCGCATATGATTCATCAGCTGATAAATATCCTGTTTTACCTTAATGTCAATGCCGCGGGTCGGGCTGTCCAGCACCACAATATCGGAATCCTTGCCGATCCAGCGCGCCAGCACCACCTTCTGCTTGTTACCGCCGGAAAGATCCGACACGAACTGGTCCACATTCACCATCTTCACCGACATTTGCTTCGCATACTGGTTGGCGAAATCCTTCAACTTCTTGTCGCTGAGGAGATGTGCCTTGTTGGCCAGTGTATCCAATGACGGCAGACAGATATTGTCGCCGATGCTCTGGTTCAGTACCACGGACTCGTTGTCTCTGTCCTTCGAGGTATAGGCGATGGAATGCTTGATGGCGGTGGGAATATCCTTGATCTCCGTGCCGTCCTGCAGACTCACCTTGCCGGTCCGGTCATAGGAAGCACCGAAAATGGCCTTGCCCACCTCATGCATGCCGGACTCGGACAATCCGCCAAAGCCGAGGATCTCGCCCTTGTGGAGCTCGAAGCTCACGTGCTCGATGAGGCCCGGTACGGAAACATCCTCACACTTCAGCACCACTTCGTCGGAAATGGGCTCACCATAATCCGCCCGGTAGTAATCACCGGTCACCTCACGGCCTACCATGAGACGCTTCAGGTCATTCTCTGTCACATCCTTGCTCTTCACCGTGTCGATGTAAACGCCGTCTCGGAGAATCGTAATGGTATCCGACTTGTCCAGCACCTCCGGCAGATCGTGGGAAATGAAAATGACGGAATTGCCGCTCTCCCGGATCCGGTTCATATGCTTGTACAGCTCCTCACGTCCCTCCTGAGAAAGCGCTGTGGTGGTCTCGTCGATGACCACAATCTTCGGATTGAAGTAGGTGGCCTTCACGATCTCCACCAGCTTTCGGTCCTCGAAGTTGTATTCATCGATCATGTCCGAAGCCTTGATCCGCTCGAAACCGTACTGCTTCAGCAGCTCTGTGGCCTTCTTGTTCATGGCATTGGTGTTTTTGAAGCCCAGGTGCACGAACTGGTCCTCATGTCCCAGGAAAATGTTTTCTGCCACAGTCAAGCCGGACAGGGTACCCAGCTCCTGTACGATGATGGAGACGCCTTCGTTGTTGGCTTCCACCTGGTTCTTCGGATGAATTTCCTTGCCGTCCAGAATGAACTTGCCGCTGCCGATGCTGTAGATACCCGTCAGCATATTGGTTAGCGTCGACTTACCAGAACCATTCTCACCGATGAGGGCATGCACCTCGCCTTTGTTGATATTAAACGAAACGTTCTGCACCGCCTTCGTAATGCCGAAGGATTTGCAGAGATTCTGAACCTCTAATCTGATCTCGCTCATTGCATTCTCCTTCCTTACTTCACGATCTCGCCCTTGCTGACTCTGGTGGTTACCGTGATGATGATCAGCAGTGCCAGGCCGGTGATGACGTCCTGAATGGCAGTAGGTGCACCCATGGCAATGAAGCCGAAGAAAATGATGTTGATGACGAACTCACCGATGATGATGGCCTGCAATGGCATGCCGTATTTCTTGAAAGCCACGCCGAAGAAGCAGCCCATGGTGGGCACGAAGTTACGGCTCATGGAAGCCATACCGGTGGTAGCCACCATGGAGGAGCCATAGCTGATGGTCAGAACGCCCATGAGACCCAGGAAAACGCCGCTGAGCACGAAGGCAATGACCTTGTAGAGATCCACGTTGATGCCCATGTTTTTCGCCACGAACTCATTGGAACCGATGGCATAGGTATAGGTTCCGATCTTTGTGTAGTTAAGGATCAGGTAAGCCACCACGAAGGACAGCACGGCCAGGATAATGTTGCCGGGCATCTGTCCGAAGGCCCGGAGGTTCGACGGAAGGGTTTGCTCCACACCGCCGGCGATATAGTTGGCCACAGACTCATAGATCAGGGCGAGACCTGTGGTCACGATCATGGACGGAATCCGCAGTTTCACATAGAAAACGCCGTTCAGAAGGCCTACGATGGCGCCGGTGATGAGACTTCCCAGAATCAGTCCCATGTAGCCCATGCCGAAGCGGCTGGCAAAGACACAGCCCACGATGGCCGACAGCATGATGTTGGCACCGATGGAGAAGTCGAACATACCCATAACCATAACGAAGTAGAAGCCCACGGCACCCACTGTGGCAATGAGGCTGGCCTGGAAATAGCTCAGCATATTGTTGAAGGAACCGAAGTTGCTCGGCGTCAGTACCTTGAAAATTGCCCAGGAAAGCACGACCAACCCGCACAGGATAAGATAGCCTCTCACCGTGCCGGACATTCGTTTCTTTCCCGCAAGCTCATTAGCAGAATTCATACTATACCTCTTCTTTTTGTCATTTCTGTCCGGCAATAGCCGGGCCTGCCTAACAAAAAGGCCGGTATCGCCGCGCGATACCGGCCTCCTCTATAGCCTTAAAGCCTCACATTTTGATTAGGCTCCTGCGCGAGCTGCTGCATCCTCGATGGATACCTTCGCTGCGGCTTCCTTCAGCCCTGCAAGATCCAGATTGGACATCTCCACCAGCTCCTCATCCGTGTACGGAAGCTGATCTACGAAATACTTCTCATAGGACTTGTAGTCGTCTGCAGAAGATACATAGAGGTACGGGAACGGAACGTCCTCAAACTTACCCTCAAAGCCTGTGTAGTTGCCCTTGATTGCGTTGTAAACCATCATGAAAGCGATGAGCGGATCGCAGTAATGTCCGCCGGACTCACCAGCCATGGAACCATTCTCCAGTCTCTCTCCCAGATCCGGAAGGAAGTCTGTGGAAACGATATCGATATCCTGTGTCTTACCGGCACGCTCAACAGCTGCGATAGCGCCCTGGAGCGGGTCTCCGCCGCCGCCTGCCGGGATCAGTGCATCCAATGTCGGATCTGCAGACATCAGTGCCTCGGCTGCCTTGGAACCACCCTCAGAAGAGGTTCCTGCGTACTGCGGCTCAGAAAGCTTTGCCTGATCATCCGGATGCTCCTGATTCCACTTCTCTACGCCGGCCTTGTAGCCTTCCCATCTTCCGAGCCAGGTTGCATCACCCTGCTCCCAACCGATGAGACCGATGTTTCTGTCACCCTTCTCCAGCAGCATGTTCATGAGCGCTTCACCGTTGGCCGGCTCGTCCTCGTGAACGGCTCCGATATAGTAAGGAGACTCGGTGGCCATCTGGTAGATGTCCGGGCTGTTGGTCTCGCTGATCACACGGAAGAACTGTGCCAGATACACCTTGTTGTCGTTACAGGTCTTGATGGCAGATGTCATTTCCGTATCTGCTGAGTTGCAGATCACGATACCCTGACATCCGGCTGCTGCCAGCTGCTCCACAGAAGCGGTAACCTTCTCAGAAACATGTCCCTGGTCAACATATTGCACCTGTACGCCCAGCGCCTTGGCAGCCTCGTCCAGAATCAGCTTACACTGGGATCCCAGTACGTCAGTGGAGGACCAGATGGATACGCCAATCTTGATGTCCTTGTTGTCCACGGAAGAAGCCGCACCGTCGCCGCTGGCTGCCGCCTCTGTGCCGGCTGCTGCCGCTGTGGTGGCTGTTGTGCCGCTTGAGGAGCTGCCGCAGCCTGCCAGGCTGACCGCTGCCATCGCTGTAGCAGTCGCTGCTGCCACAAACTTCTTCATCATTTTTTTCATTTCGTTTTCCTCCCTATGGTTCACGTTTGGTTGTTTTCCACAACCCTTGTTGACTGCATCATATCAGTTCCCTGCGTTTTGCACAAGTAAATGCAAAATATTTTTTCACCCAAGTTGTATTCTTTATGTGCAGCTTTTCAAGCATTTGCAAGTTATATTCCATAAATATTGTGCGTTATGCTTGTATTCTCTCCGATTATCCGGCGTTTCCAGCCATATTTTTGTACTTTTCGCCTTCAAAATTGGATATTTCTTTCATTTCAGCGCCACAAAACAATACAACTTTCAAGTTGTATTGTCAAAAGAGCCTTTTTGCTGTTCCCAATGACAAATACTTACCAGCTTGTACCCCGTTTAAATATACATTATTACGAATCTGTGCTAAGATAAATTCAAATGATTCGAAGGGAGCACTGCGCTTCTTTCTATATTAAAGGAGATAATGTCATGAATCAGGAAATTGAAACAAAGTGCGTCAATGCCATCCGCGTTCTTTCTGCGGATGCGATTCAGAAGGCAAAGTCCGGACACCCCGGTCTTCCTCTGGGTTCCGCTGCCATGGCCTATGAGCTCTGGGCTCACCATCTGAAGGTGAACCCCAAGGATCCGAACTGGGAGGACCGGGATCGTTTTGTTCTCTCCGGCGGCCACGGCTCCATGCTGCTCTACTCTCTGCTGCATCTCTTCGAGTTCGGTCTTCATAAGGAGGACCTGATGCAGTTCCGTCAGTTCGGTTCTCTGACACCGGGTCATCCTGAGTACGGCCACACTGTCGGTGTAGAAGCCACCACAGGCCCTCTGGGTGCCGGTCTCTCCATGGCCGTGGGTATGGCGGCTGCCGAGAAGCATCTGGCAGGCATTTTCAACCGCCCGGGCTATGAGATCGTGAACCATCGCACCTATGCACTTTGCGGCGATGGCTGCCTGATGGAGGGTATCTCCTCCGAGGCCCTGTCTCTGGCAGGCACCTGGAAACTGGACAAGCTGACCATTCTCTACGATTCCAACAGCATTTCCATCGAAGGCTCCACTGAAACCGCCTTCACAGAGGATGTGGAGAAGCGTATGCAGGCCTTCGGTTTCAAGACTCTGACGGTCGAGGACGGCAATGATCTCACAGCTATCGGCGCTGCCCTGAACACCGCTGCAGAAGACAGTTCCGCGCCCTACTTCATTATCGTAAAGACGGCCATCGGCTACGGCTGTCCCGCAAAGCAGGGCAAAGCCGCTGCCCACGGCGAGCCCCTGGGCGAAGAGAACATCAAGGAAATGAAGGAATTCCTGGGCTGGCCTTCACAGGAGCCTTTCTATGTGCCGGATGAGGTCTATGCCCACTATCACGAGCTGGTGGAAGCCAAGGCCGCACCCGAAGAGAGCTGGCAGACTCTGATGGCCGGCTATGAGAAGGATTTCCCGGAGCTCTACAGCCAGTGGCAGGACTATCATGCACACGATGAGGCTGCAAAGCTCACCGAGGATGCAGAGCTGTGGGCACCGGCTGAGAAGGCCGAGGCGACTCGCGCTTCCTCCGGCGCTGTCATCAATGTGCTGAAGGACAAGATTGCCAACCTCTTCGGCGGTTCTGCAGATCTTGCACCGTCCACCAAGACCGATATGAAGAATGAACCTTTCTTCGCACCGGAGTGCCCGGAGGGCAGAAACATCCACTTCGGCGTGCGTGAGCTGGCCATGGCCGGTATCGCCAACGGCATGCTCCTCCACGGCGGACTCCGGACTTATGTGGGCACCTTCTTCGTCTTCAGTGACTACCTGAAGCCTATGGCAAGACTCTCCGCGCTTATGAAGCTGCCGCAGATCTTCATTCTGACCCATGATTCTATCGGTGTCGGCGAGGACGGCCCGACGCACGAACCCATCGAGCAGCTCTGCATGCTCCGCTCCATCCCGAATTTCCGGGTATTCCGTCCCTGTGACCGCGCGGAGACCGAAGCGGCTTGGTATGCAGCACTGACCTCCTCCAGCACCCCGACGGCACTGGTGCTGACCCGTCAGAATCTGCCGCAGGTATGTCCGGACGGTAAACTTGCGCTGAAGGGCGCTTATGTGCTGAAGGATTCTGAGAAGCCTTGTGAGTACATCCTCATCGCCACCGGCTCTGAGGTTGGTCTCGCACTGGATGCCCAGGCAAAGCTTTCCGAGGAAGGCTACCAGGTGAGAGTGGTTTCCATGCCTTCCATGGAGCTCTTCGATCAGCAGACCGCAGAGTATAAGGAATCCGTTCTGCCCAACAGCGTACGCAAGAGAGTGGCTGTGGAGGCCCTTTCCGACTTCGGCTGGGCCAAGTATGTGGGCCTGGATGGCGCTACGGTTTCCATGCACTCCTTCGGCGCATCCGCACCGGCCGGTCTCCTCTTCGAGCACTTCGGCTTCACGGTGGAGAATGTGGTGAATACAGTAAAGGGATTGAAGTAAAGAAAGTACACAAAAAGGGCCCCGGCAACAGCCGGGGCTTTTTCACGTGGACTTCGCTGACGAGTACCTACGTGATAAAAAATGCATCAAGATTTGAATTGTACCTGTAATCGCATCAAGCAGTGGAAAAAGGCCGGGATCAGGAAGGCATCCGCAAAGATCCAGGCCAGGGGCGAGGCATAACATCCCGCGATATAGCCGATCATAGGAATGCCCACAAAGCCCACCAAGGACCGGGCAATCATCTCACAGACACCCGCCAGTACAGCAAAACCGGAATAGCCCATGCCCTGGATAGCAAATCGCCATACATTCACAATGGTCAGCGGAATGTAGAACAGGGAATTACCCACCAAGAAGAGCCAGGCGTTATGAATTACCTCTTCCTCACCGCCACTGACAAAAAGTTGCGACAGATTCTTGCCGAAAGCCACCAGGATGAAGCAGATCACAATGGAATAGATCACGCCCAGCTTCGTGGCTTCGAAGACGCCCTCCCAGATCCGCTTCAGCTTTCCGGCGCCCACATTCTGGCCCGCATAGGTGGCCATGGTGGCCCCCAGCGCATCATAAACAGAGGTACAGAAGTTTCCGATCTTCTCTCCTGCCGTGATGGAGGCCACATAGACGGAACCGAGGCCGTTTACCGCAGTCTGCAGCACCACAGAACCGATGGCGGTGATGGAATACTGCAAGCCCATGGGCAGTCCCATCTTGAGGAGTATGCCGCATTTTTTGAGATCCGGCTTCATTTCCCCCTGTTGGAAGTGAAGCGCCGGGAACTTCCGCGCCATATAGAAAAGGCACATAAGCCCCGACAGCCCCTGGGAAATGCAAGTGGCATAGGCCGGTCCGTTCACCCCGAAGCCAAGGAAAACGATGGAGACATAATCCAGCAGAATATTGAGGAGCGCCGCGAACACCAGAAAGTATACCGGTGTCCGGGAATCCCCCAGGGAGCGGATGATCGATGCCGTGATGTTATAGAGGAAGGTCACCGGTATGCCCAGAAAGATGATGAAAATGTAGGCATAGGCATAGGAAAAGATGTTTTCCGGCGTATTCATCCACCGCAGGATATGTCCCGTCAGGACCGCGATCACCGCCGTCATCACAGCAGAAAAAACGATGGTCAGCCAGATGATGTTTCCCACATAGCGCCGCATGCCGGAATAGTCCTGGGCGCCGAAGCGCTGGGCCACCGGAATGGCGAAGCCGGAGCAGGCCCCGATGACGAAGCCGTTGATCATGAAGTTTACGGCACTGGTGGAGCCCACGCCGGCCAGGGCATCTACGCCCAGGGTTCTTCCGATAATGATGGTGTCCACCATGCTGTAAAACTGCTGGAACAGGGTGCCCAGCAGCATGGGAATCGCGAAAGCCAGAATCAGTGCTCTGGGGCTTCCGCTGGTCATATCCTGCATCGAATCGCTTTTTTTCATTATTTAATTTCGCCTTTTTCCCGAATGTCGCCGTTCCGGTAGGCCAGCAGCAGCTCTTCCAGGTCGCGGATCTGCTGTTTCAGCTCCTGACCATTATCTGTCTCTCCCACACGGACACGATGTTTCATCTGTTCCACAATCTGGATCTCCGGCGTGTTCTCGGATCCCTTCTGAAAATCCTTGTGCTCCGCCAGTGCCAGATGCCGGGAATTGTAGATCAGAGTATAGCCCGCAATTCCCGTCTTCGAATGATACGCCTTGGAAATGCCGCCGTCAATCACAAAAAGCTTGCCATTGGCCTTGATCGGACTCTCTCCCCGCTTGGTCTTCACCGGCACATGGCCATTCACAATATGTCCCACCTCCGGGTCAACACCAAATTCATCAAAAATCCGGTCCACATAGCTCTCTTCCTTGGAAAAGCTGTAATAGGGATTGAACTTCTCCACATGGGTTTCCGGATCATCAATGAAGCAGTGTTCAAAGGTAGAAATCTTGTCCTTACCGAAGAGCGGAGACTTGGGGCCGCACCACATGTACCAGAAGAGATCTGTGGCATAGAGCTTGCCGTTGGGATCGTTCTCTCCCGACAGGAAATAAGCATCAATGGCCTTCTCGTTGAACCAATCCATCAGCTTCCGGCCCGACAGACTGCCCTGATCCGTCTCCAGACTCAGGAAGGAGCCGTCCGGATTCATAGGGATACAGCCGTGGTAAAGGATATTGTTGTTGACCACCTTATACATGGAGCCGTTGGTGAAGAGGAAGCGGATGTGCTTCTGCAGCAGGCGGGAATGGGTAAAGCTATAGCAAAGCGCCTCCATCAGCTGGGTCTCCCGCTCCGTCAGCTTGTAGGGATCCTTCGGATCGATAGTGGGGAAGAAATGATCGTTCATCTCATAGGTCTTACCCTCGATCTCCACGGTCCATTTCTCATAGTCGATCTTCTCCAACAGCAGGCGGTGATCCAGCTCATACTCCGGATGCCGGCGGATCAGCTGCCCCTCTTCCTTCAGCATGATCACTGTAATGGCCTTGCACATCCGGGCGGCCAGGGTCGGATTCACCGAGTCGGAGACATTTTCATCCAATACATGAGGATAGTAATTGGTGCAGGGATCCTCGCCGTATACCTCTTCTGCGTACATGGACAGAGGCCGCAGGTTGATGCCATAGCCGTCCTCCAGCACATCGAAGGAATTGTAGGAGGTAGCGATCCGGAGCACATTGGCCACGCAGGCAGGATTGCCGCAGGCCGCCCCCATCCAGTCCGCATCGTGATTGCCCCACTGGATATCCACATCATGGAAACTCATCAGTTCCTCCATGATCACGTCCGCATGGGGACCTCTGTCGAAGATATCGCCGATGATATGCAGTGAATCGATGGTCAGATTCTGGATCAGCTCCGACAGACAAATGATGAATTCGTCCGCCATATGGATGTCAATGATGGCGTTCAGAATTTCCTGGTGGTACATCTTCTTGTCCGGATCGTTGTAGTCGATGTGCAAAAGCTCGTCGATGGCATAGGCATAGTCCTTCGGCATCTTCTTCCGGACCTTGGAACGCGTGTACTTGGAAGATACCAGCTTGCAGATGGAAATCAGGCGGTTGATGGTCAGTTTCTGCCATTCCGGTGTCTCCACAGCCTTATGCTTCGGATCTGAAAGAATCTCCCGGGGATAATAAATCAGATTGGCCAGCGCCAGCTGCTCTTCCTCACTCAAAAGGTTGCCGAAGGTTTCATCGATCTTCGCCCGAACGATACCGGAGGAACTCCGCATCAGATAAATAAATGCCTCGCTCTCTCCATGCAGATCCGAGAAAAAGTACTCCGTTCCCTTCGGCAGTCCGCAGATTGCTCTCAGGTTGATGATTTCCGCACCCGCCTGCTCGGCTGTGGGAAACTGTCTCGCCAGCAGGCGCAGATAGTCCAAATCTCTCATAACACTTCTCCCTAAAAAACACGGTCTTTCTCAAATTCGCCCACAGAAAAAGACCCCCGTATCAGTTGTCTCTATTATACCGATACGAAGGGTCTATTTCTATAGTTGTTATGTTCTTAACATTACGGAATTGGATACAATGTACAGCTTAGCCATTCTCCGGATTCACCACAGAGGGATCGATTTCCTTCTTGTTGAGGATGTCCATGAACTCCTCACCGCTGATGGTCTCCTTCTCATAGAGATACTTGGTGATCTCGTGGAGCTTGTTCACATTGTCCTTCAGAAGCTGATAAGCCTTGTCATGCTCGCGCTTCACCAGTGCCACCGTCATCTCATCGATCTTCGTCTGGGTCTCAGGGGAACAGGTCAGGCTGGCATCGCCGCCCAAATACTGGTTCTGCAGCTGTTCCATGGCCACCATGCCGATTTCGTCCGCCATGCCGTAACGGGTGATCATGGCCCGCGCATACTTGGTGGCTTGCTCGATATCGTTGGAAGCGCCAGTGGTGGAGGTGCCGAAAATCAGCTCCTCTGCACAACGTCCGCCGGTCAAGGTTGCAATCTTGTTCTCCAGCTCCTCCTTGGAATAGAGGTAATGGTTGCCTTCGTCGTCCACCTGCATGGTGTAGCCCAGGGCGCCGGAGGTTCTCGGAATGATGGTGATCTTATGCACCGGCGCAGAATGCTTCTGCAGTGCCGCCACCATTGCATGTCCCACCTCGTGGTAGGAAACAATGAGCTTTTCCTTGTCCGTCATTACCTTGTTCTTCTTCTGGTAACCGGCAATGACCACTTCAATCGATTCCTCCAGATCCGACTGGATCACGCGTTCTCTGCCGGCCCGAACCGCCCGCAGTGCCGCCTCGTTGATAATGTTGGCGAGCTCCGCACCGGATGCGCCCGGTGCTGCCTTCGCAATGGCCTCCAGATTCACATTTTCCGCCATCTTGATCTGCTTCGCATGTACCTTCAGAATGTCCACTCTGCCCTGGAAATCCGGCAGCTCCACCGGTACCCGGCGGTCAAAACGTCCCGGACGAAGCAGTGCGGGATCCAGCTGATCCGGCTGGTTGGTGGCCGCCAGAACGATGATGGCCTTCGAGCTGTCGAAGCCGTCCATCTCGGTCAGAAGCTGGTTCAGTGTCTGCTCCCGTTCATCGTTGCCGCCAAGGCCGGAGCCGCCGCGCTTCTTGCCGATGGCATCGATCTCATCGATGAAGATGATACAAGGTGACTTTTTCTTCGCCTGTTCAAAGAGATCGCGGACCTTCGCCGCACCCATGCCCACAAACATTTCCACAAATTCCGAACCGGAAATGGAAAAGAAGGGAACACCGGCTTCACCGGCCACTGCCTTTGCGAGCAAAGTTTTACCGGTTCCAGGAGGGCCCACCAACAGTGCACCCTTCGGGATTTTCGCACCGATCTTCGAATACTTGTCCGGATGATTCAGGTAGTCCACCATCTCGGTCAGCAGTTCCTTCGCCTCATCCTCACCGGCCACATCCTTGAAGGTGACAGAATTGTTGTCCTTCTCGTATTCTCGGGCATTGGACTTGCCGAAGCCGCCCATACCGAAGCCGCCGAGGCCGCCCATGGAGCTGGCCATACGCTTGGAGAGCCAGTTGCCGAGGGCCCAGAACAGAAGAAGCGGAATGATCCAGCTGAAGATAAAGGAGAGCAGCGGACTGGTCTGCACCGGAATCTGCTCGTCGAAGTTGACGCCCTGATTCTGCAGCTCATTGATGACTTGCGCCTCCGTGTACTCATTCTTGAGACGCCCCGTCTTGCAGGTGATCTCACTGCCACTCACCTCCACCGTATAGACAATGGAATTGTCGCTGAGGTTCACACCGGTAACAGCATGGTTGTCCACCGCGTTCATGAATTCATTGTAGGTGGTGGTCTTCACGCTTCTCGAGAAGAGAGACGGGAAGACAAAGGTATTCAGCATTAAAATGATGATAAGCGCCACCAGATAATAGAACATCAGTGGCTTTCTGTTCTTCGGCGGATATTTCTTGCCGCCGTTTCCGTTTTGATTTCCGTTCAGATTATTGAAGAAATCGTTGAAATTGTTGTATCCGTTTCCTCCGCTTTGATCTGCCATAACAACATCCTTTCTACTCTGCCGCCCTCCCGCCTGATAAAAACGGGAGAAACGGCACCGGCCCTTGCAGGCTTTTCTGTTAATACGACATATCTTACAGAGGCTTTGTGTTAAAAGCGTGAACGAAGCTGTATTTTATATTTATTTTATTTTTATTTCATTGTTTTTTTCAGAAGCTCGCAAAGCTCATCCACCGCCGCTTCGTTTCCGGACTTGATGTCATCCACCACGCAGGAACGGATGTGGCTGGCCAGCAGCTCTTTATTAAAGGCATTGAGCGCCGCCTGGACAGAGCTCACCTGCATGAGCACATCCACACAGTAGCGATCTTCCTCGATCATGGCGCGGATGCCCCGGATCTGCCCTTCGATGCGGTTTAACCGCACCGTGAGGCTCTTTTTCTCCTCCTCCCGGCGCGGCACCGCCTTATGCTTTTCTCCGTCTCCGCCGCAGCAGCATTTTCCCATGATCCTACCTCACTGAATGTCTGTGACAGTATAATCCTTGTCCTCCACAGCCTTCTTCAGCACCGCATTGTCCACATCCTCTGCCAGTGTCAGCACTGCTGTGCCGTCGGTGTGGCTCACCACCGCTGCCGATACGCCGGGCAGGGCCTCCAGTGTCTTCTTCACCGTAGCCTCGCAGTGACCGCACATCATACCTTCGATTTTCATTGTCTTTGTCATCGTCTTATCCTCCTGATTTGTAGACTGTGTTGTATAAGTCTCAGCGTTTCCGCTGCTGACTCCTGTTTTTCTGCCCCGAAGCCCGTGATCCCGGCTGCCGTCATAAAGTCGGAACAGATTCAGACGCAGGGCATTCATGCAAACCGTGAAGCTGGAAATGCTCATGGCCGCCGCACCGATCATGGGATTCATCTCCCAGGTCCAGCCGAAAAGCTTGGAATATAAGCCCGCCGCCAGCGGAATGCAGATCACATTATAGAAGAAAGCCCAGAACAGATTCTCATGAATGTTCCGAATGCTGGCCCGGGACAGCCGGATTGCCGCAGCCACATCGCTCAGGCTACTCTTCATTAGGACAATGTCGGCGGCGTCAATGGCCACATCCGCCCCGGCACCGATGGCAATGCCGAGATCTGCTCTCGTCAGCGCCGGTGCATCGTTGATGCCGTCGCCCACCATGGCCGTCTTGCCTTCCTTCTGGAGGGAGCGAATCACCGCTTCCTTGCCGTCCGGCAGTACACCGGCAATGACCTGATCCACACCGGCCTCCCGGCCGATGGCCTTCGCCGTCCGCTCGTTATCTCCCGTGAGCATCACCACCCGAAGCCCCAGCTTCCGCAGGGATCGAATGGCCGCCGCAGAGTCCGCTTTGATGGTGTCCGCCACCGCAATAATACCATAAAGTTTCTCATCTGTACCGAAATACAGCGGCGTTTTTCCGGCTTCGGCCAATGCCTGCCCCCGGGTCCGAAGTGACGCCGGAATGCCGGTTTTTTCATCCATAAATTTATCAGAACCGCCGTAAACCACCTTGGCATTCAGCACCGCCGTGAGACCATTGCCGGGCAATGCCTTGAAATCCGACACCGCCGTGGACGGAATCTGCTGCTTCTCGCCATAGCTCATCACCGCCTTCGCCAGCGGATGCTCAGAACGCTGCTCCAGAGAAACCGCGAGCTGCAGCAGCGCCGCCTCGGAAATGCCCTCTGCGGGCACAATGTCGGTCACCTCCGGCGTACCGTTGGTGATGGTGCCGGTCTTGTCCAGCGCCACGATCTCCAGCCGTCCGGCCTCCTCCAGAGAAACCGCCGTCTTAAAGAGAATGCCGTTTTTCGCGCCGACGCCGTTCCCCACCATGATGGCCACCGGTGTGGCCAGTCCCAGGGCACAGGGGCAGCTGATGACCAGCACCGCCACGGCCCGGGCCACCGCTGTAGAAACGGGATGTCCCGTCAAAAACCATGCCGCCAGCGTGAGAAGCGCCAGACCGATCACCGCAGGTACAAAGATGCCGGAGACCCGGTCCGCAATCCGGGCGATGGGCGCCTTGGTAGCAGCCGCATCGCTGACCATCTTAATGATCTGGGAAAGGGTCGTGTCCTCTCCCACCCGGGTGGCTCTTGCCCGGATATAGCCGGATTGGTTGATGGTGGCGGCAGACACCAGATCTCCCTCTGCCTTATCCACCGGAATGGATTCGCCGGTCAGCGCCGATTCATCCACAGCTGTGCTGCCTTCCTCAATGCGGCCGTCCACGGGAATTGTCTCTCCCGGACGGACAACGAAGACATCGCCGATCTGCACCGTATCAATGGCCACCGTCTCTTCCTTACCATCCCGCAGCAACACCGCGGTCTTCGGTGCCAGCTTCATGAGGCCCTTCAGCGCATCCGTGGTCCGTCCCTTGGACATGGCCTCCAGCATTTTCCCGACGGTGATCAGCGTGGGGATCATGGCCGCGGTTTCGAAATAGAGGTTATGCACGATGTGGTGCACGCTTTCCATGTCGCCCTCGGCCAGCCGGGCCGTCAGGACATAGAGTGCCGCCAGGGAATAGACAAAGGACGCGCCGGAACCGAGGGCCACCAGGGTGTCCATATTCGGGCTGCCGTGACAGAGACTCTGAAAGCCGGAGATAAAGAACTTCCGGTTGATGACCATGACAATGATGGCCAACAGCATTTCCGTCATGGCGAGGGCCGCGCCGTTTCCGAGAAATACCGGAATGGGCCAGCCCAGCATGCCGTGTCCCATGGACAGGTACATGATCATAAAAAGAAAAACCAGGGACTGCAACAGTCGCCGCCGCAGCTTCGGTGTCTCATGATCTTGCAGCGCTTCCTCCTCCGCGGACAGCTTGCTCTCTGCACTGCTCTTCTCCGCGCCCTTGAGGCTGGCACCGTAGCCCGCTTCTGTCACTGCCCGGATAATGTCTTCGGGCTTTGCTGTGCCCTCTACGCCCATGGAATTGGTCAGCAGAGAAACGGAACAGCTGCTGACGCCAGGAACCTTGGCCACCGCCTTCTCCACCCGGCTCTGGCAGGCTGCACAGCTCATGCCAGTCACAGTATATTGCTTCATATTGACTCCTCTCGGTGTCGGAGGATATACCCCCGTACCCTATTTATTTCACGCCCCTAATATACCCCCAAGGGGTATATGTGTCAAGATGGAAATTTCGTCGTTCCATGGATTTATCGAGAGCTTGTGCTTCGCTACGCGTTCTGCCTGATACGGGTTTTTCCTCACAGTTTTTCTAATAGTTAACTAAGCACTCTTAATTTTACTTATGGCACCACCTCAACTATAATGCGCTTGTATTCAAAAAAGCACACTTAAGAAAGAGGTACGAACATGTCACATGAAACACAAATGCTGCTGGGATTGTTCCTGGGCATTGCGATCATGATCTTCCTGGTCATGAAGACCAAGACACACACCTTCATCGCATTGCTTCTGGCTGCACTCATTACCGGTCTCGTCGGTAAGATGTCGCCCGGCGATGCCATCACCGCCATTCAGGACGGCTTCGGCAACACATTGAAGAGCACCGGCATTATCATCGGTCTCGGGGTTATGATGGGTGGTATTCTGGAGAAGACCGGCGCCGCAGAGCGTCTGGCCTATACCTTCATCAAGAAGATCGGCAGTGGAAAGGAAGAAGTTGCGCTGGGCATCACCGGATGGCTGGTCTCCATCCCGGTATTCGCCGATTCCGCAGTGGTGATCTTCGCGCCTCTCTGTAAGGCCATGTCCCGGGTAACCGGAAAATCCGTCATTGCCCTGGCTCTGGCTCTGGCCTGCGGTCTCCAGTGTACCCACGTTATGGTTCCGCCCACACCGGGTCCCCTGACAGCTGCCGGCATGATGGGCGTAGACGTTGGTCAGATGATCATCGCCGGTGCGCTCATGTCCATCCCTATCCTGATCGTGGCACTCATCTATGCCAGCTGGATCGGCAAGAAGATCTACCAGATTCCCAATGAGGACGGTACCTTCGAGCGTAAGGAGTTCAAGAAAGAATATCTGAAGACCATGGATCAGCTGGATGAGATCATGGGCGGCAAGGAACTCCCGGGTCTCGGCGTATCTCTGGCACCGATTCTGGTTCCGCTGGTTCTGATCCTCGCAAAGACAGTATCTGATTTCGTTGGTGTCAATCAGGAAAGTTTCCTCTACAGCATCATCACCCTGGTGGGTTCTCCCATCGTGGCACTGGCCATCGGCACCACCCTCGCCGTTTACGGTCTGGGCGGCAGACTCTCCAAGGACAAGATCATGTCCATCATGAATGAGAGCATCAAGGATACCGGTATGATCATGCTGATCACCGGTGCCGGCGGATCCCTCGGTAACATCATCAAGGTCAGCGGTATCGGCGACGTTCTGGGCGCTACTGTAGTGGCTTGGCCCATCCCGGCGATCCTGATCCCGGTTATCATCGGCGCTCTGATGCGTCTGGCCCTTGGCTCCGCAACCGTAGCCATCACCACTGCTGCTTCTCTCACAGCGCCGCTGATCTCCACCCTCGGCCTTAACCCGGTTCTGATGGCACAGGCCTCCTGCATCGGCGCCATTGCCTTCAGCTATTTCAACGACAGCGGCTTCTGGGTATTCAACGGTATGTTCGGTCTCACGGACATCAAGGATCAGCTGAAATGTAAGACCGCCGTGTCCTTCATCATGACCGGCGTCGGCATCGTAGAGCTTCTGATCCTCAATATGATCTGGAAATAAGAAACATAAAAATATCTATCAAGCATATAAAAAGGAAGAGCGGAATTTCCGCTCTTTTTTTTAAACCAAAACTTCTAAAACTTGGTACGTTTCCGTCCGAAGATATAGATCTTGTGCTTGATGAATCAGAAACGAATTGGCGGATTAGCTAATAATCACTATAATGAAATAACGCAGAAGAAAGAGGCGGAGGCGGAACATTCTATGATCACAGCGACGGCAACAGAAATGCAAAATAATTTCGGAAGGTACTTGAGTCTTGTCATGTCGGGGCACGAAATCATCGTCACGAAAAACGGCAATGAAGTCGGACGGTTTATTCCCAAAAGCAGCGCTGTATCCTACCTAACAGATTCTCTTACCGGAATTTTAAAAGAGGATTACAACCTCGATACTGTAAAAGAAAAAAGCATGAGGGAAAAATATGACCTTACTGATTGACACCAACATTATCCTGGATGTTCTTCTGGCGCGGCCGGAATTCGTCAACGCATCCTCACTGATCTGGAAGCTATGTGAAACCGAATTTCCGTCAGAGCAAAGTCCCTGCCTTGCTGCCGGATGAATTGCTCGCAAAACTTTAGGCAGCAGATATGCGGCGATAAAGAATATGGCATGAAAATCCAGAACTTGGTACATTTCCGTCCAAAGATATAGATCTTTCGCTTGAGTAACACAGTAAAAATTGCTATCATATCTATAAGTAAGGACAGTTCTGTCCAAAGATATAGATCTCAGCGAGGTGCCCGATATGATAATGCGAGAAGAATATTTAGAGAAAATAAAATCTGCCATGTGGGACGGAAACATTAAAGTCATCACAGGATTAAGACGATCCGGCAAGTCCACGTTGCTATTTGAGCTTTTCTATGAATTTCTTATTTCTTCCGGTGTAAAAGAAGAAAACATCATTAAATTGGAACTGGATAAAAGGAAATATTTTGTTTACAGAAACCCTGTTGCTTTATGTGATCTGGTAGAAAAGACGCTCGAAGATAAAGACAATGAGCAATTCTACCTCCTCATTGATGAAGTGCAAATGTCAAAAAAAGCAACGATAAAGAATGCGTATGGTTCAGATGAGGTTACCATCTATGATATGCTAAATGAATTGAAGGGATACAAGAACCTCGATGTATATGTGACGGGCAGTAATTCTAAAATGCTATCCAGCGATATTGCTACAGAATTCAGAGGAAGGTCCACCCAGATTCATGTATATCCTTTGTCCTTTAAAGAGCTCTACGGTTTCTATGGCGGAAATGAAAGAGACGTTTTGGACGAATATATGCGTTTTGGTGGCATGCCGGAACTCACCGCAAAGAAAACGGATAGAGAAAAGATGACGTATTTAAGCAATCTTTTTTCTGAAACCTATATTAAGGATTTGAAGGAACATGGAAGGATTCAAAGAGAAGATATTTTATCAAACATCCTTGATTACCTCGCTTCATCCATTAGCTCCTTAACAAATCCAACAAACATTGCCAATGCAATCGGCAGTTCTGCCAGAGAGAAAATTGATCGAAACCTTGTCAGTTCATATATTGAGAAGCTGGAAGATGCATTTTTAATATCAGAGGCAAAGAGATATGACATTAAGGGCAAGTCATATTTCAACTACCCCAACAAGTATTATTACTCTGATATCGGACTAAGAAATGCCAGGCTTAACTACCGTCAATATGATCCGGGCCATATCATGGAGAATATCATTTACAACGAACTGATCCGACGAGGGTTTAAAGTGGATGTAGGCGTTGTTTATGATAGACGAAACGAAGCTAAAGTTCAAAAAGAAATTGATTTTGTCGTCAATGATCTGGACAGAAGAATCTATATCCAAAGTGCCTATGAAATGAGCGCAGATAAAAAAGCAGATGCAGAACTTTCTTCATTTACCTTGACCGGTGACTTTTACAAAAAGATCGTCATCCGGAATGATATACCGCATCATTATTATGACGAAATAGGTATCTTGCATTGCAATTTGATGGATTTTTTAATGGATAGAATAGAGTTATTTTAAAAGAAGGGAGTGGCCAAAGCCACTCCCTTTCTAGTATATCGTTCTCCATTTGGATTCACCTCAGACTTGTAGTCTTCGGTGAACCTGCTTCGCAGGCATCCCGTCTTGCTGCGCTTTCTTTGCTTTTCTTCTGCTTTCTCTTCGCAGCAAGCACGGCATGTCAGTTCGTTCCGAACGATGCTTGATGCATCGTTCTCCACTCGTGCTCCTGGGCGGATTCGAACCGCCACTACTGGCGTCGGAGGCCAGGGCTCTATCCATTAAGCTACAAGAACAACATGATGGATTATACCCTATGGCGCTCCGAATTGCAAGCACTTTATTTACTTTTGCGATTCTTACTTTACCATCAGCTGACGGAACATATCGATCACCTGCTCCTTGGTGGCCTCTCTCGGGTTGCCCGGATAGCAAGCATCGTTCAGGGCGTCGGTAGCCAGCTGGTCCAGCTCCTCTTCCTTGATCTTGTCCAGGGTCTCCGGGATACCTACATCCTTGGAGAGCTTCTTCACGGCATCGATGGCAGCTTGGCGATACTCCTCCTGGCTCATCTCATCCACGCCCTGTACGCCCATGGCTCTTGCCACCTCGCGCAGTCTCTCGCCGGTGTACTCCTTGTTGAACTCCATGGAGATCGGCAGGAACATGGCGCAGGCAACGCCGTGCGGTGTGTCATAATGCGCGGAAAGGGTATGTGCCATAGCATGGTCGATACCGAGGCCTACATTGGAGAAGCCCATACCGGCGATATACTGACCCAGTGCCATGCCCTCACGGCCCTCCGGCTCGTTGTTGACAGCGGCACGCAGATTCTGCGAAATCAGCTTAATGGCCTCATAGTGGAACATATCGCTGAGCTCCCAGGCTGCCTTTGTGGTATAGCCCTCGATGGCGTGGGTCAGAGCGTCCATACCGGTGGCAGCGGTCAGGCCCTTCGGCATGGAAGACATCATCTCCGGATCGATCACAGCATAAGCCGGGATGTCATGCTCATCTACGCAGACGAACTTTCTCACCTTCTCCGGGTCTGTGATGACATAGTTGATGGTTACCTCAGCGGCTGTACCGGCTGTGGTGGGAACGGCAATGGTCTTCACCGCATGGTTCTTGGTGGGTGCCACGCCCTCCAGGGAACGCACATCCGCGAACTCCGGGTTTGTGATGATGATGCCGATGGCCTTGGCCGTATCCATGGAAGAACCGCCGCCGATGGTGATGATGGAATCTGCACCGGCCTCCTGGAATGCCTTCACACCATTCTGTACATTCTCGATGGTGGGGTTCGGCTTGATATCGGAATACAGTGTATATGCAATGCCTGCTTCATCCAGAAGTGCAGTTACCTTTCCAGTGACACCAAACTTCACCAGATCCGGATCGGAACATACGAAAACTTTTGTGAAGCCCTCTCTCTGTGCGATGCCCGGGATCTCTGCAATAGCGCCTTTTCCGTGATAGGAAACTGTGTTCAAAACAATTCTGTTAGCCATGCGATTACTCTCCTTTTGTGTGTGATCCGCAGCCGGAAAAATTTTTTAGTCCGGTTGAATGTTTGGTCTGTTAAACCATTAACAATATAGCACTTTCACGAAGGACTTGCAAGGAATTCATGGAAATACTTACATTTTTCACAAAGGAGAGGCGGATAATGTCTTCGGCCTAGTCTCCCAGCTTGATGGCGGCGACGACATTACCCTCAAAATCCAGTACGCGGTAATCGTCTCCCTCGAGGATGGCATAGGTGTTCGGATTGCCGCCCTTGGGAATGGAGGTGGAGCCCGGATTCAGGTGATAGAAGGACACGCCGTCCTTCTCCAGCTTCTCCGCTTTCAACAGGTGAGTATGGCCATGGAGCAACGCATCGCCCGCGGAAATGGGCGGCAGCTTTTCTTCATTATAGATATGGCCGTGGGTGGCATAAATGGTATGACCGTTGAGGGACAGCAGGGCATAGTCCGCCATCACCGGGAAAGACAGCACCATCTGGTCCACCTCTGCCTCGCAGTTGCCCCGCACCGCGTAAATCCGGTCCTTCAGGGGATTTAACATGGCAATGACTTCCTTCGGGGCATAGTCCTTCGGCAGGTCATTGCGGGGGCCGTGGTACAGAATGTCGCCTAAAAGGATCAGCCGCTCTGCGCCGCTCTCTTCGAAGCGCTCCAGCATTTTCCGGCACCAATAGGCAGAGCCGTGAATATCGCTTGCGATAAAATATTTCATTTTATTTTTCCTCCACTTGGATTCACCTCAGACTTGTTGTCTTCGGTGAACCTGCTTCGCAGGCATCCCGTCTTGCTGCGCTTTCTTTTTCTTCTTTCTGCTTTCTCTTCGCAGCAAGTACGGCATGTCAGTTCGTTCCGAACGATGCTTCATGCATCGTTCTCCACTCACATCCTTTCCGGCGCATCGAATCCTAATACATGAATGCACTCGGTGAGGACGCGCCAGGTGAGCATCAGGAGGGCAAGGTAACCCTCTTTCTTCTCCTGGTCCTGCTCAGCGAGAATTTTCACATCATGATAGAAGGAATTGAAGGCATTGGACAGGGAGAAAATGTAGGTGCAGATCTTGTGCGGTGCAAGCTCCGTCCAGGCGCCCTTCAACTCGTCCTGGTAGCGCGCGAGCAGGGTCTCCAGCTCGTGTCCGCTCTTCTCCCCGATGGGCAGGATCCGGAAATCACCGGCATGGGCATCAATATAGTCCTGCATGGATGCGATCTCTGTGCCCTGCTCCTTCGCATACTTCCTGAGGATGGAGCCGATACGCACGATGGTATACAGGATATAAGGGCCGGTATTTCCTTCGAAGGAGGTGAACTTATCCAGATCGAAGATGTAATCCTTCGTGGCCTGGTTGGACAGATCGCCGTACTTCAGCGCGGCCAGACCGATGATTCTGGCATTCTCTTTTGCCTCTGCCTCCGGCATATCCTCGCCCCGAGACTCCCGGATCCGCTCCAGCATCTTCTCATTGGTGTCCTTGATCAGGGACTCCAGACGCAGCACGCCGCCCTCACGAGTCTTGAAGGGCTTGCCGTCCTTGCCGTTCATGGTGCCGAAACCAATGTAGTCGAGCTTCGTCTCCGGCTTCACAAAGCCTGCCTTGCGGGCCACCCGGAAGAACTGGGTGAAGTGCAGCGCCTGGCGGCTGTCAGCCACGTAAATGTAGCGGGTGGGCTGGTAGAGCTTCTCCCGCTCCAGGATGGTGCCCAGGTCGGATGTGGCATAGAGGGCCGCACCATCGGACTTCCGCACCATGCAAGGCGGCAGCTCCTTGGGATCTGTGGGCTCGGTGATGTCCACCACCAGCGCGCCCTGAGACTCATAAGCCAAGCCCTTGTCGATCAGATCCTGGATCAGTCCCGGAATATAAGGCTGGGCATCTGACTCGCCCTTCCAGAGATCAAAGGTCACGTTCAAGGCACCATAATTCTTCTTCAGGTCCGCGATGCTGACCTCCATGATCTGCTCCCAAACCTTGTGGTATACCGGATCGCCACTCTGCAGCTTCAGGGTTGCCTGGTGGGCACGCTCTGCAAATTCCGGATTGATCAGCTCGCCGGCCTCATTCTTGGCCTTTGCCTTGTTGGATGCTGCAGGGTAGATCTCCTCCAGCTCGGAAATGGTGAATTCCGAACCCAGACGTCCCCGGTCCTCCAGCTCTGCGATGATGAGGCCCATCTGCAGGCCCCAGTCGCCGAGATGTGCGTCGCCGATCACTTCATTGCCCATCTTCCGGGCCAGACGCTTCACGCACTCGCCGATCACGGCAGAACGCAGGTGTCCCACATGCAGGGGCTTCGCAACATTGGCACCGCCGTAGTCGATGATGATCTTCTCCCCGCCCAGGGTCTTGTCCAGACCGAGATTTTCCTCGCGGTTCATGCCATTCAAATAGGTGGTGAGGTACGCCGGATTCATGCTCAGGTTAATGAAGCCGGGCATCACAGCCTCCGCCTTCACGAAGAGCGGGGTTCCCTCCACTGTCATCTCCTGCAGCTTCTCCACCACCGCGTTGGCGATGTCGATGGGCTTCTGATGATACTGCTTGGCACCGGCCATGGCACCATTACTCTGGTACTCGCAGAGGTCCGGCCGGTTGGAAATGCTGACTCTACCCAGGCTCTCGTCATAGCCCGCCGCACGGAAGGCCTGCTGCACTGCCTCGGTGATAATGTTCTGTATGGTTTTCAAATTGTTCTCCTTCGTATATTCAAAAACAAGGAAGCCTCTGCTGACGTAGAAACTTTTATACGCTCGCCGCTAAGGCATCATGCCTAGGCATGATACTCAAAAAGGTCTCCCGTATCGGGAAACCTTCTCAAAAACGGATTTCTCCGCAGCTATGCAATTCTTTCGGCAGAAGACATTATCCTCTGGAAACGTACTCGCCGCTCTCAGTGGAAATGATAACCTTGTCACCGATGTTAACGAACAGGGGAACCTGAATCTCAGCGCCTGTCTCAACAGTAGCCGGCTTTGTAGCACCTGTTGTGGTGTTGCCCTTTACGCCCGGCTCAGTGTGTGTAACCTCGAGAGTCACCTTCAGAGGCGGCTCTACGGAGAATACCTTACCCTGGTAAGAATCCACACGAACGGTCTCGTTCTCCTTCACGAACTTCATGGAATCCTGAATCTGATCGTGAGAAAGGGCGATCTGCTCGAAGGTCTCGTTGTTCATGAAGTTGTACATTGTGCCGTCATCATAGAGATACTGCATGTCTACACGGTCAATGTGTGCAGGCGGGAACTTCTCAGTGGGACGGAAGGTCTTCTCTGTCACACCGCCGTTGATTACGTTCTTCAGCTTGGTTCTGACGAAGGCTGCGCCCTTACCCGGCTTTACATGCTGGAACTCGATGATCTGAACAACCTGTCCGTCGATCTCAAGTGTAACACCATTTCTGAAATCACTAGCTGATACCATAAAATCCTCCTAAATCAACAAAGCTTTCCTTTGCTTCCTTATTTATATCACAGGGCGCGCATCATGACGCGAGAATGTGTCATGAACCCATCCCCTCGATTTGCCCATAAATACTGAGATATTCTAATATAAAATCTGCCGCTTTTCAAGTCCTTGTGCTAAAATATCATTTAGCACCGGAGGTGAGATACCGGTGCAGGGGGAAATCCATTCAATTTTCGTAAAAGGAGATTTTTCATGTCTGAATACAGCATTACTTCCGTTCTGCCCAATGACCGCTACCTGCGGGAGCGGGTGGACAATCTGCTCATCAAGGAGGGCATCCGCCGGGACGCAAACCTTGACTACACCGCCGCCATGCTGGATGATGATTATCAGGTCATCGCCACCGGCAGCTGCTTCGGCAATACCCTGCGCTGCATGGCCGTGGACAGCAGTCACCAGGGAGAGGCCTTGATGAACGACATCGTTTCCCACCTCATTGAGTACCAGTATGCCCGGGGAAATTACCATCTTTTCCTGTACACAAAGTGCAACTCCGCGAAGTTCTTCGGCAGCCTGGGCTTCACGGAAATCGCCCGGGTTGAGGGGCAAATCGTCTTCATGGAGAACAAGCGCACCGGCTTTGAGAATTACCTGAAGGGACTGCAGAAGGAAACCGCGTCGCAGCTTGCTGCCCTCCCCCATGCCGGGGCAATGTCTTCTGCATCAAAAATCAGTGCCCTCGTCATGAATGCGAACCCCTTCACCCTGGGGCATCAGTATCTGGTGGAAACGGCAGCCAAGGCCTCCGACCTCCTGCATCTCTTCATCGTTTCCGAAGAGCAGAGCCTAGTGCCCTTCGAAGTACGGAAGCGGCTGGTGCAGGAAGGCACCGCCCAGTTCGACAATATCATCTACCACGACAGCGGTTCCTATATCATCAGCTCCGCCACCTTCCCGGCCTACTTCCAGAAGGATGATGCGGCTGTCATTGAAAGTCAGGCGCGCCTCGATCTCGCGGTATTCAGCCGCATCGCAGAGAGCCTCGGCATCACGGCCCGCTATGTGGGATCCGAGCCCACCTCTGTGGTCACCAGTGCCTACAATGCCATCATGGCGGAGGAACTGCCGAAGCAGAGCATTGACTGCCATATCATTGAACGAAAGGAAATGGGCGGCAAACCCATCTCCGCTTCCACGGTCCGAAAGGCCCTGCAGGAGGACGATTTGGAACTCGTGAAATCACTGGTGCCGGAAAGCACCTACCGCTTCTTCACCTCTGCAGAAGCCGCACCCGTCATCGACGCCATCAAGAAGGCGGGGAATGTTATACATTACTAATTATCCTAGGGATTGTCCCGCAAGGGACGGGTTCCCTTATTCCGTGGGCACCCGCCAGCCGAGCTGTCGCGAAGCCCACGGAAAAAGGACGGCATCAGCCGTCCTTTTTTCGCATACTTTTATCTTCATTCCACTTCCGGGATTTGCTTCGAACCTGACGTACTCAGCAAACCTGCTTCGCAGGCATGCCCCTTCGGGGCATGTCAGCTTGTTCCGGACTTTGCTTGATGCAAAGTCCTTCACTGCTCAAATTTCCCGCTATACTGATCCACCTTGCCTTCGGCGGCATCCTTGAAAATCTCATCCATGGTATGCCAGCCCAGCACAGCGCATTTCACACGGGCGGGCATGTGGGAGATATCCTCCAGGATACCTGCCTCCTCCAGCTCCTCGTGTTCCTCTTCCGTGATCTTGCCCTTGATCATCCGCAGGAAGATTTCGGAGAGCCGCAGAGCCTCCTCCTTCTGCTTTCCGATGATCAGGTCGCACATCATGTCCGCACTGGCCTGAGAAATGGCACAGCCGTCACCGTCAAAGGAGGCGTCCTCGATCACCCCAGCCTCGCTGACATTTAAATAAAGAACAATGTCATCGCCGCAGCTGGGATTCACGCCCTCCAGAGAATAGCTGGGATTCTCCATCTTGTGCTTATGTGCCGGATGGATGTTATGATCCGTCAGCACCTCGTTATAAAATGTATTAGTCGCCATAACCCATCTCTCCTCTGATCTTCTTCAGAACCTCCACGAAGCGGTAGACATCCTCCTCCGTGTTGTACAGTCCCAGACTGGCCCGGGTGGTGCTGGGCGTGCCCAGGAACTTCATAAGCGGCTGAGCGCAGTGATGGCCCGCCCGCACATCCACATCGTAGGCATCGAAAATCGCCGCAATGTCGTGGGGATGTACCCCGTCAATGGTGAAGGTCACGATACCGTGATGCTTCTCCGGGTCTTCCGAACCCAGGATATGTACATGCGGTACCTTCTGCATTTCGCGCATCAAAAGTTTCGTGAGATACAGCTCCCGCTCCTCGATCCGCTCCATACCGATGGAGCGCATGAAGCGTACCGCCTCACCGATTCCCACGGCGCCGCCGGCATTAACCGTACCTGCCTCAAACTTATGAGGAAGTTCGGCCCAGGTGGCACCCTCCGTGGTGACATACTCAATCATCTCACCGCCAAAGAGGAAGGGCGGCATTTTCTCCAGCAATTCCTTCTTGCCATAAAGCGCACCGATGCCCATGGGGCCGTACATCTTGTGACCGGAAACGGACAGGAAATCCACATCCAGATCCTGCACATCCACCTTCATGTGAGGCACGGACTGGGCGCCGTCACAGACGAAGACCGCACCATTCTCATGGGCCAGCCGTGCGAAAGTTTTCACGTCGTTGCAGCAGCCCAGCACATTGGAAACATGGACCATGGCCACCAGCTTCACATTGGGGTTCAGATAGGAACGGAACTTTTCCTCTGTGATGCTGCCGTCCTTCTCCGGCAGGATGTAGGTGAGCTTGGCACCGACTTCCTTTGCCACCTGTTGCCAGGGGAGCATATTGCTGTGATGCTCCATGATGGTGATGAGAATCTCATCTCCCGCCTTCAGGAAATGCCGTCCATAGCTGTAGGCCACCAGGTTCAGGCTCTCCGTGTCATTTCTTGTAAAGATGATCTCCTCCGTAGAAGCCGCGTTCAGAAAGCTCCGCACCTGTTCCCGGGCATCCTCATAGGCATCCGTGGCTGCCACGGACAATTTGTACAGTCCCCGCAGAGGGTTTGCGTTCTGGGTCCGGTAGTAGTTGTTCACCGCCTGCAGCACACATTCCGGCTTCTGGGTGGTGGCTGCATTGTCCAGATAGTTGAACTTGGCAGACTTGAAGATCAGGAACTTTGACTTGATCTTCTCATCTTCCTTTTTTCTCTCTTCTCCTGAAATCTCTCGCATGGAAATGCCTCCTCAGTCCTCGTTTTCTGCGGTATGCCGGTTCAGCAGTGTCTGCACATACTTCCGGGTCTCCGGATCCTGGATCTTATTGATCACCGCATCCAGTTTCGCCTCCGCCATCATTTCATAGACCTCTTCGTGGCTTAACCCGCGGGACTCCAGATAAAACAGCAGGGACTCGTCAATGCGGCCGATGGTGGCACCGTGGTTGCCTTCCACATCCTCCTCGTCACAGAGAATGACGGGAATGGTCTGGTTCACCACATCATCGTTCATGAGCAGCACGTTCTCCAGCTCATTGCCGACAGCCCCCTTCGCACCCTTCCGAAGGTCAATGGTGCCACGGAACAGCTTCCGGGCCTCATTCCGCAGTACGCCGTCCACATTGATCTCACACTCGGTTTTCTTGCCGACGTGGTTGGCGATGTAGTTCATGTCCAACTGCTCCTGGTTCCTGAGGAGGTAGCCGATGTCGGTCTTCAGACTGCTGCGGGCACCCAGAAGGTCTGTCCGGGAGCCCTGGTAGCAGCTGCCGCCGGAAACGTTCAGCTGAATCTGCTCGAAACGGCCATTCTCTGCGGTCACCACACCGATATCATCCAGGAAGCGCATCCCGGATCCCAGGCGCTGCACCTGGATCAGGCGCACGACAGCATTATCCTCCACACGAATCTTCGTCTGCACGGCACCGAAGCCCCGGGCGTTGCTGTCGGATGCAAAATCCATGAGCACCGTGAGCTTCGCATTCTTAGCGGCATAAATTTCCACCGCATTCAGAAGCTCCTTGCCATCTTCAAAGGTAAAATCCAGATGCACAGCCTCTGCCACTTCAGTGTTCTCCGCCACGGACAGCTTCAGTACGGAAATGCCGGAATCCTTCATGAGACGATCCATGTCATAGCCCATACCACCGGCGATGTCCTGGATCTCGTCATAGCTTACCGCCTCTGCCTTCACCTCCGGACGCCGGGTCACCATGGGATTTCCCCCCTCCGGTGACAGGGGTGCCGCTACCTGGGCGTCATTCATCTTCAGCCAGTTGTAAGTCGGCGACGGCAGTGCGTTGATTTTCATATTTGTCTTTTCCATATCAGCCGATTGCCCCCTTCATTTCCAGACGAATGAGATTATTCATCTCCACCGCATACTCCAGCGGAAGCTCCTTGGAAACGGTGTCCGCAAAGCCGCTGACGATGAGCGCCCGGGCGTCCTCCTCGGAGATACCGCGAGACATGAGATAGAACACCGCATCATCGGAGATACGTCCGATCTTCGCCTCATGTCCCACATCCGCCTGCTGGGTCCGCACATCCATGGCCGGAATGGTATCCGAACGGGAAATGTCGTCCAACATCAGAGACTGGCAGGAAACCGAGGACTTGGCGTTCTTCGCATTCTTGTTGATGGTGATGGAAGAACGATAGGTGGAAATACCGCCGTCCTTCGAGATGGAGCGCGTGCTGATGTTCGAACTGGTATTCTCTGCGTTGTGCACCATCTTGGCACCGGTATCGAGATTCTGTCCCTTGCCGGCAAAGGTAACGCCGGTGAAATCCGCTCTGGCGCCCTTACCGTTCAGGATGGTCATGGGATACAGATAGGAAACATGGGAGCCGAAAGAGCCGGACACCCATTCCATGATGCCGCCCTCTTCCACCTTGGCACGCTTGGTGTTCAGGTTGTACATGTTCTTGGACCAGTTCTCGATGGTGGAATACCGCAACTTCGCGTTCTTTCCCACATAGAGCTCCACACAGCCCGCGTGGAGGTTGGCAACATTATACTTAGGTGCAGAGCAGCCCTCGATGAAGTGAAGGTTCGCACCCTCATCCACGATGATCAGAGTATGCTCAAACTGACCGGCACCCGGTGCATTCAGACGGAAATAGGACTGGAGGGGAATCTCCACCGTCACGCCCTTCGGTACATAAACGAAGGAACCGCCGGACCATACCGCGCCGTGCAATGCCGCAAACTTATGATCCGTGGGCGGCACCAGATGCATAAAGTGTTCCCGAATCATGTCGGCATACTCGCCGTGGAGCGCCGACTCGATATCCGTATAGACCACGCCCTGGGCTGCCACCGATTCCTGCAGGTTATGATACACCAGCTCGGAATCGTACTGCGCGCCCACGCCCGCCAGAGACTTCCGCTCCGCCTGGGGGATGCCCAGCTTATCGAAGGTTTCCTTGATGTCCTGGGGCACCTCGCTCCAGTCTGCCGACATCTTGGTCTTCGGCTTTACATAGGTCACAATGTTGTTCATATTGAGGCCGTCAATGGACGGACCCCACTGGGGAATTTCTTTCTTATTGTAAATTTCCAGAGAACGAAGACGGAAATCCCGCATCCACTGGGGATCACCCTTCTTCTCGGAAATCTCTTCTACGATTTCCGGTGTCAGACCTTCCTGAATCTTATAAAAGTCAGAGTCCTTCTCCTCATAGCGGAAATCATACATGGAACGATCAATGTCGTTTACCTCTGCTCTTTCCTTAGCCATATTCTCTCCTTACTTCCGGTATGATTCTCAGTTCAGGAAGGCCTCGAAGCCCTCTGCATTGATCTTGTCCACCAGGGAAGCATCTCCCTCGGTCTTCATCTTTCCGCTGACGATCACATGGGTCTTGTCCACCTTCAGGGACTCCAGGATACGGGTGGAGTGGGTGATGATGAGCAGTGCGCCATCCATGGACTTCTGATACTCCTCGATGCCCTTGGATACCGTACGCACAGCATCGACATCCAGGCCGGAGTCGGTCTCATCCAGAATGGCCAGAGACGGCTTCAGCATGAGAAGCTGCAGGATCTCCGCCTTCTTCTTCTCACCGCCGGAGAAGCCGACATTCAGATCGCGGTCCGCATAGGAAGGATCCATGTTCAGAAGCTCCATGGCCTTCTTCATTTCCTTCTTGAAGTCCCAGAGACGGATATGCTTACCGGTGCGCATCTCCAGGGCAGAACGGATGAAGTTACCAAGGGTGATACCCGGCACCTCCAGCGGGTTCTGGAAGGACAGGAACATGCCGAGCTTCGCTCTCTTATCTGTGGACATTGTGGTAATGTCTTCGCCCTCAAAGAAGATCTTGCCGCCGGTGATTTCGTACTGCGGGTTTCCCATCAGGGCGTTGCCCAGTGTGGACTTACCGGCACCGTTCGGGCCCATCAGCACATGTGTCTCGCCTCTGTTCACTGTCAGATCTACGCCATGCAGGATCTCCTTCTCCTCAACGGCTGCTGCCAGATTCTCTACCTTCAATAAATCTGCCATAATTTCCTCCGTGCTTTATTTTGAAAAAAATCTATGTAAATGCATCCTAAACCGCCAAACAGCGCCCCGAAGAGGGGCGCTGTTGCAGCTTTCCTTATCGCATTTCTGGATTATACCCTATGTCCTATCTTCCCGCAAGGTATTTCCTAGTAATTTTATAGGGTTTAATTCGCCTAACCTTTATAAGGCAGTGTAAACTTTTCCGTCAGGCCTCGAGCTTCTTCAGGATGGAGCGGGCCACGGAAATACCGTTGGCGCTGGCCTGCTGCAGACCTCTGGTGATGGCTGCGCCGTCGCCGATGGCACGCAGTCCGGCCACGGAGGTCTCGAAATCCGGTGTCACCACTACGCGGTTGGAGTAGAACTTTACCTCCACGCCGTAGAGCAGTGTCTCGTCCGCTGCAATGCCCGGGGTCACCTCATCCAGAGCAAACAGCATTTCCTTCAGATCCAGCATGATGCGATACGGCAGCACCAGAGACAGGTCACCCGGCACGGCATCCTTCAGGGTCGGCATGATGTTGTTTCGGAACAGACGCTCGTTGGTGGTCCGGCGTCCTCTCAGGAAGTCGCCGAAGGTCTGCACCATGATGCGGCCACCGCAGAGCATGTTGGACAGCCGGGCGATGTACTTACCGTATTCGATGGGCTCGTTGAAGGGCTCTGTGAAGTTCTTGGACACCAGGAGCGCGAAGTTGGTGTTCTTCGTCTTGTACTCCTTGGCTTTGTAGGCATGACCGTTTACCACCGCGAGACCATTGTCATAGTACTCGGTCGCCACCTCGCCGGAGGGGTTGGTACAGAAGGTACGCACCTTGTCGTCGAAGGTCTTTGTGTGGTAGATCATCTTTGCCTCATAAAGGTTCTCGTTCAGGAACTTCATGATCTCATCGCGCACCTCGACCCGGACACCGATGTCCACGGTACCCACCTGGGTCTCGATACGGTGCTGACGGCAAATGTTGGCGAGCCACTCAGAGCCTTCACGACCCACAGCGGAAACCACCTCGCCGGCCCGGAACACCTGACCGCCTTCAATGCGGACACCTGTGGCCTTGTTGTTTTCAATGAGGACGTCCTCCACCTGGGTATCGAAGAGCATGTCTACACCCAGCTCCTCCAGGTGGTGCTCAATGCGCATGTAGATCTTGTAGCCCTCTTCCGTGCCCAGGTGACGGATGGGACATTCCACCAGCTTAATGCCGGCGGCGATGGACTTCCGGCGGATTTCCTCGATCTCCCGCTCCTTGTCCACACCGTAAACCGACTTATCCGCACCGAAACGCAGATAGATTTCATCGGACTCCTTGATCAGCTCCTCGGTCTTCTCATAGCCCAGGATCTCCGGCAGGTTGCCGCCGACATCCGGGGACAGGGACAGCTTGCCGTCGGAGAAGGCACCGGCACCGGCAAAGCCCGTGGTGATGGAGCAGGGCTTACAGCCCACGCAGACCTTGGTCTTCCGCTTCGGGCAGACACGCTTCTCGATCCGGCGTCCCTTCTCGATCATCAGCACCTTAAGCTCCGGGCGCTCCGTCTTCAATGTATAGGCGCAGAAGGCACCGCTGGGCCCCGCACCGATGATGATCACATCATAATTCTCCTGCAGCATTTGCTTCTCCATGAAATGACTCCTTTTTCGTTGACACAATACATTTTCCTAGGATGCACTTTCCTAGGAATCAAAAAATCCCCTCTGCCACAAGCAGAGAGGATTTGCCGATTTCCTGTTTACATACTTGCAACTAATTATACCGCATAATTATGCAAAACGCAAGTATTTCCCGTGGGTATCGCAACAGCTTGGCTGATATCGAGCGGGGTGCCCACGGGATGCATCACAAGAACATTTTAATTCAAATATCCCGGCTCATTGTAGATCAGCGCCATGAACTCCACATCGGAATCGGAATTGTTCTCGATGGAATGGAACTGTCCCACCTCGATGAGGCAGGCGTCGCCGGGGCCGACCTTGGTGACCGTTTTATCGTTGTCAATAAAGTCTGCCTCACCCTTCAGAATATAATAGGGCTCTGTGTCATGCACATGCTGGTGCCAACCCACACTGCTTCCCGGCGGCAGTACCACCTTCGCATAGAGACGGCCATGCCCGTTCAACTCCTCCTTGGAAACGATGTTGTGCACATAGGCAGTTCCCTTGCCGCCGCCCAGATGCTCCACAGCCACTGCATTCACCTTACGTATCATAATTGTCCTCCTGAAAAAAATCGATGTTGCTTCCTATACTATACACCGGATTTCTGGTTTTTGCATTTTTCTTCTAATTCCAGCATGTACTTATCAAAGTCAGACACAAACAGCCTATCTTGAATAACACGGTATTTTTCAAATTCAATTTCAGCTTTTGCTTTAGCAATCTCTGCAGTGATCTTTCCCGCATCCTGAAGCACTTCTCTGTCATCCGCCATCAGAAATAAATCCAGGCGCTTTGACCAATCCTCCATTGTCATCGGAATATGTCGTTCTGCCCGGTCTTCTGCCAGATCCAGATAAGCGGATACGATTCGCTCCAACGAGCGCATCTCCTGATCGCTCAGATAATTCTTCGCAATGCTTACATCACTTTTTACGATCTTGCCATCCGGGGCCGCTGCCCATGTGGTTAATCCCATGTGTGGCTTTTCGGCATCTGCGCGTTCATAGATAAGCTCTGCCGCCGTATGACCGTGTACCGCATAATGCATCTTATTCTGAACCTTTGCGAAGAACTGCTTCGTTGTCTTTGCAGTACGATCATAATCAAGTGCCGTGGCATAAATGTCGGTTATCTTCTGATAGAACCTGCGCTCAGACAAACGAATTTCCCGAATCTGCTCAAGCAGGCGGTCAAAATACTCTGTGGTAAGCACGGAGCCGTCATTCTTCAAGCGCTCATCATCCATGACCCAGCCTTTGATAGTGTAGTCCTTCACAATACTGTTTGCCCACTTACGGAACTGCACTGCTCGCTCATTGTTCACTTTGAATCCAACGGCAATGATCATTTGTAGATTATAATGATTTGTTTCTCTCTGAACCTGACGCGTACCTTCATTTTGAACGATTAAGTATTTCTTAATAGTTGCCTTTGGCTCTAATTCCGAATCACCATATACTTTTTTTATATGCTGATTGATAGCCGCAACACTTACATCATACAGTGTAGCCATCATCTTCTGCGTCAGCCATATATTCTCATCCTCATAACGCATCTCAATGCTGTCCTGCTGGTCTCCAACAGAAGCAATATAGGTCAAGTATTCCGCAGCGCTGGAACGGATGCTTATCTCATCTTTTTTCTTCGCCAACTATCGCGCCCCCTTTCAACATATAATTTTAATAATCATATGTTCCATATCACTCTCTTTTGAAAAGATTTTATAGTGTTTATACATTTTATCAGCATAGCACAAATGCCCATGCTTTTCCACAAAGCACACAAATATTTGTTCTTTGATGTTCAACATACTTCTACAGAGATCCAAAAATGTCCGTACTTCATGCACTTGTGGGCCAAATCACTTCGGCAATTTCTTTTTTCATTTCCATCGCAGAATTGAAAATATTTTCCCGATATGGTATAGTAGGGACATGAGTTTATGAAAAGGACAGGTGATGTAAATGCAGGAAGATTATTTAACCAAAATACGCTCGGCCTACAATCAGTTTACCAAGGCCGAAAAAAAGGTAGCCGATTTCATTCTCGCAAATCCCGGCAAGGTGCTCTTTATGTCCATCTCCGATCTGGCGGAGGCCTGTCAGGTGGGTGACACTTCCGTGTTCCGTTTCTGTAAGACCATGAACGTGAAGGGCTATCAGGAATTCAAGATGATGCTTTCCCTCTCCATGCGGAGCGGTACAGAGCAGCTGACGGAAAGTGAAGACCGGAACATCACCCTGGAAGACAACATCGCCGAGCTGGCCAAGAAGGTGCTGACGGAAAATGTTTCCGCCATTCAGGAAACCTACTCCCTCATTGATCTTCGGCAGATGACCAAGGCCATGGATACCCTGTCTGAGGCCAAAAACATTGTCTTCTTCGGTGTGGGTGCTTCCATGCTGACGGCCATGAAAGCCATGAACAAGTTCCTGCGCATCGAGCCGAAGGTGCGCTGCAATGAGGTGGTGAATGTGCAACTTATGTCTGCCGCCACGCTCAGCGGTCAGGATGCCGCCGTCATCTTCTCCTACTCCGGTGCTACCAAGGATACGGTGGAAATTGCCCGCCTCTGCAAGCAGTCCGGCGCGAAGACCATCGTTGTCACCCGTTTCTCCAAGTCACCGCTCACCGAATATGCCGACATTATCCTGTTGTGTGGCGCTAATGAAGGCTCCCTCCAGAGCGGCCCCACCTCCGCAGAGATCAGTCAGCTCTTCCTGGTGGATGTGATGTACTCCGAGTACTATCGTCGTCACTTCAAGCGCTGCTCTTCTTATATGGAAAAAACCCAGAATGCGGTGGCGGACAAAACCTACTAAAAATTTCGCATTTTCCTCTTGCTTTTTCTTACAGCAGGTGGTATTATACCATCTGTTGCGCGGGAGTGCTGGAATTGGCAGACAGGCAAGACTAAGGATCTTGTGTCTGTATAGACGTGTGGGTTCAAGTCCCATCTCCCGCAGATCGTCGGGGCAAGCTGCAGATCGCTTGCCCCGGTTTTTTGTTCCAAAAACCGGGGCTCGTTCCCTCCGCTGCCCCTCCTCTTCGCCGCGCAGAGGGCTGCGCGGCGGCACAAAAATCCCCTGCCGTTTAAATGGCAGGGGATTTTTGTGAGCAAAATTCAACAATATTATTTCCTTCATCGAATTTACACTACGCTACAATGTATCGCATCCCGTTCATTAACGTAAATACGAAAATTTGTCCATAAAAATAATCGCTTCAATCGGTTTGCTTTTTACAGTATGCCATATACCCATTGACTGCGTAATCTTTGCCACCTGAGCTACACTAATGTGAAATTTCTCTGCTATTTCTTTCTGGCTTTTCCTCTGCATATAAAGATCCTTAATAGCGTCAAAGCGAGGCTCTTCGGGCATCCTTGTGGGTGAGAAATGCCGTTTAGCCCAGTAACTACGCC